>CP069419.1:1304078-1630098 GCA_017569285.1 Clostridiales bacterium
AAGCCGGTTTTCAGGTGTCCGTCCGGACGGCCTTCATGGCAATCTTGTCCCGGTACATGGCCTCATCGGCCCGGCGCAGCACTTCCTCGGTGGATGCGTCGCGGCCTTTTTCGTATTTTGCGATCCCCGCCGCGGCGGAAACCTTTTCCCATGGCTGCAGGGAATCATCCGCCTGCAGCTTTGCCGCTTCCTCCTTGAATGCGCGGATGCGTTCCTCCGCGCCTTCCTGGGCTTTTCCTTCCAGGATCACCGCAAACTCATCCCCGCCGATCCGGTATACATGTTCTTCCTCGAACACCTTCCGGATCAGGTTCGCGGCATGCTGCAGGTAAAGGTTGCCCTGCTCATGGCCGTAGGTATCATTCATCCGTTTCAGGAAGTTGATATCGATCATCACAATGGAGAAATCCGCGTCCCCGGTATCTTCCTTTTTGTTCAGCACGTCATTGTAATCATAGTATGCGGTCCGGTTCTGCAGTCCGGTCAGCGTGTCCTGGTAGGCCCGGTCCTCCAGTTTATCCATCTTCCGGATCACACCCCGGTCTGTGGCAAAAATGCTCACAGCCAGGATGATTCCCAGCACAATCAGGAAAATGAGCCCAACCTGGCTGATGACGTTCCAGGTATATTCCCGCAGCATATCCATGGAACTGTCCGCGCCGACGTAGCACCGGCAGTTTCCTTCCGCGTCGCGGACCGGGGTCAGCACCGTCAGCACATGGCCGTATTTTTCATTGGACTCAATCGACGGAACTTCTTTTCCCACCAGCAGGTCCGGAATATACGGCTGGTATGCCGGGAAGAACGGTTCCACCGTTCCCGGTTCCGACCCGGCAAACTGCTCCGTGTTCAGGTCAAACACCACATGGAAACCGTCCTCCCGGACCTGGTAGACGTACAGGTAAACGATATCCGGGTAGGCTTCCCGCAGCAGGTACAGCTTGTGTTCCGTCTCAGCATAGCCGGGATAATTCCGTCCCTGCTCCAGGTATCCGTCAATATCTTCCACGTCGATGATATCCCCGGCAATCAGGCCGGTCAGTCCCTTTGAGTAATCCTCAAGGTCCCGGATCTCATATTGCCGGAATGTATGGAAACTGATCAGGATATATGCCGCGGTCATCACCAGGAGCACGGCCACCACCGGAATCAGGATCTTCCGTCTGCCGATTCCCTTTTTCATTTTTTTACACCTTCTGTGTCTTGAAAATCCTTGTTTTTCTTTTCGCCCCGGAAGGCGTTTTTTCCTGCTTCCGCGCTTTCCCTTGTTGCGGGTCCTGTTCCATGGTATGATGAATCCGCAGTACCGGACAGCGGGGGAGTGGAAAAAATGCAGATGCTGATGGAAGCGGCAAAGGACTATATCCGGACTCTCTTTGCGGAGAATACGGACGGCCACGGATTCGGGCATTCCATGCGGGTGTACCGGAACGCCCTGCTGATCCTGGAAACAGAACCGGAGGCGGACCGGCTGGTTGTTTCCCTGGGTGCCCTGCTCCATGACGCGGACGACCATAAGCTGTTCCATACGGAGAACAACGCCAACGCCCGGCGTTTCCTGCGCGGGCAGGGAATCAGTCCGGAAACGGAAGACCGGATCTGTGAGGCGGTCAATTCCGTTTCCTTCAGCCAGAACGGCGATAAACGTCCCGCAACAACCGAAGGCCGGATTATCCAGGATGCGGACCGGCTGGACGCGATCGGGGCCATCGGAATTGCCCGGACGTTTGCCTACGGCGGAAAGCACGGACGGCCGCCGGAGGATTCCATCGCGCATTTCCATGAAAAGCTGCTCCTGCTGAAGGACAGGATGAATACGGAAAAAGCCCGGGTAATGGCGGCCTCCCGCCATGCGTTCATGGAACAGTTCCTGCGGGAATGGGACCGGGAGCAGGAAGAAACTTAATTGAAGATGCACATAGAAAGGACTATAACTGCATGGAACAGAACACTCCCGCGGCGACGCATGCCCGCAAAGGATATCCCGGCCGTGGCGAAGCGGAGCGGATCCTGGCGGAAGCCGAACCGCTCAACCCCGGTCCCTGGGGAGATCACAGCCGCACAGCGGCCCACTGCGCGGAGAAAATCGCGCTGTACGCGGGCCTGGATCCCGACAAGGCGTATGTCCTCGGCCTGCTCCACGATATCGGCCGCCGTTTCGGCAAGCGCCACCTGGGGCATGTATCCGACGGATATACGTATATGATGTCCCTCGGCTATGAGGATGCCGCCCGGATCTGCCTCACGCATTCCTTCAACGACAAACGCATGGAAAGCTATGTCGGGAGCTTTGATACCAGTGAGGAGGAAACCCGCCTCATCCGGGAAAAGCTGCAGGAGGCGGTATATGATGATTACGATCTCCTGATCCAGCTGTGCGATTCCATCTCCGGTGCGGAAGGCGTCATGGACATCATCGACCGGATGGGCGATGTGAAGCGCCGCTATGGGTTTTATGATCCGGATAAATGGAACAGGAACCTGGAGCTGAAAGCTTATTTTGAGGAAAAAATGGGAAAAGACCTGTACGAAGCCGTTGAGAAGGACACTTTTACCCCGGGTGCCGGCTGATTTTCGGAAAACGGATAATTGATACTTGACGCAGTGCCGGATTACAGGGTATACTCACTCCAATGTTTCCGGAAAGGAGCTCTTCCCATGACGATGAACGGTATGGTTTATATGATGGCCGAAGCGTATTGCTGGGGTTATTATTTCACATACCATCGTCCGAAGAGCCGATAAGCCCGTTTCCGGAAAATGCACCCGCATTGAAGATCACTTATCGTTCGTCGGATAAGTGATCTTTTTTATATTCAGGAGAAGAAAGGAAGCGTGAATGAAATGAACAAACCCGGAACACAGCAGCTGGAAACCCATCGGCTGATCCTTCGCCGTTTCCGCGCGGAGGACGCGGAAGACATGTTCAGGAACTGGGCGTCGGACCCGGAGGTCACCCGATACCTGACCTGGCCGGCCCACGGCAGTGTGGAGATCACCCGGATGGTCCTGGCGGACTGGATTTCCCGCTACGATGACGGCAGTTTCTTCAACTGGGCAATCGTCCTGAAGGAAACCGGAGAAGTCATCGGGAATATCGCGGCGGTCAGTGTCATTGAGCCCCTTGAATCTGCGGAGCTCGGATACTGCCTCGGCCGCGCCTTCTGGGGCCGCGGCATCATGCCCGAAGCCCTCCGGGCGGTCAACGCCTGGCTGTTTGAGACCGCGGGGCTCCGCCGCGTCATCGCGCATCACGATGTAAACAATCCCGGTTCCGGCCGGGTCATGGCCAAGGCTGGCATGAAGCTGGAAGGCATCCTGCACGGAGCCGGAAGGAATAACCAGGGCTTCTGCGATGTCGCCCAGTATGCTCTCCTCCGGGAAGACGCGGAAGTCCCCGTGCAGGAATCTGCCCTCTCCCCGGTCGCCGTCCGGCTGGCCCGGGAGGAGGACCTGGACCGCGTCAATGAACTGCGCCGGGAGGTCAATGACCTGCACGTCGCCGGAGTCCCGGATGTTTTCAAACCGGGTTTCTGCGACGAACTGCGGGATTTCCTGTACGTGATATGGAAAAACCCCCAGCAGGAAATCGTCATCGCGGAGCTGGAAGGAAAGGTCTGCGGCTTCGCGGTCCTGAACCATATCAATAAGCCGGAAAACCCCTTCATGTTTGAGCGGGATTTCCTGGATATTGACGAATTCGGCGTCGATGCCTCCTGCCGCCGGCAGGGCGTTGCCTCCGCGATGATCCGGTTCATCCGGGAATTCGCGCGGGAAAAAGGCTTCCGCCGGATTGAGCTGAACATGTGGGAGTTCAACCGCGGCGCCCTGGCCTTCTACGAGACGGCCGGTTTTTCCACCTTCCGCCGGTACATGGAAATCAAATTCCCGGAATAATCCCCCATGCCGCCATTCCGGCGGCTTTTTCTTTTTTGAGAACGGTTCTCATTTTTCTTGACATGTATCCCATCGATGCATATAATTGAGAACGGTTTTCAAATTCGGCATATGCCGAAGGACCCGGTTCAATGACTGGAGCAACCGGTTTTTGATCTCGTCCGGTCAGTCATTGAAACCCTGGAGGATGATCCTATGAAGCGCAGAAAACTGCTGGCCGTATTGCTGGCTTCCGTTCTTTTCCTGGTTTCCGCAGCCGTCCCGGCTGTGGAAGCGGAGGGGGAAAAGCTGGATATTGTCACCACCATTTTCCCGGTATACGACTGGATCCGGCAGGTATCCGGCGGCGCGGAGCACGCGCAGGTCACCATGCTGCTGGACAGCGGGGTGGATCTCCACAGCTACCAGCCCACCGCGGCGGATATGATGCGAATCGCCTCCTGCGATGTATTTGTCTATGTCGGCGGGGAATCGGACAAATGGGTGGAGGATGCCCTGAAAAGCTCTGTCAACCCGGACCAGGTGGTCATCAGCCTGCTGGATCTCCTGGGTGATGACGTGAAGGCCGAGGAGCTCATCGAGGGGATGGAGCCGGAATCCCATGAGGAAGATGAAGAGGAGGAAGCAGACGAGCATGTCTGGCTTTCCCTGCGCAATGCCCGGAAACTGGTCACCGGGATTGCCGCCCGGCTTGCGGAAGCCGACCCGGACTGCGCGGAAGCGTATACCGCCGGCGCCGCTGCCTACTGTGACCGCCTGGACGCGCTGGACGCGCAATATTCGGAAGTCATCGCCTCCGCCGCGCATCAGGTGGTTCTTTTCGGCGATCGTTTCCCGTTCCGTTATATGGCGGATGATTACGGCCTCACCTGCTATGCCGCCTTCTCCGGCTGCTCCGCGGAAACGGGCGCCAGCTTCAAAACCATCGTTTTCCTGGCGCAGAAACTCGACGAGCTGGACCTGCCGGTCGTACTGGCCATCGAAGGATCCGACTGCAGGATCGCGGAAACCGTCATCCAGTCTTCCGCGAAGAAAGACCGGAAAATCCTCACGCTGGATTCCATGCAGGGGGTCACCGCCGCGGAGATTCAGGCGGGAGCCAGCTATCTGTCCATCATGGAGCAAAACCTGGAAGTGCTGCGGGAAGCGCTGAACTGAACCCTCCCGCCTCCCTTGCCATCAGGGCGGATTCCTGGTATCCTTACCGGTAAATTCCGCTCACAGGAGGAACCGTATGAAACGCCTGCCCTGCCTGGCCGCCATCGTTGATTTCGACCGGACGCTGCTCCGTACGGATAAAACCATCTCCGGCTACACCGTCCGCGTCCTGCAGCTCTGGCAGGAAAACGGGGGCCGGCTCTTCGCCGCCACCGCGCGGCCGGAGCGGGCCATCGGGGAATACTGCCGGCAGGTCGCCTTCGATGCGGTCTGCACGCTGAACGGTGCCCGGACGATCACGAAGGATTCCGTGATTGAGAACCCCATCCCGGAAGGCAGTGCCCTTTCCGTGCTGGAACAGTTTTCCGCCATCCCCGGCATCGTCCTTTCCGTGGAAGCGGAAAACGGGATTTACGCCAATATGGATATCCCGCCCTGGGCGCCGAAGGTCACGGACCGCCTCCTGGATCTTCCCCTGGCGGAGAAAATCTATAAAATTCTCGCCAGCCATCCGGAGCTCCCGGCGGATCAGCTGGCGGTCCGCCTGCCGGATGATACCTACTTTTCCGTGGCCGAGGGGAAACTGCTCCAGGTCATGAGCCGCTCCGCCACCAAATGGAACGGCGTCCGGAATATGCTGGACGCATTCGGGATTGATCCGACCCGGGCGGTCTTCTTCGGCGATGACAATGATGATATTGAGCCCATCCGGCAGTGCGGCTGCGGGGTTGCGGTCCGCAATGCCCTGGAGGATGTCCGGGCGGCCGCGGATGAAATTGCGGAAAGCAACGATGAGGACGGGGTTGCCCGGTTCCTGGAGCGGCTGATGAATTCGTAATGAAGAAACAAAAGCGCCGGAAGTGCTGTGCACTTCCGGCGCCTTTCATTTTCCCGGTTACTCTTTCCGGCGCTTCCGGAGCAGGTATTCATCCAGTTTGGTTTTCACGCTGTCCGGGATTTCCCGGGAAACGGGGCACTTCACCGCGTCCGCCATGGCCAGCGTAAAGTCGGTGAGGAAATCGATATCCTCAGCCAGCTGCGTTTCGGAAAGCAGCGTCTTGGTATCATAGCGGTTATGAATGGTCGCCTGGGACTTGGGGGCGATCCGCGCAAAGGACAGTGCCGGCACTCCGTGATCCGCGAAGGGGGTGGAGTCGCTGGAATAAACATCCTGCCGCCCGTACAGGCCCCATCCGCGCAGGGCGCAGAAATACTCAATGAAATGGAGCAGCTTGTCTTCCGCGCTGACGCAGGTGATGAACCGTCCCATATAGGTGCCGATCATATCCAGGTTGATGTTCAGCGCAACCTTCCCCAGTTCTTTTTCATGGGCCGCGGTATACGCCTTGGAACCCAGCAGGCCGACTTCCTCGCTGCCGCAGAACACGAACCGCAGCCCGTAGCGGAGCGGGGCCTTTTCGCGCAGCGCTTCCATGATTCCCAGCAGTCCCACGCAGCCGGACATATTGTCATACGCGCCGTGGGAAAGCGGCGTGGAATCGTAATGGGCCGTCAGCACGATCCATTCGTCGGTTCTCCCGGGAATCTCCGCTACCACGTTCTGGGATTCCCCGGCGGTTTCCTCCTGCTCAATCCGGATCGATACCGACGCGGGAGCGGATTTCACCAGCTCAAAGGCGTCCTTCGCGTTGATATTGACGCACGGCACCTTCTTCCCCAGGGATACGTAGGGGCGCAGCATCTTCTGGTCGATATCCCGGTCTTCAAAGTGGATATCCCCGTCGTAGGTAATGAATCCGACCGCGCCGGCATTCAGCAGGTCATGGTAAACCCAGTAGGTAATCCCCGTATCCAGCAGGACGATCTTTCCCTTCGCCTGCGCGCAGGAAGCCGGGTCCGTATTGGGCAGGTAGCACAGCGGCGCTTCCACGCTTCCGCTGCCGCACAGCTTGTACCCCTTGCAGGGGATCTCCCGGCCGTCGGCGGTCAGCACCGCTTCCCGGATCTCCGCCGTCCATACGTCAAACGGCTCCAGGGCGGCCTGTACGCCGTATTTCCGGCATTCCTCCGCCAGGTAAACCGCCGCCGTCTTTTCCGCCTCCGAACCGCTGGTCCGGATGTAGTCCGTCCTGTCCAGAATCTCCCTGATCTTTTCCTGTGTCATGCTGTTTTTCTCCTTCAGCCGGGTCTTCTCTTCCATTGATCCGGTATATATTCGTATATATTCGCCGAAAACAGGCGCTGCCCCTGCTTTTCGCAGGGGCAGCGCGTAAACCGGATTCACAGGAGCGCCCGGAGCGCCTCCCGGACCGCCGCGGCAAACCGGGCGTGTCCTTCCGGGTCCATATGTTCTTCATCGGCCGGGCTGGCCGCCGCGTAATCGGACGCGGCCAGGAAGCTGTTCCCCCGCCGGGCCGCGATCCCGCGGTAAATTTCCCGCAGCGCTTCGCACACCCGCACGGACTGCCGGTCAAACGCCGGGTCCTTGTCCGGTCTCCATACGTCTTCTCCCAGCCGCAGCGGGGAGCAGACCAGGATCCGTTCCGGAGGCACCAGGTTTTCGAACCGGTCCAGGCATTGTTCCAGCCCGCGGCCGATTTCCTCCGGTGCGGCATGGAAAGCGGCCTTGCAGTCGTTGGTGCCGAGCATCAGGATCACGGCATCCAGGTTTTCCGTCCCGGCATACCGGGCAATATCGTCGATTCCCCGGAGGCCCGGCCGCACCGGATCCTCATACACGGTGGTGCGTCCGCATACGCCGTCCTCCAGGATCCGGATCCCCCGGCTTTCCAGTTCCTTCTGCAGCCGGCCCGTCCAGCGGACGTCCGCGGGATACCGTTCCCCCGCGGAGGCGGGAACCAGTCCCCATGTGTTGGAATCCCCGAAAGCCAGTACCTGTTTCATGCCGTTTCTTCCTTTATTCTGCGGCCCCTTTCTCCTGCCGTTTCCGGTAGTCCTCCAGGGCGGACTGGATGGCCTCCTCCGCGAGTACGGAGCAGTGGAGCTTGTGGGCCGGAAGGCCGTCCAGCGCTTCCGTCACCGCCTGGTTCGTCAGCTGCATCGCTTCGGAAAGCGGCTTGCCCTTGATCATCTCCGTGGCCATGGAGCTGGAGGCGATCGCGCTGCCGCAGCCGAATGTTTCAAACTTCACGTCCTGGATGATGTCATCCTCAATCTTCAGGTACATCTTCATGATGTCCCCGCACTTGGCGTTGCCGACTTCGCCCACGGCATTCGCGTCCTCAATGACGCCCACATTCCGCGGATGAAGGAAATGGTCCATGACTTTTTCACTGTACAGTGCCATCTTGCTGTCCCTCCCGGTTACAGAATATGCGGAATCTTTCCGCTCTGCAGGTCCCGCCACACCGGCGAGAAGCTGCGCAGGTATGCCACCATGTCCTTTACGGCGGCAATGATCTCGTCCACGTCCTCCGGGGTGTTTTCCCGCCCGAGGGTCAGGCGCAGGGAACCGTGCGCCACGTCATGCACCCGGCCGATCGCCAGCAGCACGTGGCTGGGATCCAGGGAGCCGGAGGTGCAGGCGCTGCCGGAGGAGGCGCTGATGCCCTTCTCATCCAGCAGGAGCAGCAGGGATTCCCCTTCAATGCCTTCAAAGCAGAAGCTCACGTTCCCGGGAAGGCGCTTTTCGGCGTCCCCGTTCAGCGAGGAGTGCGGGATTTCATTCAGCCCGGCAATCAGCCGGTCCCGGAGCACCGTCAGCCGGGCGGCTTCGGCATCCCGCTCGGAAACGCTTTCCTTCAGCGCCGCGGCCATGCCCACGATTCCGGGCAGGTTTTCCGTGCCGGCGCGCTTTCCCTTTTCCTGCGCGCCGCCGTTGATCAGCGGCAGCAGCGGCAGTCCCTTCCGGGCATACAGGAAACCGACGCCCTTGGGGCCGTGGAACTTGTGGGCGGAAGCCGACAGGTAATCAATGTCCTCCGCCTTCACGTCGATATCCAGCGGTCCCACCGCCTGCACCGCGTCCGTATGGAACGGCACCTTGCGGGCCCGGCAGATCTCCCCGATCTCCCGGATCGGCTGGATGGTGCCGATCTCGTTGTTGGCGGTCATCACGGTCACCAAGCAGGTTTCCGGCCGGATGGCGGCTTCCACCTCTTCCGGGCGCACCACGCCGTTCGTGTGCACGTCCAGCAGGGTCACCTCGAATCCTTCGGTCTTCAGCTGCTCCAGCGTATGAAGCACCGCGTGGTGCTCAAAGGCAGTGGAGATGATATGGTTCTTTCCTTTCCGTTTCCCGGCCAGGGCCGCGGAACGGATCGCCTGGTTGTCCGCCTCGCTTCCGCCGGAGGTGAAATAAATCTCCCGCGGCTCCGCATTGATCACCGCGGCGATTTCCTGCCGCGCGTTTTCCAGGGTCTCTTTGGCCTGCTGCCCGATCCGGTACAGGCTCGACGGGTTTCCGTATTCCTCCCGCATGCACTGGGTCATGACGGCGATGGCCGCCTCGCTCATGGCGGTGGTCGCGGCGTGGTCCGCGTATATGCTCATTCCGTAATCTCCTTTGCTTGGGTCTGGGTCGTTACCACGGGCATTATATTCCATTTTGCCTACTATGTCAATAGGTAATTAAACGGCCTCTTTCGCGCTTCAAAATTCATGTTTGACATAAAGTGAACTCGAAGGTTTACCATTCTTTTCAGGAAGGAAAAATACACATCGGATCATCATTCATCGGGAGGAAGGTCATATGTTCGGTTTCAATTACTACACCCCCACCAAGGTCGTTTTCGGAAAGGGCACGGAGTCCCGGGTGGCGGAGCTGGTCCGGGAATTTGGCGGCAAAAAGGTCCTGATTCATTACGGCGGCGGGAGCGTCATCCGCTCCGGCCTCCTGCAGCGGGTTACGGATACGCTGGATGCGGCCGGTATCCCCTACGTCACACTGGGCGGCGCGGGCCTTGCCGCCGTATGGGGAAGCTGGGCGCGCTATGTCTGCCCGGAATGCCTGCCCCGGTTCAAACGCTTTGCCCTCAATGTGATGGGCGTGGATCCGTCCGGTACGGATGCGGAAATCGCCCTGCGGGGAATCGAAGCGCTGGAGGCCTTCTTCCGCCGGATCGGAATGCCCACGAACCTGCGGGAGCTGGGAGTGGCCGCCACGGACGAGGACCTGGCCCTCATGGCCCACAAGTGCGCGGTCGGCGTCGGCGGCGCCATGGGCTCCGCCCGCCTGCTGAAAGAAGAGGATATGCTGGCCATCTACCAGGCCAGCCGGTAAATCCCGGTGTCCCGGACCGTACGATCCGGGGTTTTTTTGATTCCCCGGCAGATGGATGGTTCGGGGAACCGGAAAGCCCGTGCCCCGGGCGGTCGGAACAGAAAAGGTAAGATTTTTTCGATCGCAATCGATTACGTTTAAAAATGATTTGCATATTTGCATTTGTTGCTGAAATCGGCTTTGATTCTGTTGACAGTAGGTCCGTTTTGTGCTAAATTACGACCAGATGTGAAATGGTTTGAACCCATATATCTTTTGAATTTATAGGACAGTTGTCCTGTAAAAAATAAAAAGGAGTGTGTAACCCTATGAAGAAGATCTTGGCTCTGGTTATTGCCCTGGCTCTGTGTCTCGGCTGCGCTTCCGCGTTCGCGGATACCGTCGGTGTTTCCATGCCGACCAAGGATCTGCAGCGTTGGAATCAGGATGGTGCCAACATGGAAGCCCTGCTGAAGGATGCCGGCTATGATGTCGACCTTCAGTTCGCCTCCAACGACGTTCAGCAGCAGCTGAACCAGGTAACGAACATGATCAACAACGGCTGCAAGGTCGTCGTGATCGCCGCCATCCAGGGCGATGCTCTGGGTTCTGCGCTGGAACTGGCCAATGAAAAGGGCGTCAAAGTCATCGCTTATGACCGCCTGCTGATGGCCTCTGAGTTCGTTGACTACTATGCCACCTTCGACAACTACATGGTCGGCACCGTGCAGGGCACCTATGTGAAGGAACAGCTGGACCTGGACAATGCGGAAGGCCCCTTCAACCTCGAAATCACCGCTGGCGACCCCGGTGACAACAACGCCCTTTACTTCTATCAGGGTGCAATCGATGTCCTGAAGCCCTACATCGACGCTGGCAAGCTGGTCATCCCGTCCAGCCAGTTCGAATTCGCTGATGTTGCCACCCCCAGCTGGAAGACTGACGTTGCCCAGACCCGTGCGGACGGCATCCTGGCTTCCTTCTATGCCGGCGGCGAAAACATCGATGCCTGGCTGTGCTCCAACGACTCCACCGCCCTGGGCGTCACCCTCGCTCTGGAAGCGAACTACGATGGCGAATGGCCGATCATCACCGGTCAGGACTGCGACGTTTCCAACACCAACAACATGATCGATGGCAAACAGTCCATGTCCGTATTCAAGGACACCCGGACCCTGGCTGCTCAGGTCGTGAAGATGGTTGGCCAGATCCTGAAGGGTGAAGAGGTTGACGTCAACGACACCGAAACCTATAACAACGGCGTCAAGGTCGTTCCTTCCTTCCTGTGCGAGCCCGTATTCGCGGATGCCAACAACTACAAGACCCTGCTGATCGATTCCGGCTACTACATTGAGACGGCTGACGGTCACGTTGACAAGCTTCCCGAATAATTGAACCCGAATCCGATTTTGTCCTGGATGCAGGCGGGCAAGGCCCGCCTGCATCCTTTAGGAATTCTGAGATTTCTCACCGCTCAAACGTCCTGCAGACCGTGGGACGGTCTGAAAGGAAAGCTGGAGGAGAGCCATGGCAAAAATATTGCTGGAAATGCGGAACATTACCAAAACATTCCCGGGTGTCAAGGCCCTTGACAACGTGAATTTTCAGGTGGAAGAAGGGGAAATCCATGCGCTGGTCGGTGAAAACGGCGCCGGAAAATCCACCCTCATGAATGTATTGAGTGGCATTTACCCCTACGGCACCTATGAAGGGGACATCGTCTACGATGGAAAAGTCTGCCAGTTCCATACGATTAAAGACTCCGAAAAACTGGGCATCGTCATCATCCACCAGGAGCTGGCGCTGGTTCCGGAAATGACGATCGGCGAAAATATGTACCTGGGCAATGAATGCGGTCACAAATTCGCCATCAACTGGAATAAAACCTATTCTGAAGCTGATAAATACCTGAAGATGGTCGGGCTTTCCGAAAGTTCCAAGACATTGATCAAGGATATCGGTACCGGCAAACAGCAGCTGGTGGAAATTGCGAAGGCCCTGGCCAAGAACGCGAAGCTGCTGATCCTGGACGAGCCCACATCCTCCCTGAACGAAGAAGATTCCCGCGCGCTGCTCGACCTCATGCTCGAGTTCAAAAAGCAGGGGATGACCATGATCATCATCTCCCATAAGCTGAATGAGGTCGCCTACGTAGCGGATACGATAACGGTGGTCCGCGATGGAGCCACGATTGAAACAATCGATAATCGGGGAACGGAGCCGGTCTCCGAGGAACGGATTATCAAAGGAATGGTCGGCCGTGAAATGACGAACCGGTTCCCCAAACGGGAAGGGGTTCAGATCGGCGACATCAAAATGGAAATCAGCAACTGGACCGTTCATCATCCGCTCTATCCGGAGCGCAAGGTGGTGGACAATGTTTCCATGTATGTCCGCAAAGGCGAAGTCGTAGGAATCTACGGCCTGATGGGTGCCGGACGGACAGAGCTGGGCATGAGCATCTTCGGTCAGAGCTACGGTGTCAACTTTTCCGGCAAGCTGAAAATTGACGGAAAGGACGTTCACCTGAAAAAGAGCGAGGCCGATGCCATTAAACACAAGATCGCCTATGTCACCGAGGATCGGAAGGGAAACGGCCTGGTCCTGAGCCAGTCCATCAAGGTCAACACTTCCCTGGCCAACCTGGATGAGATTTCCAGCCATACGGTCATCGACGGAGATAAGGAATACGCCGTGGCTGAAGAATACCGCGACAAGCTGAAAATCAAAACTCCTTCCGTGGAACAGCTGGTGGGCAACCTCTCCGGCGGTAACCAGCAGAAGGTGCTGCTGGCCAAATGGATGTTCGCCCATCCCGATATTATGATCCTCGATGAGCCGACCCGCGGTATTGACGTCGGCGCCAAATACGAAATCTACTGCATCATCAACGACCTGGCAGCAGAAGGAAAATCCGTGATCATGATTTCCTCCGAGCTGCCGGAAGTACTGGGCATGAGCGACCGGATCTACATCATGAACGAAGGAAAATTCGTCGGTGAGATGAAGGCGGAAGAGGCAACACAGGAAAGCATTATGGCTGTGATCCTCCAGTCGGGAAGAGGTGATTGATCATGAGTGAACGGAATTTCAACGCCGGGGCATTCTTCCGTAAATATACGATGACCATTGCCCTGTTTGTTGTCACGATCGGCTTTGCCATCTTAACCCAGGGGAAAATCCTGCTTCCGGCCAACATCACCGGCCTGATTTCTGAAAACGCCTATGTGTTTGTACTGGCCACCGGTATGCTGTTGTGCATCCTCACCGGCGGAAACATCGACCTTTCCGTCGGTTCGGTTGTCTGCTTTACGGCAGCGGTCGGATGTACGATGATGGTATCCGGTGTCAATGTATGGATTGTCGTGCTGACCATGCTGGCCATAGGTCTGGTGATCGGCGCTTTCCAGGGCTTCTGGATCGCCAAGCTGCATGTTCCGGCATTCATCGCAACGCTGGCCGGCATGTATGCCTTCCGTGGCTTGACCAATGTAGTGCTGAACGGCCTGCGCGTGGACGTTACCAACCAGACCTTTCTGGACCTCTTCGGCAACGGCAAGACCAGCTATATCCCGGATTTGATCCGGCAGTCCAGTGAAAGCCTCAACGGGTTGTTCACCAAGGACAATGCCTTCCTGAGCGGGCTGATCGGAACCAACTTTGTCGAAAAGTTCAACCTGACCTGCCTGGTCATCGGCGTGATATTCGTCCTGGTGTTTATCATTCTGAGAATCCGGAAAATCCTGGTGCAGAAAAAGTTGGGAATCAGCCAGTCCATTCCGGGGCAGGTCATTTCAATGGTGATCATCTCCGCGCTGGTGATCTGGATTACGTTCAAAATGGCGTGTTACCGGGGCTTTCCGAATGTGCTCATCTGGATCGGCCTGGTATTGGGCGTCTATGCCTATGTGACCACCAAAACAGCGATGGGCCGCCATCTGTATGCGGTCGGCGGCAATGAAAAAGCCACTGCCCTTTCCGGTGTCAAAACGCGGAATGTCTATTGGTTTGCCTATGCCAACATCGGCCTGCTGGCCGGTCTGGCAGGCATCCTGACAGCCGCCCGCGCGAAGGGCATCGACCCGGTATACGGCGAAGGCTATGAGATGGATGCCATCGCATCCTGCTTCATCGGCGGCGCCTCCGCATACGGCGGAACCGGCAAGGTTTCCGGTATGATCATCGGTGCCCTGCTGATGGGTATTATCAACAAAGGTATGATCATCATCGGTGTTGACGCGAACTACCAGAAGGTGGTCAAGGGCCTGGTGCTGCTGATCGCCGTAATCTTCGACGTGCTGTCCAAACGGCAGAAACGGTAACGCAGGGAGGAGGACATAGTATGAAAGGGAAAAATCTGGCCGCATCGTTGAAAAAGAATGCGATGCTGATCGTCCTGGTCCTTGTGTACCTGTTTTTCCTGGTGCTCACCCAGGGCGGTATCTTCAAACCATCCAGCTTTTCAGAGCTCATCAACCAGAACGCGTACGTTTATATCCTGGGCACCGGCATGATGATGTGCATGCTGACCGGCGGCAACATCGACCTGAGCTGCGGCGCGGTGGTATGCCTGCTGGGCGCGCTGGGCGGCGTATTCATGATCGTTGCCAAACTGGGAACCGGCGTCTCAATCCTGCTCCTGCTGCTGATCGGTATCGCATACGGCTGCGGACTGGGCGCGCTGATTGCGTATGTGCATGTTCCGCCGTGGATTGCAACGCTCGCCGGATATCTTTCTTTCCGTGGGCTGGGAACTTCCATCCTTTCAAGCAATTCCAAAACCGGTTCGCTTGCGCCGTTCCCGGTTGATTTCCAGAATCTGTTCTACGGCAGGGTATTCCCTTCAGAAAAGGGCGTGCTCAATATCCCCTGCCTCCTGTTCGGTATCCTGGCCGCTGCGCTGGTTGTCTTCGTGGTTTTCCGGACCCGCGCTGTCCGCTTAAAGAAGGGATATGAAGCAGATACTGTCCGTCAGGCTGCCGCCAAGAGCGGGATCGGCGCTGCCGCCATCCTGCTGGTGATGACCCGCCTGTCCCTGGACGGCGGCATTCCGACCACACTCCTGTGGGTAGCCGGCGTCATCCTGATTTACAGTTTCATCACCAGCAAGACCACCATTGGCCGCCATTTCTATGTCGTGGGCGGCAACCAGGAAGCCGCCCGGCTCTCCGGCGTGAGCACCAAGCGGATTATGTTCCTGGCTTACCTGAATATGGCTTTCCTGACCACTGTTGCCACCATGACCGTCATTGCCCGTTCCCAGTCCGCATATGCGGATGTCGGAAAGAACTTTGAGATGGACGCGATCTCCGCCTGCGTGGTGGGTGGTGTTTCCGCCAGCGGCGGCGCAGGAAGCGTACTGGGCATGGTGATCGGTGCCACCCTGATCGGCGTAATCAACCTGGGTATGAGCCTGATCAGTCTGGACGCGAACTACCAGCGCGTGGTCAAGGGCTTTGTCCTGCTGGCTGCCGTGGTGTTCGATATCCTGTCCCAGAAAAAGAGCAAATAATCATCAGTCTCCGGCTTTTCGGAACCCCCGTGACAGCTGTCACGGGGGTTCCGGGTCCACAAGGAGGGTTTTGGATCCATGAATAATCGGAAAAACCGTGCTTATCTCCTGGGAATTGCAGGCGGTTATCTGGGATACCTTGCCTATGAGCTCTTCCGTGACCGGAATCTCCCGGATACAACCATGACTCCCCTCGCACGCTGGCTGTTCATCGGGCTGTTCGTCCTCTGCGGAGCCGGCCTGGTCATATATGCCGTTATCTCATGGATAAAAGCCGGTAAGGAAAAGCAAGAGGCGGAAAGCGACAATCCGGACAGCCTGAAATGATACCGGGAAGGAAAACAACCAATGAACGAATGGATCGCAAAGCTGGAACAGGCTTTCACTGATTATCGGCAGGAGCTGGAAGAATGCGAAAAAAAAGCAAAGCCGACAGATGGCCTGCTGGGCTTCGGAAAGTCGGTCAAGGACGATGCCTGCCATGACCGCTTTGACGCCAGGATCAGCGAAATCACAGAAGCGATCGCCGCAGGCAGGCCTTCCGCAGAAGACGCGGAGCAGGCGCTTCGCCTGCTGTTGATGCGCAGCTGTGAAGAGGGATGGCATCTTTCCGCGCAATGGATGCTTCGCGCGGCAGAGCGCCATTGTCTTTCCCTGATTCCGTTCCTGAAACCCGAATCGGCAAAAGCCATTTGCCGGGAATACGGTGAATGCTATAAGCGCTGGGATCGTCTGCCGGCGCAGAAGGAAGTATACAAAGCCCTGAAAGCACAGGGAAAGGAATCATGAAAAATCATACTGCATTTGGACCATACTGAAAGGAGCTCTCCCGTCCGGGAGAGCTCCTTGTGATATTCCGAGTTTTTACCGTTCCGCCTGCCAGGAATAAAACTCAATATTGCTGTCAAACACAAAGTACACATCCACCTGGCCGGAGAGGTTCAATTCTGCTGTAAATTCTGCGGGCTCCTCCGTACCGGCCGGAATCTCAATCTGACCGGCGACTTCCCCGTCCAGTGAACCGGAAGCGATATAGATCGTGCCGCCGGAAGCAGATGAAGCACAAACCTTCACCCGGGCCGCGCCTTCCCCGAAATCCACGCCGGACAGCGTCATCCATGCGCCGGGCTTGGTGGTAACCCACGTCTTCCAGTCCTTCACGGATACCTGGATTCCCGCCTGCCGCGCCATGGTCGCGGCATCGACCTCCCGGTACGGGTCAAAGGGCTTCAGCTGGCTGATTCCGCGCATCGTGCCGATCACACCCTTCATCGTCCCGTCCTCGTTCACGGTGATCCGGTCCGCCTGCGGGCTGCGGTAATTGCCGCTGATCTTCATGGCCTTTTCCACCGGCCGGTTGTGGTAGAACAGGTAGTATTCCCCGTTCAGGCAGGCGATGGAATGGTGGTTGTTGCCGTACATGCCGAAGAACTTGCCTTCGTTCGGGAACAGTTCCCCCACGTAGGTATACGGGCCCATCGGGTCGTCGGACATCATGTACTGGATCGCGCCGCTGCTCAGGCGCAGGGCGTTTCCGTCCGTCTGCCAGTTGGAGCAGTAGGAATAGATGTATTTCCCGTTGATCTTGTTGATGCCGGAATCCTCAAACAGGTACGGAACGTCCAGCGCCACCGGGTCGCAGTCCAGGCTCATCATGTCCTCCCCGAGGCGCACGATCCGCCCGGTACCGGGCCTTGCCTGCTTTCCGCTCGGCACGCCGCCGCCGAACGCCAGGTAGCCGGTGCCGTCGTCATCCACCATCACCGCCGGGTCAAACAGCCATGTCACATTGGCGCAGTTCGGCGTATTCCGGGTAATCAGCAGCTTGCCGAGTTCATCCCGCCAGGGGCCGGTCGGGCTGTCCGCAGTCAGGACGCCGATGCCGTTGCCGCCGTTGCAGAAGTACAGGAAGAACTTTTCCTGCCCGCCAATCGTCTTGTGGGCGGCGCACGGCGCCCAGGAATTGTTCGCGCCGCGGGCGATCCCGCCGGCGCCGGCCACGCGGATACGCCCATGATCCGTCCAGTTCACCATATCATCGGAGGAGATGCAGTTGATGCACCGGATCTGGCTGTAGGAATTCTCCTTCACATT
Organism: Clostridiales bacterium; assembly: GCA_017569285.1. NCBI lineage: Bacteria > Bacillati > Bacillota > Clostridia > Eubacteriales > Clostridiales bacterium. Next base: position 1,321,922 of record CP069419.1, read on the forward strand.
TCCGGCGGTATCCCGCTCGATGATGTCGTCCGTCATAAAGACGTACAGCCGCCCGTCATATTCCATCACGCCGGGGTCCGCCCCGAACCGCTGGGTATAGAGGGGATTGTTCTCTCCTTTTTTCTTGTACGATACAATCAGCTTGATGTCCTTGCCTGCCATAATGTCCCGGACTCCTTCCATAAAGGCCGAACCCGGTGTCAGGATCACCAGCGCCGACACGACCGCCGCGATGCGGATGATCCAGGGTCTCCCGCGTCTGATCATGATGCATTCCTCCCGGTATCGGATATTTTTCCGGCGTCATTATAGCATAACCGGAAAAGCATTGCCACCGAGCCGGAATCTCCCGCCGCCAGATCAGGAAAAAACGGAGGGCATCTGCCCTCCGCTCCGCCGTTCAGGGGGATTTTTACCGGATCTTTTGGATATCGAACGCCGCGTTCCGGTACAGGTTCATCAGCGCTTCTTCCACCGTCGTCCGGTTGTCGGGATAGATCAGGTTCATCAGGGCTTTCTCCGCGCTGTAGAGCGTATCCAGCGCCTTGCGCCAGGTCACGATCCGCTTGCGGGCGTCCTTGTCCGCCGCCTTGTAGGCTTCGTTCACAGTGCCGTCCAGGGCAACCTGCCAGATCCGCTGTCCGCGGAGGAAAACTTCGTCGTAGTTGTACTGCTTTGCGCTGCGCAGCAGGTTCATCACGTCGCCCAGTGCAGGGGCTTCGCCGGCACCGTAGTGCTCGGTCACGTCGCTGTCGCTGCCGTTGAGTTCGCTGATAATGCGCTCACTCAGGCTGTATGCCGGACCGCTGACCATCTTCGCATAGCTGCCGGCCAGGCTGTCAGGCAGTTCCGCGGGCAGCGTATGGATGATGCAGCACATCTGCGTGCACTTCAGCCGCAGCAGCTCCGCGGCGGCTTCGTCGCCCAGCAGCGCCTGCTGCGCGTTCGCAAAGTCGAAGAACACCGCGCGCTCCTGGATCAATGCGGCCTTGCCTTCGTCGTCCGCTGCTTCATGGAAGATTTCATACAGCTTGTTGACTTCCTCGCGCCAGATATTCACAGCTTCCGTGGGATTTCCGGCCTTGCCGGCCGCTTCCGCGGCCTGCGCGGCAGCGGCATGTTCGCCGCAGGCGTGCAGGGTGTACCGGGCTTCGGTTCCGCCCAGGAGGTCCAGCCGGAGTTCACAGTTCACAGCCCCGCCGGATCCGCTTCCGTCCGCGGTGCTGCCGTCCGCAGCGCCGCCGTCCGTACTGCCGTCCTTGCCGGTCGGCGGGATGGGCGTGAAGTGGCTGCTGCCGCTGCCGGTGATACCGCCGGTAATGCTGCCGCCGGTGATCATGCCGGTCATCCCGCCGCCGGTGATGCTGCCGCCGGAGATACCGCCGCCGGTAATACTGCTGCCGGTCAGGCCGCCGCCGGTCATGATGCCGGTCACAATGTCGGGCCCTTTCTCTCCGGCCGGAACGATCACATAGTTGCTCTTCACCGGTGTGCCGGCAATGCCGCCGTTGAACTCATAACCGATGGTCGCGCTGTTCAGCACGTAGCCCTTGTCGATATCCCCCTGCGTAACGGTCCACGTAAAGGGGAAGGATTCCTCATTGCCGGGATCGATGGCTGTGATCGAGCCGATCGGCATGAAGCCGCCCAGGCTGTCCAGCACATATACGTTCTCCAGCGGGACCGCGCCTGTATTCTTCACCGTGATCACGAAGTCCACGGCTTCATTCAGTTCATAGTACAGGCCGTTTGCCGGAGCATGGGCTTCGGCCTTCACCGCCGCCGCGCCGACCTTCAGGCCGTAAATCGGTCCCTTCGGATCGCCGGCGTCGTCCTTCTTGGTTTCACCGCCGCCCTTCTTCAGTTCGCCGCCGTCCTTATCCTTCTCAGTAGTCAGGATGGTCTCCGACCACTCGCTGGTCGGCGCCTGTGCCATATTGCTGACCCAGGTATGGGCCGTACCCTTCAGGTCTTCGCCCGTCGCGCAGGCGTAATTGCTCACCGTGCCGGCAAGCACGTCATATTCCGAAACAAGGTGGCCCGGAAGCGCCACCGGCACGGAAGCGCCCGCTGCGATCTCGGGGAAGCTGCCCACAGTATTCCCCTGATCCGTCACGGTCACGTTCCGGATCGGTTCTTTGCTGTTGTTGGTCACGGTCAGCTTCCACTGGATTTCCTCCCCTTCGGTGAAGAAGGTGGAATTGGCCGGGGTGTTCGCCACGGATTTGGCCAGCACCAGGCCGGGATCGTTGATCACCGGCAGTGTCAGGGAATTGGAATATGCCGTCTTTACGTTTCCGCTTTCCGGATCAGTGAAGGTAATCTCAGCGGGTGGGTAGTAGAAAGAACCCTTTGCCACGTCTGCTTCGGTAACTTTTCCCCACATCCAGAACCACCACTCATTGGATTCGCCGGGCATAATCGTATATTCTATTTCAGAAGTAAAGCCGTCATATGGATCATGTGTGTTTGTCACTGTAATGGGTACTTTTCCGGTGTTGTATTCAGTAAGGATTATCCACCAAACTTCTCCCAGCCGGTAACCCGCCGGATCCGCAGATTCATAGCCCGGTTTAACCAACATCGTTATCGTCATATCGCTCTCGTCCGGAATCAGCCATTCCGCCGGTCCGGGCTTCCTGACTTTGTAGGTGCGCTCAACCGCATTGGATTCGCACAGCTTTTCGCCGGTATCCTTGTCATAACCGATATACCGGTATACCAGGGGCACGGTTCCCATCAGCTCTTCGGTTTCCGTGCCGGGGGCCACATGGCTTCCCAGGTCGGAAAGGGTGCACGGGCCGGAGAACCAGTCACCCGGAACCAGCGTGAATTTCAGTTCCTCATCCACGCCGTCGGCGGCCAGCTCCACGGTCAGCACAACATTGCCGGTATTCATGAGCGTGTGGTGGGACTGGACCTTACCGTCCGGTTCATAGATATCCTGATTCGGATCGTCATATTCATGGATCAGGGTCAGTTCCGGATGCGGTTCTTCCCCTTCCATGCCGTCCGGGTAGGTCAGCGGGATGCTGAATTCTGTTTCGCACCAAGGGAGTTCCACCCAATCATTACTGTTATCGTCCGGTGAGTTGTCATAGTATCCACGGCCAAATCCCCACGAATCTTTCAGAACTCCTGCGTCAGCTTCTTCCTGACTTACCCAGTACGGGATCTTCGAGAACGTGACGGACTGGCCGGGCTTCAAGTAGTCAGGGCCATCCTCCCCATAGTTAATGATCGGACCAGTAATCATTTCTCCGTTGACGAACGTACCAAAAACCTCATCCTCAGTAAGTGACAGCATTATGTCACAGTTGCCGGTATTGGTCAGAATATGATCCACATATACGATCGCACCGGCGTACCGTTTCCCCTCGCCGGCATCTTCCGCCCAGGAAGTGGAAGCGGTCAGCGACGGATGCAGTTCTTCCATGCCGTCCGGGTAGGTCAGCGGGATGCTGAAGTCTGCACTGTTGCAAACGACCATCTGCGTCTTCCAATAGTCATAATTTTCGTCGTGCTCCGTGCCGTCCCAATAGAATGCACGGTCACCGATTCCAAAATGATCTTTCAGGACTCCCGCATCCACTTCTTTCTCATATACCCCGTACGGGATATTCGAGAACGTAATGGACTGGCCGGGCATCAAATGGAAGGTACCGTCGCCTGCATCAGCGCCGCCCGAAACGCTGCTGATGCGTTCGACCTCATCCTGAGCAAGCCACAACCGGAGTTCACAATTGCCGGTATTGGTCAGTATACCGTCCACATATACGGTCGCCTCGTAGTATCGTTTCCCCTTACCGGCATCTTCCGCCCAGGAAACGGAAGCGGTTAGCGATGGATTCAGGTCGGGAACCGGATTGGTCGGCGGAATCTCCCGCTGCTCCATGTGGCTGGGATCAATCTCACAGACGCGTTCCTCCAGGCCGGTCTTTTCCGGAGTCGGCGCCTGCACCTGGTGCCATTCTCCCCAGACGTGGTCGCCGTAATCGCCGTAGCGGTATTCGGTCTCGCCGCAGCCGCTGCAGGTCCGGTACAGCATTTCCCGCTGGATGCAGCTGGCATGGACGGTTTTGTCGATCTTCCATTCACCCCAGTTATGCACATGCGCAGCCGGTGCCGGTTCCTGTCTCGGTGTCGGGGTTGGAGTCGGCGTTGGAGTGGGTGTTGGAGTTGGTGTTGGAGTTGGAGTGGGTGTTGGAGTTGGTGTTGGAGTCGGCGTCGGGGTGGGCGTCGGCGTCGGGGTGGGCGTCGGCGTCGGCGACGGCGACGGAGTCCACATCGGGATTGGTTCCCGCTTGATGTGGCTCTGGTCATTCTGGCAGGTATATGTCCGGATGCCCTCTTCCGTGTAGGAGGCGGGCTTCGTCACCACACCGTTGTCCCATTTGTGCCCGATAGGAGGGATATACTCTAATCCCTGCAGCGTCGCGCCGCAGCGGCTGCAGCGGGCGCCGGCATGCCACCCGCTTTCCTCGCAGGTCGGCTCCTTCGCATCCACGCTCAGGGGCGAATGCCCCAGGGCGCCGATCGGATCGTAGTCCGTAGTAGCCCCGCATAGGCTGCAGCGCATACAGGCGTAGCCGTCTTCCGTACAGGTGGGCTCGTGTTCTTCCCACACCCAGTTATGCCCGCCCGTTGCGCTGGCCGGGCAGTAGTCCGCGCCAACCGCCGTTGCCGTTGCGGCCGTTGGCGCCAGCGTCAGCAGCATGGCCAGGGCCATGATCAGTGCAAATAGCCTTTGTTTCTTCATTCGAACTCCTCCTTGTTCTGATGAATGATGGACAACGCACAATGTCTTCACTGTGATTGTAGCATGGAGGAATTCGGTTGACCCTGTCAGAAACAACAGTATTTATTGAATTCCCGGAACGGTAATTCCGCTGCGGACCGCCTGGACCGCCAGTTCGGTCCGGGATGACAGGCCGGTCTTGCTCATCAGGTTGCCCACGTGGTACCGGACCGTCGTGATGCTCAGGAAGAGCCGCTCGGCAATCTCCTTGTCGGTCAGCCCGTCAGCCAGCATGCGCAGCACGTCCAGCTCCCGCTCGGTAAACTCCGTACTCCGGGCGATGCCCAGCTGCATCACCGGCGGATGATCCGGCCAGATCCGCTCCCCGGCCATGGTCCGGTTCATGACTTCCAGCATGGGATGGGCCTGGACTTCCTTATACCAGAAGGAATCCACGCCGATCGCCCGGGCGCGGCGAAGGATGGCGGCGTCCGGCATGGACGTGACGACGATGATCTTGACCCTGGGATAGGATTTTCGGATCCGCTCCGCGGCGTCCAGCCCGTTGGAACCGTCGTTCATCACCACGTCCATCAGCACCAGGTCCACGTCTCCCCGGGCGCAGTAGGTATCCGCAACGGACGCTGTGTCGATCATGTCCACGATCTCATAGAGGTCCGTCGCGGCGATGATTGCCTGGAACAGCTGGCGGGGAACGACCTGGTCGTCAACGATCAATACTCTGTACGGCATGATGCACCTCCCCGGGCAGTTCAAGAGTCAGCCGGAATACGGGATCCACCGAGATGGACATCCTTCCGCCGGCCTGTTCAGCCAGGCCGCGCAGGGCGGCCAGCCCGCCCTTTTCCGATATCGGACCGGATGGCGGGATTCCGTTGTTCGTAAAGGAGATCCGCAGTCCGTTCTCCGTTTTTTCCGCATCCACGTCCAGGCGGTCGCCCCGGGCGTGGCGCAGGGTGTTGGTAAAGCATTCATGGAGCCCGGTGACCGCAATATGCTTCCAGGGTTCTGCCTGCGGCAGTTCCCCGGTCACCGAAATATGCACGCCCAGCTTTTCGGCCGTCTCCGCCAGCACTTCATATTCATCCCGGCGGACCGGATTGAACCCGGTCTTCAGGAAGGTGATGTTCCGGCGCAGCATGGCTTCGATTCCCTGCCGGTCCTCTTCCGTCCCGCTTTCCCGGAGATAGCGTTTCATGGTCAGCAGGTCTTCACCCATCTGGTCGTGCATCCGCACCCGGGCGTTCAGCAGTTCCTTCTCCGCGGTCAGTGCGACGATCTCCCGGTTGTAGGCGGTCAGCCGTTCGTTCAGCGCCGCGAGGGATTGCTGCATTTCCTGCAGGGACTGTGTTTTGCGGTAGGTTTCCGTAATCTCCGATACCAGCAGGCGGCGGACCGGCGTGCTGCGGAAGCTTTCGTCACTCACCGAGACGGACCAGACCGTCCCGTCCGCCAGCAGGATCACCGGCATATCCCCGGCCATGATCCGTTCGCATCCGTCCTGCAGGCTTCCGTCCCGCAGCTGCCGGCATACCCGTTCCCCGTTGATGGGCGCTTCCCCGGTCGCCGCCCGGCAGAACCGTTCCATGGTCCGGTTGGTCATGATCGTCTGGCCGCCGGGCAGCCAGATGCAGACCCCGGTGGGCAGGCTGTCCACCGCCTCCTTGACGGACATCGGGGTGATCCGGTTCCGGTCACGGCGGCGCACGGCCAGGATCAGTCCGGCCAGGCCCAGGACCGCCGCCGCGTACAGTCCGATGTGGACGGAAACGGGCCGGGAAAGGATCCAGCTGAGGGACGTCTCCGCCGCATTGAAGGACACCCCGTCCCAGGCGCTGAGAATGGCGATCTGGAACATCAGGTAGCATCCGGCGGTCAGCGCCAGCGCTGCGGCCAGGAGCAGGCCGCGCTTCTGGCGGTACAGCAGCGTGGAAACCACCACGGCGGTCATAAACAGCGGCAGCCAGGCGATGGCCGCCCAGGACCAGGAAAAAGAGGAGGCAATCATGGAAGCCCGACCCCCTTCCCATAGGCCAGCTGCAGGATCAGGTCCGTGCTCTCCCCGCTTACGGAAACCTCGCGGGAAAACCCGCCGTCGCTCCACGGGGCAAACTCCGGCATGGTATACCAGTCGTGCGTGCTCAGCATGACGCGGACGGACAGGCCCTCCGGGTCAGCGGTCGTATTCAGGACGATCATCAGGTCGGACAGGACGTTCACGAACGCTTCGATAATCCGCTGGATCTGCAGCAGGGCGTCCACCACCACGGGAGCCGGCAGGTCCCCGTGGGCGCCGGATACCGAGATCGCGTTGACGCCGCAGAGCTTCAGCGTCTCCGTCATCTCCAGCACGGCCATGGACAGCTCTTCCAGCGGGAGCGTTCCGTCCTTTTCCGCCAGCAGCTCCATATTGCTGCGGCGTTTGATATAGGTGCATCGCGGCACAATCTGCCGGAGGCGGGAATCAAAGGGAGGCTCCTTCTGCTCCAGCAGTTCGTGGATGCTGTCCAGCTGGGGCTGCACGGCATGCATGATATGCTCATAGATCCGGTTCCGGGTTTCCAGGGCGGATTTCTCTTCCTTCACCTTGGCCTCGTCCGCCAGGTACGCGTTGCGGGCCTCCAGCTGCTGGGCGGCGTCCCCGATGGCCTGGTTCAGTTCATGCAGCGGGGAAAGATCCACCGTCCACTCCACGGATCCCCCGGCGATCGGATGGTCCATTTGCTGCAGCCATGCGTTGCCGGAGGACGGCTCGGGATCCGGGCCGGAGGAAAAACGCACGGCGCCCTCCGTGTCCCGGATCACAGCGGAAAGGCCGGACAGCGGAAAAAGCTCCCCGTAAACGGTATTCGCGGGGATCAGCCCCACCTGGATACAGGCCTCCAGCGAACCGACCAGGCAGAACACCAGGACCTCGCCGATATTCCATATGCGCATGCCGAACAGGCGGGAATCGATTTTCAGGGAATACAGCAGGTAGTAGGCAATGCCCATGCCCAGCGGGACGAGCGGCAGCCAGCGGAGCCTGCGGTTTTCGATATGCCGGCCTTTCCGGAGCATGATGATGATGGCGGCGGCATAGGTCAGGAAAACGAGGGCATAGATCGGATCGGACAGGATTCCTTTCTTCTCTGAACCGTTGTCGATCATAACGCCGTCCGGAAAGGACCGGAACAGGAAATGAAGGTCGTTGGTCAGGATGATGAGCCCCGCCAGGAAACAGGCGGCGGGGATGAGGAAGACGCGGGCCGGAAGGCGTTCCTCCGGCGGCCGGTGCACGCTGACGGCCGTCAGGTAGCAGAAAGCCGGCGCCATGGTGAAGGGCAGGTAGAATGCGTACCAGAGGTACCTTCTCATGGGGATGCTTTCCGGAAAGAGGTTGTACTTGGCGGCCTGCAGTATCACGTACAGGACCAGGGAAAATACGATCGCCAGCAGGAAACGGCGCAGGCGGGTATCCGTGATCCGTTTCTGGATGGAAATGCCCCAGATCAGGGAAAACGCGGCGCAGTAGAGCTGGGTAAAACCATCGAAGAAGTCCACGTCATACAGCGCCATGTGCAGGACACCGCTCAAAAGGGCGCACAGGCAGATCAGGCAGAGATTCCTTTTCCCGATGCCCAGCATCTCCGGCGCCTCCTTTGCAGACTGCTCCCCGGTTCAGGATTTTTATGAAAGCATTTGTCTTCCGGGATTCTGCCTGTATTATACATCATCCGGCAGGTCTTGTCCCTATCAGAAATAACGGGGATTACAAAGGGGCTGCCTCAGATGAGACAGCCCCGGTTTTCGGTTCCGGAAACTCAGATGACGCCGCCTTCCACCACGAGGCTGTCCGCATCCGCGTTCTCGCCGTAGGTTTCCCGCAGGGTCGCTTCATAATCCGCGTGGAAGAAGTTCTCTTCGCCCAGCGCCTTGATTTCGTCGTTGACCCAGTTCAGCAGGGTTTCATTGCCCTTCGAAACGGCGGGGTTGATCGTGTCCAGGTCGCCCAGGGACTCAACGCCCACGGTGAATCCGGGATTCTCAATCGCCCAGGCCAGCACTTCGGTGTTGTCCGTGGACAGGGCGGCTCCGCGGCCGTCCAGCAGGGCCAGGTATGCTTCGGTGTAGCTGTCATACCGGTCGAGGATCACTTCGGGATAGTTGTTGGTGAAGTAGGTCTCCGCGGTGGTGCCCTTGGAAACGATCAGGTGCTGTCCGTTCAGCTGTTCCGCTTCGGTGATCAGCGCGCTGTCCGGGCTGACGATGCCCAGGGCGACCTTCATGTAGGGCAGGGCGAAATCGACCTGTTCGGCGCGTTCCGCGGTGTAGGTGAAGTTCGCCAGCACCAGGTCCACCTTGAAGGACTGCAGGTATTCAATGCGGTTCGGGGCATCCAGGGACACGATGTCGAGCTCCACGCCCAGGTCGGCGGCCAGCCGGCGGGCCAGGTAGACGTCATATCCCTGGTATTCGCCGTTCTCGTCCACATAACCGAAGGGCTTCTTGTCGGAGAAGAGGCCGACGGTGATCTTTCCGCTCTGCTTGATCTCATCCAGGGTGCGGAAGCCTTCCGCGGAAGCGGCCGTAGCGGCCAGCAGCAGGACCAGGGCCAGGGTCAGGGCAAATACTTTGTTCAGCAGTTTCATATCGGGTTACCTTCCTTTCGTTTATCCGTTTTTTTTTCTTTATTTCTCCGTCTGGATTGTTCCCTTTTCATGTGCATGCGCCGGAACATCGATCCCTCGCCGTTCGGGTGTGAATCATCCGCGTCATCCTTTCCGTTGGTTCTTTGCCTCCGGCACAGAAAAAGAGCCGGAACGATCATGTCCGGCTCCCGGAAAAGCGCCTGCTTCTGCGCGCGTCAGCCGCGCTCCGGATGAGACGGACTCATGGAACAGCACATCATACAGGGACACATGCACATCTTTTTCACGGTTCCGTCTCCTTCCTGATTCATTTCCTATCATTCCGATAGGTTAAGTGGATTATAATGCCGGCAGACTGCCTTGTCAATCCTCCGGATTGTTTTTTGGCTGTACTTCAGATTTTTTGAACGAATAGGTAAAGCTCTTCAGGAACTGCTGTGCACGCTCCGTCTCCGGCGCGTGGAAGAACTTTTCAGGAGGGCCCTGCTCCACAACGACGCCGTCCTCCAGGAACAGCACCTCGTCGGCCACGGCCTCGGCAAACCGCATCTCATGCGTCACAATCGCCATGGTCATGCCGCCCCGGGCCAGGTCAATCACCACATTCAGCACCTCGCTGACCATTTCCGGGTCCAGCGCGGCGGTAATCTCATCCAGCAGCAGGATTTCCGGATGCATCATCATGGCGCGCACCAGCGCCACGCGCTGCTTCTGCCCGCCGGACAGGGTGCGGGGATAGACGTCCGCCTTTTCCCGGAGCCCGACACGTGCGAGCATTTCCAGCGCTTCCTTCTCCGCCTCTTCCCGCGGCCTTCCCAACGCGCGGACCGGGCCCAGCAGCAGGTTGTCCATCACCTTCATATGGGGGAACAGGTCATAGCTCTGGAACACCATGCCGATCTTCTGGCGGACCAGGTGCAGGTCCTTCGTCCGGCCGGAGATTTTCTCCCCCCGCAGGAAGATTTCCCCGCTGTCAATGGTTTCCAGTCCGTTGATGCACCGCAGCAGCGTGCTCTTTCCGCATCCGCTCGGCCCGACGATCACCACGACCTCGCCTTCCCGGATGTCCAGGGAGACCCCGTGCAGCACACCGGTTTCGTCAAATGATTTATGAACGTCCTTCACCCGCAGAATCGGTTCATTCATCCGGTCTCACCTTCCCTTTCACGCCCATTTCTTTTCCAGCCGTTTAGCCAGCATGGAGATGGGCCAGCAAACCAGGAAATACATCACGAAAATCACAAAATAGATCCAGAACGCCGCGTCCGGCGACCGGTAAAACTGTCCGATAATCTGCTGCCCGACTTTCAGGACCTCGGTCACGTTGATCATCTTCACCAGCGCGGTCGTCTTGATGATGCGGGTGGACAGGTTGATCGCCTGCGGAAGCAGGCGCCGCAGCATCTGCGGAATCAGCACATGCCGATAGATCTGCCACTGGGTCAGGCCGATCGCGGCGGCGGATTCCGTCTGGTGCAGCGGGATGGAGGTCAGCGCGCCGCGGATCAGGTCGCCCATCTCCGCCGCTCCCCAGAAGGTGAACACCAGGATTCCGCTGGTTTCCCCGTCCAGGTCCCAGCCGAACAGCCGGGCAAACCCGAAATACACGATATACAGCAGCACCAGCTGAGGCATAAACCGGACGATCTCCAGCCATACGCGGCAGAAGACCTGCGCGACCTTCCGGCGGGAAAGCATCAGCAGGCCGAACAGCAGGCCCAGCGCGCAGGAAAGGCCGATGCTGACCAGCGCGATGCGCAGCGTGACCCACAGCCCGCCGAGGAGGCGCTGGAAGTTGATTCCCTTAAGCAGGATGGCGATTCCCGAATCCTGCATAGCGCAGCCTCCTTTCCACCAGCGTCGCGATCAGGGAAACCGGGAGCAGGAGCACCAGGTAGGCGGCCACCAGCATGAACAGCACCTCAATCGTGCGTCCGCCGCTGGTCCGCAGGGTATCCGCCACATTCATCAGGTCCATCATGGCGAGCACCGAGAACATGCTGGTTTCCTTGATCAGGAAAATGATATTGGCAAACAGCGCGGGCACGGCGGTGGCCAGCGCCTGCGGGAGAATCACAAAGCGGATATTCTGGGCCGCGGTCAGGCCGATACACTGCCCGGCTTCCGTCTGGGAGCGGTCCACCGCCTCCAGGCCGCTGCGGAACGCTTCCGCCATATAGGCGCCGCCCAGGAAGGTCAGGCCGATCACCGCGCAGGCCTGCGCGCTGAACCGGATACCGATCCGCGGCAGTCCCGCGTACAGGAAAAACAGCTGCACCAGCAGCGGAGTGTTCCGGGCGACTTCGATATACGCCCCCACAATCCGCCGCAGGACCGGAACGCGGAAATACTGCGCCAGGCAGCACAGCAGCCCCAGCACCATCGAGCAGGCCACCCCGTAAAGGCCGAACCGCAGGGTGACCCAGGCGCCGCCGATGTAATCCGGCACATGCGCGCCGATAAACAACCAGTCCACGCGATCCTTCCTTTCCGGCAAAATGCCCTTTATGGTTATCCATCATAATCATACCGATAGAAAAAGCAAATAGCCGGAATGCACTTTTTCTGTTTCCGGCCGCAAAAACAGGGGAGCGGAAACTCCGCTCCCCTGGATTTCATGGTTTTCCGTGAATCCGTGCGGCTTATGCCTGGGCCGGATCCTCGTAACGGACGCCGGCTTCGAACAGCTCTTCCACTTCTTTGGAGGGCTTCTTCGTCACCAGGGAAACCACCACCGCCACGACCAGGCCGGCCGCGAAACCGGGGATGATCTCGTACAGTCCGGTACCGGCGAGGAAAGCCAGCCAGGCGATATCCACCGCCGCACCGGCCACGATTCCGCTCAGCGCGCCGAAGAAGTTCAGCCGCTTCCAGAACAGGCTCAGCAGGATCACCGGGCCGAACGCGGCGCCGAACACGCCCCATGCGTTGGAAACCAGGCTCATGATCGTGCCGGATTCGGGGTTCGTTGCGATCACCAGCGCCACCACCGCGATGATCAGCACGACCATGCGGCCGGTCCAGAGCATCTCACGGTCGCTGGCCTTGTTGCCCCGCACGATGGGCTTGTACACGTCGCTGGAAAATGCGGATGCCGCGGCAAGCAGCTGGCTGTCCGCCGTGGACATGGAAGCCGCCAGGATCGCGGACAGCAGGATGCCGGAGATCACCGCCGGGAACATCTGCCGGACCATCGTGATGAACACGGTCTCATTCTTCACCATTTCCGCGTCATACGCCAGCATCTGGCGTCCGAAGATACCGACCAGCGCCGCGAAGATCAGGATCAGCGTGGTCCAGGAGATGCCGATGCCCGCGGACTTGCGGATATCCTTCTGGGACCGCACGGACAGGAAGCGGATGATGATATGGGGCATTCCGAAGTATCCGAGGCCCCAGCCCAGGCCGGAGGCAATATCCTGCCAGCTGGTGATGGGATTGTAGAAAGCCGGGGTTTCCGCAGCAATCGCCTCGGGGGTGATATTCATCAGGTTCAGGGCAAAGAGCGGAGCCAGCAGCAGGGCGCCCAGCATCAGCAGGCCCTGGAAGAAGTCCGTCCAGCACACGGCGGAGAAACCGCCCAGGAAGGTATAGCCGATGATGATCGCCGCCGCCAGGTACATGGCCACGGTGGTATCCAGCCCGATCACCTTGTTGAACAGCGTGCCCGCAGCCGAAATGGAAGACGCGGCATAGATGGTATAGGCGATCAGGAAGATCACCGCGCACACCACCTGCAGCGCGTAGGACTTGGACTTGAACCGGCGGGTCAGGTACTGGGGAATCGTGATCGCGTCATCCGATACGATGGAGAATGCCCGCAGGCGTTTCGCCTCAAACAGCCAGCTCAGCGCATAGCCGATTGCCAGACCCACGGCAATCCACACCTGGCCGAGGCCCTTGGCATAAATCGCGGTCGGCAGGCCCATCAGCACCCAGGCGCTCATGTCCGAGGCGCCCGCGGAAAGCGCGCTGACCCAGGGGCCCATCTTCCGGCCGCCCAGGAAGTATTCCTTCTCGCCGGCGCCCTTGCTGCGCAGGAAGAAGAACAGTCCGACACCGATCATAAATACCAGGTAAACGATAAATACGATCGCTTCTGTCCAGTTGGTCACGTTCATGGTATTTCTCCTCCACTCCGGCCTCTGCCGGAAATAATGCATACAGTATACTATATTTTTTCTTGGATAAAACCCGTTCCGGAAAAAGAAAACAACGTCTGTACAACCTTCCGTGCCTTATATATCGGCAGGTTTACGGGGCCGGGCGTCTTTGACACCGGAAACCGGCAATAGTATAATCTTTGCATATTCATCCGCAGGGGGCTTCAGCATGTTCACCAGTCAGGAAGTATTCCCGGGCATTTTCCATATCACCGACGCGATGGGCGTCAGCTTCACGCTGCTTGCAGGATCGGAGCGGGCGCTCCTCATCGATACCGGCTACGGGCTGGAGGACGCTGCCGCGTATGTGCGCACGCTCACTTCCCGTCCCGTGGACGTCCTCCTGACCCACGGCCATCATGACCATGCCCTCGGCGCGCGCTGGTTCCCGTCCGTACAGATGAGCGCAGAGGACCTGCCGGTATTCCGCCTCCGGACCGCGGATGCCCAGCGCGCCCGGGTGCTGGAACAGGCTGCCGCCAAAGGCCTCCGCGCGCCGGAGGATTTCATGGCCGCGCCCATCCCGGATCCGGAGCCGGTGGCCTGGGACCGCACGCTGGCCGGTTTCCCCTGCCGCCTTTACAATCCCGGCGGCCTGGAGGTGCTGGCCGTCCAGGTTCCCGGGCATACGCCGGGAAGCGTCATGGCGTTCGTTCCGAAGTACGGCCTGCTGCTGACCGGGGACGACTGGAATCCCTGCACCTGGATGTGGTTCCCGGAATCGCTGGGTGTGGTTACCTGGCGGAAAAACATGCGGGCCGTTCTTCCGGCAATCGAAAAAGAAACGGGAGCAGGCATCTCCCATGTGCTCTGCTCCCATCAGCCGGCCCCGCGCGAAGGCGCGGAGCTCCGGGAATATATGGACTATATGACGGATGAGCGGCTGGATTCCGCGCCCGCCGTGGATATGAACAGCCCGGTCCGCACCCGGCAGGTCACCTGTCCCGCCCGGGACTGGGTGCTGGTATTCGACGCCGCGAAATAACCGCTGGCCGGGTCAGTCGGCATCCCCCTCCAGGGTAAACCGGAGCCGGACCGGATTGTGGTCCGAGTGGACGAAGCCCTGGTCCAGCGTCTTGATTCCGTCCGGATGGACGTTGTCCGATACGATAAACCCGTCAATCATGTAAAACTGGAAACCGTCCGGATTCTCCCCCGCGTACGCGCGGTCCAGCGACCGGCAGGTCGGCACCGCCGGATCCATCAGCAGGGAGAAGCCGCCCATGAACGTGTCCGCGTCAATGATGCCGGGCTGCCACATGCCGCTGTAAACGGGATACGGGCTGTCCACATTGCTGAACAGCTGGTTGAAGTCACCGCCGGCAATCACGTAATTGCCCTTCCCATATTCGTCCCGCAGCAGTTCCAGCAGCTGCCGCGTCTGGGCTTCCTTGCCCTCGCCGCTGTCATAGGCTTCCAGGTGCAGGTTCACCAGCACCAGCTCCCGGTCCGTGCCTTCCACCGGAAAGCGGCTCACCAGCAGGCACCGCTTCAGATTGGCAATCCGCAGCGGCCAGGAGAACGGGCACGGCAGGGAAATCCGTTCCGCTTCCCGGGCCTCCGCGCGGCTGAGCGTCACCAGGCCGCTTTCCACGTGGCCGATCGGCGGCAGCGGATACGGGACAAACAGCGAGTTGAAGTTATACGCGAACGCTTCCGACCCGCCGGGAATCACGTCCCGCAGCGCTTCCCGCTCATCCGTGCGGTAGCTGCGGTCCGATCCGATGTCCACTTCCTGCAGTGCGATGATATCGGCATCCAGCCCCGCCAGCGTCTCCCGGATTCCGGCCAGGTTCTGCTGCACCCGGTCCCGGTCCGCCGTATAGACACCGGTTCCGCCGTCCATGAAGAAATCCGCGTTGTCGCCCAGCGCGCCGTATCCGATATTCCAGATCACCAGCGTCATGGGATCCCCCGCCTTCAGGACGGCGGGCACCGGGTGGTCCGCAGTCACGGTTTCCGTGGCCGCGGGGCGGTATTCCGTGATGGTCAGCACGCCCAGCGCCAGGGCAAGCACAATGACCAGCGCCAGGATGATCCCGCCGATGATTTTCAGGACTTTTTTCATATTCCGGTCCTCCTTTGGACAGGTTTTTTCAGTTGTTCAGGGTTTCTGCAATGATTATACCACGTCCGCGGCACTTTGTCCCGGCCGGCCGTTTTTCCGGCAGGCACTTCCGCGGCCTGTGTCGAATTATCTGGTTAGATCCATCGGGGAGGTGATCATATGGACCGTCCGGACGCCCTCGCGGCGTATATCCGGGAGCTGCGCAAGGAGCGGGACGCGTGGCTGTACCAGCATGCCTTGAACAAGGTCCGCGTCATCACCCGCAGCATGAAGCCCGATGAAAAGGAAGCCTACCTGCGCAGCTCCGCGTTCGGCAACACGCTGGCCGCGATCCGCCGCAGGGACAGCGTGGACCAGGCCCTGTCCCGGGGAGAGCTGCCCCTTTCCTGGCAGCGGGCGGAGTTTGACCGCCTCGCGCCGCTGATCCGCCAGGAGCTTTCCCGCGGGAATGACATCCGCCTGGGCTTCCTGCGCGCCGTATCCCAGAGCCGCGTGTCGCCGGAAAAGGCGCACCGGGCCCGGGACCTCATCATGAACAATGCCCCGGAGGAGTTCTTTGCCTCCCGGGCCGAAAAGCTGGCCAAAACCGCCGACCAGAAAACCGCCCGTTACCTGCAGACCGGGAACCTGGCCCGGATGTACGCCGTGCAGCTCTCCCGGGCGGAGCATATCATTCCCCGCCTGATGGACACGGTCTTTGCCCGGGGGCTGACCCTCCCGGTGATCAACCAGGCTTTCCATCCGGCCAGCCTCACCCGCTTCCTGCAGGATGAGCTGTTCCGGGAGTATCCGGAGCTCTCCGCATGCAAATCCGTTCCGTTCTCCCCCACGGGGGAAACCACCGGCAACCGGGTGCAGGCATGTGTGGAGGATGCGAAGAACGACCTGGTCAAGGCCCTTAAGAAACGGTTCACCGCCCCGCGCATGATCCGGCTGATGCGGACGAACCCGTCCCTGACCCGCCTGCAGCAGCAGGCGGATGAAGCCTTCGCGAAGGAGCGGAAGCTCCGCACGGCGCTGCTCCACGCGATCCCGGAGCACTACAGGGACCTGTATCCCATGGCCCGGAGCATGCACCGGAAGTTTATCCTGCACCTGGGCCCCACCAACTCCGGCAAAACCTATGAGGGCGTGGAGCGCCTGCGCTGGGCCCGGCGCGGGATTTACCTCGGGCCGCTGCGCCTGCTGGCCGCCGAACAGTTTGAAACGCTGAACATGCAGGACGTCCCCTGCTCCCTGGTCACCGGGGAGGAGCAGATCCGCGTGCCGGACAGCCGGGTCCAGTCCTCCACGGTGGAGATGGCGGACCTCGAAACGCATTATGATATCGCAGTCATCGACGAATGCCAGATGATCTCGGACCGCGACCGCGGCGGCGCGTGGACTGCGGCGGTCCTGGGCCTGTGCGCGGATGAAATCCACGCCTGCGCCTCGCCGGATGCCGAGGCGCTGTTGACCCGGATGATCCTCGAGTGCGGGGATGAGCTGTCCATTGTCCGCCATGAGCGGATGACCCCGCTGGAAGTGGAAAAGGAGGGCTTCCGGTTCCCGGAATCCGTCCGTCCCGGCGACGCGCTGATCGTCTTTTCCAAGGCGCGGGTGCACGCGGTCGCCGCGGAGCTGCGCGGCCGCGGATTCCGGGTATCCCTGATCTACGGTGCGCTGCCGCCGGATGTCCGCCGGAACCAGGCGGAGCGCTTCCACCAGGGCGAAACGGACGTGGTGGTCTCCACCGACGCCATCGCCATGGGCATGAACCTGCCGATCCAGCGGGTCGTCTTCCTGGAATCCGAAAAATATGACGGGGATACCACCCGGACCCTGACGGACGCGGAGATCAAGCAGATTGCCGGCCGCGCGGGGCGCTACGGGATTTACGATATCGGCTATGTCAACGCCTTCGGCTTCCGGAGCATGATCGCGCAGGGGCTGGCCCGCCCGCTGATGCCCCTGACGGAAGCGGTCATCCGCTTCCCGGAATCCCTGCTGGGACTCCCGCTGACGTTGACGGAAACCATCAACCAGTGGCTGAACATGCAGGACAAGGAATGCTTCTCCAAGGCCTCCGCCACGCGGATGGCCCTGCTGGCCTCCATGATGGAGACCCGCCACACGGACAAGCAGCTGCTCTACCGGTTCCTGTGCATCCCGTTCGATGAGACGGATCCGGACCTGCTGCAGCGCTGGAAGCTGATGTACCAGGCGGAAACCCGCCGCGAACATATCGACGTCCTGCCGGAGATGCCGCCGATCCGCGAGCCGGAAAGCTGCACCGTCCAGATGCTGGATATGCTGGAGGCGGATTACCGCCGCTGTGACCTGTATTACAACTATGTCCGGCTGTTCCTGGACCGGCCGGACCGGCTGCTCGACGAAATCCAGCGCCGGAAGGACCTGATTTCCGGGGGAATCGTCCATATCCTGTCCACGCAGCGGCTGCAGCAAAAAACATGCCGCGCCTGCAAGCGTCAGCTGCCGTGGAACTGGCCGTACCGGCTCTGCGACAGCTGCTACAGGAAGCAGCATGCTTTTCGTGGAAAAAGGCGGTATCACGGTTGGGAGGATGACCGCCCGTTATGGGACAATGAATAAGATGATTATGCGGCCTTGACCTTCACCTTGTGGTGAACGGGGGCGATATTCCGGATCTGCTCGTCATCGGCGTCGATCGCGTGCTCCGTCTTGACCCAGTGCAGCTGGTCACGCCAGCGCAGCAGGCCGACCACCTGGTTGAACACGCCCACGATGGAGCTGGCGGCAAACCCGCCGACCATCACCGGGAGCGTCCGGAGGCTGAACCGGATATTGTTGTCCTTCCGGTCGGCATAATAGAACAGGAACATATAGCTGTAAACAAACAGCCCCAGTCCGAAGAGCGTCGTATCCAGTGAAAAAGTGAACATCGGTTCTCCCGGGGACATCAGCGCCAGCGCGATGCTGACCACCAGCTGGACCGCCGCGGCGATGTACGTGGTAATGCTGTACATATACGTCAGCAGGCTCAGGAATTCCCCGACGCTGATCCTGCCCGTCAGCACCGAAGCGAACAGCTTTCCGGTGTTGCTCAGGGCCACAAACCAGTGTCCCTGGCCCCAGCGGATCTTCTGTCGGATGGATGCCCGCATGGAGGTGGGCTTTTCGTCATACACGCGCGTGTTGTGGTTCCAGAGGATCCGCCGGCCTTCCAGCGTCGCCTCCACCTGGATCTCGAAGTCTTCCGTCAGGGAGCGCGTGGTCCAGCCGCCCCGTTCATGCAGGTAGGCGGTCGACATGGCGAAGCCCGTTCCGCCGATCGCGCAGTTCAGCCCCAGCCGGTGCTTGGCCAGGTCGAAGAAGCGGTTGGTCAGCGTGTAGCCGGTGTAGTAGAACCAGGCCACAATGCCCTTCTTGTTCTTCGCGCCCAGGTAGCACTGGATGAAGTCCGGCTTGTCCTTGTCCAGGTACTGGCTGTTCACCTCGCGGAACATGTTGGTGTCAATCAGGTTGTCCGCGTCAAAAATCATCATCAGGTCATACCGGCTGCGGTAATCCCCGATCGCTTCCAGCGCCTTGCGCAGGGCGATCGGCTTTCCGGTCGGCGCGTCCGGGCTTTCCTTCCGCGTCTCAATCACGTTCGCGCCCAGCTCCCGCACGACGTCCGCCGTCCGGTCCGTGCAGTTGTCCGCGATGATGTAAAAGTCATACAGTTCCTTCGGATAATCCATCTCCTGCAGGTTCTGCACAATATCCCGGATGACCTTTTCTTCGTTATGGGCCGGCACGAGCACCAGGAACCGGGATTCCGGATCATGGTCCTCATAGTCCTTGGTTCTCTTTCCGAATCCGAAAAATCCCAGAATCAGCTGGTAGATCATCATCCCGGCCAGGTACAGGCCCGTGAATCCGCCAATGATCTGCAGGATCGTTTTCAATACAGACACTGTGGTTCCTCCTCCACTCACGGAGCACCCGCTCCGTCCCATCCAAAAAACACAACGGAGGTATTAAACACCACATGCTTTTTTTTGTCAAGGTTGGTGCCCGTTCGGCAATTGTTTTTTCCTTATTTGTACGGTATACTTGCGTATGTGCGTTCTGCACCGGAAGAAAGGACATCTGTATGAGACTGATTCGGGAAATCCGCCATATCCCCGCCCGCACCGGGCACCAGAAGCTGATCATCCTCCGCCCCGCCAGGCAGGATGGGCCGGTTCCGGGCATCCTCTGGATCCACGGCGGCGGATACATGACCGGCATGGCCGCCATGGTCTACGGCTCCTGCGGCCGGATGCTCGCGCGGAAGTACGGCGCCGTGGTGGTTTCACCCGGATACCGCCTGGCCTGGAAAAAACCCTACCCGGCCGCGCTGGAGGACTGCTATACCGCCCTGGAATACATGGCGGACCATGCGGAGGAGCTGGGCATCCGGCGGGACCAGCTGATCGTCGGCGGCGAAAGCGCCGGCGGCGGGCTGGCGGCCGCCGTCTGCCTTTACGCGCGGGACAAAGGCCGGATTCCCGTCGCATACCAGATCCCGCTGTATCCGATGCTGGACTGCTTTGATACCCCGTCCTCCCGGGACAACCACGGCCGCAACTGGAATACCCGGCGCAACCACTGGGGCTGGAAGCATTATCTGGGAGACCTGTACGGCTCCCCGTCGGTGCCGAAATACGCTTCCCCTTCCCGGGAGACCGACTATACCGGGCTTCCCCCGGCCTATACCTATGTGCTGGACGGGGAACCGTTCCTGGATGAAACCCGGACCTATATCCGGAACCTGCAGGAAGCCGGCGTGGACGCGGCGGTCGACGTGTATCACGGCGATTTCCACGGGTTTGACGTCTTCTTCTGGACCCGGAACGCGAAGACCGCCAAGCGGAAGCTGTGCGAGCATTACGCGGCCCGTTTTGCCGCCCCGTCCCAAACGCCAAAGAAACCCGCGCCGCGTTGACAACCCGCGGCGGTTTTCATAAAATAAGTGTTGATGATTTTCGGTTTTGTCCGGTGAAATGATAGGAGATTTTCGAATGCGGAAAACCCTGCTCTCCCTGCTGCTCACAGTCCTGCTCCTGCTTCCCGCCGCAGTCCTGGGGGAAGAAATGCGCGGGTACGTCAAAGGCGAGGGATACCAGTATGTGAATCTCGGTGAGTATCCGTACGAGGCGGACGGGACCGTCCGCCCGGTGCTCTGGCGCATCCTGGGCATCGGGGACGGGACAGCCCTGCTGCATATGGAAAACGTGATCGACGTGAAGCAGGTCATCTTCGAAACAGACCCGAAAGTCATTGAAAAGCATTCTTTCCGCCGGATCAGCACCTACGCCGAAAGCGACCTGTTCCCCTGGATCAATTCCGAAATGCTGGACACCCTGATGGGCGGCGATCCCCTGCGCGAAGCGCTGGTTTCCGATCCGGAGCTCGGTACGCTTCGTCCCTTGACGCGGGATGAGTGCCTCGATCCGGCCTACGGTTTCTCCCGCAATCCCTGGGGCGAAGAGATCAACGCCCACCCGGAGCGGCAGGCGGTCAGCACGCCGTATGCCCGTTCAAAAGGCCTGTATGTAGAGAGTGCCAACGGAAAAAGCCCCTGGTGGTGCATCGCCATCAAAAACCCGACCGATTTCAAGTTCGGCCTGGTCGGCTTTAACGGCCATATCAGCTGGGGCGCCTATACCAATACCAAGGTGGCCGGCCTGCGGCTGGCCGTCCGGCTGGACCTGAACCGGGTCCGGATTGTCGGCGGAGCCGGCACCCGGAACGATCCCTGGATCCTGGCCTGTACGGATGCCGGGCCCGCGGTTACCCCGGCCCCGGAAGCGCCGGCGGATGCGCCGGTCCCGGATGAATCCGTCCCGGAATCCCCGCTCCCGGCGGAGCCCGCAGAAACCCCGGTCCCGGAACCCGCGTCCGAAGGCACGGCGCTCCTGTCCTTCATCGGGGACTGTTCCATCGGCGACGGATACCGGACCATCAAGTCCGAAAACTCCTACCATTCCGTGGTGGACCGGGAAGGTTATGCCTGGCCGTTTTCGCTGGTGAAGGAATACCTGGCATCCGATGACCTGACGATTGCCAACCTGGAAGTGGTGCTGACGGAGCAGAACAAGCACAAGGACATCATGTACCCCCTGCGGGCCGCGCCGGATCATGTGAATATCCTGCTGGAAGGCAGCATCGAGGTCGTCAACACGGTCAACAACCACTGCATGGATTACCTGCGCCAGGGATACCTCGACAGCCTGGCCGTCCTCGATGAGGCGGGAATCGCGCGTTTCGGCTCCGTCTCCTACGGTATGGCCAACGGCTTTGACGACCTGCTCGTCCGGGATGTCAACGGCATCCGTTTCGGCTTTGTCGGAATGACCTACCCCCAGAGCGGCGATACCCCGAACCTGATCAAGCGCATCCGGAAGCTGAAGGAAGAGAACGGCTGCGATATCGTCATCGTCAGCCTGCACTGGGGGCGGGAAACCTACCTCACCCAGTCCGCCGGGCAGGTCACCATGGCCAAACAGCTCATCGACGGCGGGGCGGACGTGATCTACGGCCACCATCCCCACGTCCTGCAGCCCATGCTCTTCTACCAGGGAAAACCGATCATGTTCTCCACCGGGAATTTCACCTTCGGCACCATGTCGAAAGTGGATCCGCACACCGGCATCTTCCGGTTCACTTACCGGAAATCCGGGGACGGCGCGGTCCTGTCCGGGATCGAGGTCGTTCCCTGCCAGACGTCCGGCAGCGGGGATTACCGTCCCGTTGTGCTGACCGATGAAACGGAGATCCGGAAGACCTTCAAAATCCTGACCGTAAGGAATGTCCCGGCCAAATGTGAGAATCCCCCGGAATATTTTCTCGAGACCGGACGTATTATGTTTGATGAGAATGGTATGATCATACCGGAAATTTAAGGAGCCGCCATGAAGAACGTACTGAAAGCCCTTGTGATCCTCCTGCTGCTGTTCTGCTTCCTGTTCCTGGTCCCCTCCGCCACCCATGTGGGCTGGGCGGAAATCATTGATATCCCCATGGATGCGGAAACAAAGCTGGCCAAAGTCCCGGATGCGATCCCGGTCCCGCAGGAAAGCGGCCGGATTTCAGATACGGAATATTCCGATCCTTCCATCTCCGTCACCTTCGAAACCGGGCGGATGTATGACACCAATTATATGCTTGCCCGGGTGAAAATCGCGAACGCCACCCAGATCCGTTCCATGATGTCCGGAAGCTACGGCAATTCATCGGAAGTCCGGTGCGACCGGCTGGCCAAACGGGCCAACGCGGTCCTGGCCATCAACGGCGACTATTTCACCAAGCGCCGCAACACCGGCATCACCATCCGGCAGGGGCGCGCGTGGTACGTACCGAGGAGCGACCGGAACCTGTCCTACAACGGAAGCATCCAGTTCGACGTCCTGCTGATTGACAAAGCCGGTGACCTGCATATCCTCAAGTCGGCCGTCATGGCGGACCTGGAGGCGTACGAGCCGCTGGCGGAAAACATCGTCAACTCCTTCACCTTCGGCCCCGCCCTGGTGATCGACGGGGTCCGGCAGAGCGATTTCCCGAACACCAATAACGGCCCGACCAAGAACACCCAGCGGATGGCCATCTGCCAGACCGGCCCGCTGGAATACATGTGCATCTGCTGCGAAGGGCCGGACGATCCCGGCTCCACCGGCATGACGCTGGAGCAGTTTGCGGACCTGGTTTCCTCCCAGGAAGGCGTCCAGCAGGCTTACAACCTCGACGGCGGCGCTTCCTCCAGCATGCTGTTCCTCGGCGAGAAGGTCAACTGCCCGAACCGCAGCGCCCGGCGGGAGATCGTGGACATCCTGTACTTTGCCTCCGCCTATATCCCGGATGCGCCGGCTGAAACCGCGGAACCCGCGGCCGAATAATCCGCCGGCCCCTTTGGAAAGGAGATGCTTTCCCCTTGGAACAGATGCCCCTGTGGACAATCCCGGTCGGGGATACGGAACTCTCCGTCATGCCCTATGCGGTCTGTGTGGTCGCCGCAATTGCCTGCGGCCTCCTGCTGCTGGGCTGGACGGCCCGCGGAAAGCTGAAAAACGGGACCGTCAGTACGCTCGCCGTCCTGATGCTGCCTCTCGGGCTGGTATTTGCCAAGCTGTTCCATGTCGCGGGCGACTGGTACTGGTATGAGGCGGCCGGGCTGGACAGCATCCTCCGCCTCTGGGAAGGCGGTTACGGCCTGTGGGGCGCTGTCCTGGGCTGCGCGATCGCGGTGGTCCTGACCTCCCGGATCGCGAAGGAACCGTGCTCCGTCCTGTTTGATGCCTGCGCCGCTCCGGCCGCGCTCGTCATTGCGGTATGCCGCTTCGCCGAGTATCCGTTCACCGGGCAGGGAATCGGCATGGGCGTGGATTCCGATTCCGTATTCTGCCGTTTCCCCTTCGCGGTGTTCAATGAGTGGGAGGAAGGATACTGGGCCATCTTCATGCTGGAAGGCCTGATCGCGCTCATCATCCTGGTACTCCTGTTGGTTTCCCGGCGTTCCGGCGGCGGAAAGGCCCGGATGTTCCTGATCCTGTATTCCGCGACGCAGATTGTCTGTGAAAGCCTGCGCCGGGACCAGTACCTGGTCTGGTCCTTTGTCCGGGTTTCCCAGCTGACGGCCGCGCTGGTGCTGGCCGGCCTGATTGCCGCGGCGCTGGTCCGCCGGCACGGCCCGGACCGGAAGGACTGGGTTTATCTCATTCTTTTCCTGCTCGGCATCGGGATCGTCATCGGCATGGAATTCGCCAAGGACAAACTGCCCGCCCTTCCGATCTGGAGCTGCTATGCCATCATGGCCGCGGCAAGCGCCATGATGGGGGTTGTCACCTGGCGCCTGGTTTTCCGGAAACCGGCAGCGCAGCTGTAAATCGTGAAGGAATTGTTACAAATTCGTTGCACTTTTGTTGACTTATTCCCCGGCTTATCGTATAATGGGCAGGTATTCATGCGGACCCTGCTTCCGGGCAGCGTTCCATGAAAGAAAAGGAGGTCAATCGATTATGAAGAAATTGACTGCACTGCTTCTGCTGGTGATCATGGTTTTCACCGCCTGCGCGCCCCTGGCCGCCGCGGAAACCGCCATCGAGCCGGATATGAAGCTGAAAGTTTCCAAGCCCGCTTTTACCGCCAACAATCCCGTCATCGACGGAGTGGACCCGGTGACCGGCCTGCCCACCAACGGGGAAGCCTATACGCCGATCCTGCAGGTGCTGGACGGATCTGAAATCGCCTATCCGCACTGGGGTGTGGAATCCGCCAGCGCGATCTTCCAGGTGCCGAACCAGGGCACCGGCAACAACAAGCTGCTGGCCCTGTACACCACCGAATTCCCGGAAAAAGCCGGCGGCAGCCGTTCCGCCCGGATGGCTTTCCTGCCCATCGCGAACATGTTCGGCGCCGTTTTCATCGCGGCCGGCGCGCCCCCGATTGATGCGGGCGACAAGCTTCCCGTCAATGTGGAATACTGGCGGCGGCAGTGGGGCATGACCACCACGTCCGGCCGGTGGTACGACATGAACGGCAACGATTCCCTGAAGGAACGTTCCAGTGAGGTTGCCGCTCCGCATAACCTGCTGGTATTCATCAGGAAGATCCATGAAAAGGCCCTTGCGGACGGCCTGCAGTTCGAGCAGCGCCCATTCCTCTTCACGGATGAACCGCTCACCCGCGGGGAAACCGCCAATGTCATCAACGCGCGGTTCTATGAGAACAACGACCACAAAACGTCCAACAAGGCTTCCAACTGTGCCTTCTACTACCAGGAGGGAATCAACTGCTACTTCCGCCAGTCCCTGATGGGCAAGGCGGAAAAGAACAACGTCGATTTCAACTATGACCGGGCAACGGAAAACATGCTGACCTTCAGCAACGTCATTGTCCTGCGGATTCCCTTCAAGAGCCAGAACGCGTACGGCACCTGGTACTCCTATACGGAGGGCAATTATACCGGCAGCGGCCAGGCCGATATCTTCCAGAGCGGCCGCTATATCAAGGGCGCCTGGTACCGGGATGAACTGATGGGCCGGCTGGTCCTCATCGACGACGAGGGGAACGAGCTGAAGCTCCAGCGCGGCAAAACCTTCTTCATTGTCAACGACAGCCGCTGCGTCATCTCCTACGAATAATCCGGCCAAAACAGCAAGCGGGCATCCATGAGGATGCCCGCTTTTCGTATCTCCCGAAGCAGTTTACGCCTGCTTCGCCAGCCGGCGCAGCAGCGGAATGACCACCCCGCCCAGGGCGTTTCCGGCCGTCATCAGCAGCAGGTATCCGGCCGCCTTCCAGCTCCACGCGGCACCCATCGTAAAGTAATACATGTTGGCGACGCAGTGCTCAAAGCCGCACAGGATAAACACGATCACGCCGAACAGGATTGCCAGGTACTTCCCCAGCTCGTGCGGGATGGTTTTGTATCCTTCCACGGCAATGTAGATCATGATATTGCAGAAAACCGCCAGGATCAGCGCGCTCAGCGGGGACTGAGCCAGCTTTGCCTCCGACGCGGCGGCGGCTTTTTCCGCAAGGGCCGGCCCCATCCGGGTCAGCGATTCCAGCAGGGCGGTGCATACCGCACCGACCAGGTTGCCGGTCCAGATCACCGGCAGCATAAGGGCGTATCCCGCGTCATTGTCCAGTACGTAACAGACCTTCCCGGTAAACAGGTTGAATCCGAACACACATACGCAGAACAGCCCGACCGAGAACAGCAGGGCTCCCACCGTTTTGTCCGCTGAAAGCAGATAAACCGTGCCGCCAAGGGAAATGCTGATTCCGGCCAGCACGCCCAGGATAAACGTTTTTCCGGTCTTCACCATACCTGTCCGCTCCTCCGTTCTTTTTCTCCCCCTGCATTATACCGGCTTTTCCCTTTTTCGCAAGATTATTTCGTTCCCGTTTGCTTTTCCCAAACCGGAATGATATAATGACGGTATGCTTCAGAGGAAAGCAAATTTAATATCGGAGGTAACGAATATGAAGTGGGTATGTCCCGTATGCGGGTATGTTCATGAAGGACCCGAACCGCCTGAAAAGTGCCCGGTATGTAAGGTTCCCGGTTCCAAATTCATCAAGCAGGAAGGCGAAATGACCTGGGCAGCCGAGCATGTGATCGGCGTCGCCAAGGATGTGCCGGAAGAGATCAAGGCCGGCCTGCGCGCCAACTTCGAAGGCGAATGCACGGAAGTCGGCATGTACCTGGCCATGGGCCGCGCCGCTGCCCGGGAAGGCTATCCGGAAATTGCCGAATACTGGAAGACCGCCGCGTTTGAGGAAGCCGAGCACGCCGCGAAGTTCGCCGAGCTGCTGGGCGAGGTCGTCTCCCCCAGCACCAAGGAAAACCTGCGCGTCCGCGTGGAAGCCGAAAACGGCGCCACCCAGGGCAAGACCGACCTGGCCAAGAAGGCCAAGGAGCTCGGTCTGGATGCCATCCACGACACCGTGCATGAAATGGCCCGCGATGAAGCCCGGCACGGCAAAGCCTTCAAAGGCCTGCTGGATCGGTATTTCAAATAACTGGAGGACATAAAAAATGTTGATTCACCTGCTGGTCTCCCTGTGCATCGGCGCCCTGTGCGGTTTCGCCGCCAACAAGATCATGAACGGCAGCTCCCAGGGCTTCCTGCGGAACGCGCTGCTGGGAATCGTCGGCGGTCTCGTCGGCGGATTCATCGGAAACCTGATCGGGATCGGCGACGGCTGGATTTCCAGCATTATCCTCGCCATCGGCGGCTCCTGCCTGGTCGTATGGCTGGTCCGGAAACTGGGCAAATAAGCACATCCGAGTACGCATCCCGGGAACCCTTCCGGCTGGAAGGGTTCCTTTTTGATTGCGTGATTCCCGGCGGATCCGGTCCCGGAGCAAAATAAAAACCTCTATTTCTCCAAAATATATATGTACCTTTTTTCATTTTGCCTGTACAATCATTTCCAGAAAAGCAGCAGAAAACGAAGCAGACAGGAGGAAGTATGAAAACCGACATGAAGAAAAGGATACCGCAGCTGATCCGGCTGGCCTTCTATGTGCTGGCGCCCCTCCTGCTCCTGGTGTTCCTGGCCCGGCCGGTCCGGAACGCCGTCCTGGCTTCGGATCCGGCCGCCTGGATGATCCTCCTGGCAGTGCTCGCCGCGGTCGGGCTGAACTGGGGCGTATATGCGGTCATCCGCCGGAAGCGTCCTTCGTTCCTGGTATTCTCCGTGGGCATATTCTGGATCCTGGTCACCGCACTCATCCAGTATACCGGTCTGCCGGGCGGCCATCCCCTGATGCCCATCCTGGCGATCGTCATCGCGGTGCTGGCGCTGGTGATCCTGCTCCTGCTGGAACGCTGGTTCACCTTCCGGCCTTCCAAACCCGCGCACGCCGCCGCCGTCGTCATCCGGGTCCTTCTGGGAATCATTGTGACCGGCATGGTTTTCCAGGTCCTGGTGGACATTGAAAACGGCATTGCGACCGTCGATACATGGATCCTGACGGGGATCATCATCGCGCTGATCGTCGCATTCTTCGCGCACCGGATCCGGGTTTCCGCCCGCCGTTCCGCGACGCGCCGCCGGGAATCCGCGCTGGTTTCCGGAAAAGTTATACAGATCATCGGGGAAACCCACCTGGACCTGGACGGCGATCCGGTTACCGAATACCTGGCCCGCGTGGAGTATGCGATTGATGAAATCCCGTATGAAGCCCGCGCGGATATCGACCTGAAAACCATCCGGAAATACGGGAAGGACGCGTTCGTCGGCCGGGCCGTCCCCGTCTACTACAATCCGGCAGATCCGGCCGAAGCGTTTGTCAACAAGCTCGATAAGCGGATGCTGCCGAAACAGCGCTGGAAGATCCTCCGGCTCCTGAAGGAACGGTTCTTCCCGGCCCGTTCGGCCGCCTGACAGGACAGATGCGAAGAAACTGAATTCAGTGCCTGAATCCCGGAACGTTTACAGCGTTCCGGGATTTTTGGTATAATGATTTGAATTTGTGATCCAACTGAAAATGCCGGACGAAGGGAGAAAAGCGATGCCGTTTGAAATTGTCCGCAATGATATCACCCGGATGCAGGTGGATGCCATCGTCAATGCCGCCAATCCTTCCCTGCTGGGCGGCGGGGGAGTGGACGGCGCGATCCACGCGGCCGCCGGACCGGAGCTGCTGGCGGAATGCCGCACCCTGAACGGCTGCCGGACCGGGCAGGCCAAAATGACCCGGGGCTACCGCCTTCCCTGCCGGTTCGTCATCCATACCGTCGGTCCCGTCTGGCGGGGCGGCACCCATGGGGAGGCCGGCCTGCTGGCCTCCTGCTACCGGGAATCGCTCCGGCTTGCGGAGGAGGCCGGCTGTGAATCCGTCGCCTTTCCGCTGATCTCCTCCGGGGTCTACGGATACCCGAAGGACCAGGCGCTGGAGGTCGCGACCGGTACCATCCGGGATTTCCTGGCGGATCATGACATGCAGGTTTTCCTGGTCATCTACGACCGGAATTCATTCGCGATCAGCCAAAAGCTGTACGCGGATATCCGGGCGTTCATTGATGACGCGTACGTCGGCCCGGATTACGAGGAAATGGAATCCCGGCGCAAATCCTGCAATATCTCATACACGGAAGCGATGCCCGCATACGGCGCCCCCGATTCCGCACCGTTGGAGAATGCCAAAGGGAAGCGGCGGTGGTCCATCCTTGCTCCGCGAAAAAAAGAAAAGGAAGCCCGGCCGAAACCGTCCATATCGTTTGAGGCGGATACCGCCGAATGCCTTTCCATGCCGGAGGACCTGAAGTCATTTGTAAGGCAAATCGACGAAGGCTTCCGGGATATGCTGCTGCGGAAAATCGACGAACGCGGGATCACCGATGCGGAATGCTATAAGCGGGCGAATATCGACCGGAAGCTGTTCAACAAGATCAAGAATGTGCCGGACTACCGGCCCGGAAAAACCACCGTGCTGGCCTTCGCCGTCGCGCTGGAGCTCCCGCTGGAGGAAACCCGGGAAATGCTGATGAAAGCCGGCTTCTCCCTGTCGCACAGCAGCAAATCCGACCTGATCGTCGAATATTTCATCCGGCACGGAAATTACGATATATACCAGATTAACGAGGCGCTTTTCGAATTCGACCAGAAGCTGCTGGGATCCCTCTCCTGAGGGACTTTCATTTGTCGCTTCCGAAGCGACCCCCGGGATTCCTCCTTCTGCTACACTCATGCTGCAGGGCGGCCCCTGCAGAAAGCGGAAGGAGGAATTTCCATGAAGAAGAATCTGACAGAAATGGTCTTCATCCTGGACCGGAGCGGCTCCATGGCCGGCCTGGAAAAGGATACCATCGGCGGTTTCAACAGCATGATCCAGCGGCAGAAAGGCGAAAATGGCGAAGCCCTGGTTTCCACGGTCCTCTTTGACAATGAAAGCGCCGTCATCCACGACCGGGTGGATATCCGGAAGGTGGAGCCGCTGACGGAGCGGCAGTATTTCGTCGGCGGATGCACCGCCCTGGTCGACGCGATCGGCGGGGCGATCCACCACATCGGCAACGTCCATAAGTATGCCCGGGAAGAGGATGTGCCGGAACACACCGTCTTCATCATCACCACGGACGGGATGGAGAATGCCTCCAACCGGTATTCCAGCGATGAGGTCAAGGCAATGGTGCAGCGGCAGAAGGAAAAGTACGGCTGGGAATTCCTGTTCCTCGGCGCCAATATCGACGCGGTGGAAACCGCCGCCCGCATGGGCATCGGGCAGGACCGGGCCGTCAATTTCCACAATGATGAAATCGGCGTAAAGCTGAATTACCAGGCGCTCAGCGAGGCGGTCTGCAGTGTCCGCCGCAGCGCGCCGCTCGGCGCGGACTGGAAAAGCTCGATTGAGAAGGATTACAAAAGCCGGAAACCCCGCCGGTAATCCGGCGGCGCGGACAGGACTGTCCGCGCTTTTTTTCGGTTTCGGATGGTAAAATGCCGTTGCGCGCCTCCTGTCCGTATGCTATAATGCCCATGAAATAACGTTTGGGACGGCGCGGGCGTTCAAGGGGACGCCGGGATGGAAACGCGCCACGGAGGGAATATGGACATTTCAAGTATTGTGTTGCTCCTGGGCGGAGTGGCGATGTTCCTCTTCGGAATGTCGCTGATGGGTGACGGTCTGAAAAAGGTCGCGGGCAATAAGCTCGAGCTGATTCTGTACCGGCTTTCCAACACACCGCTCAAGGGCATTTTGCTTGGTACGGGCGTTACCGCGGTCATTCAGTCGTCTTCCGCAACCAGCGTCATGGTGGTCGGTTTTGTCAACTCCTCCATGATGCGCCTGCGGCAGGCGATTTCCATTATCATGGGCGCAATCATCGGCACCAGCATTACCGGCTGGGTCATCTGCCTTTCCTCGGTCGGCGGGGACGGCGCTTCCGCGGCGCTGAAGCTGCTCTCCACAGAAAGCCTGAGCGCGATGATTGCCGTGGCCGGCATCCTGATCCGCATGATTTCCAAAAAGAAATCCATGCAGCATATCGCGGATATCCTGATGGGCTTTGCCGTGCTGATGTTCGGCATGCAGACCATGAGCCGCTCGGTATCCGGCCTGCGGTCCGATCCCGCGTTCACCGCGTTCCTCACCAGCTTCAGCAATCCCCTCCTGGGAATCCTGGCCGGCTTTGTGTTCACCGCGATCCTGCAGAGTGCCTCCGCCTCGGTCGGTATCCTGCAGGCGCTGTCCGCCACGGGCCTGATCTCATTTGACCAGGCGCTGCCCATCATCATGGGTATTGCGGTCGGCGCTTCCATCCCGGTGCTGATCTCCGGCGCGGGTTCTTCCCGGGACGGCCGCCGCGCGGCGTTCTCCTACCTGGTCATTGAAATCATCCGCACGATCCTGTTCGCCGCGGTGTTCTACATTCTCCACGCGTTCCTGCAGTTCTCCTTCATGAACATGACGATGAACATGTTCTCCATCGCGCTGCTGAACACCCTGTTCCGGGTTTCCACCGTGGTGGTGCTGGCGCCGTTCATTCCCCTGTTTGAGAAGCTGATGGTCCGCCTGATCCCGGACGATCCGTCGGAATCCGCCCAGACAGAGGATATGAAACGCCTGGAGGAACGCTTCCTGGCCTATCCCACCCTGGCCGTGGAACAGACCCGGCTGACCATCAACAAGATGGCCGAGCTGACCCGGCAGTCCATGCAGGATGCCATCGCCCTGCTGTCCGACTTCTCCCCGAAAAAGCTGGAGGAGGTTCGTGAACTGGAGGGAATCGTCGACCGGTATGAGGACAAAATCGGCAGCTACCTGATGCGCCTGACCGGCCAGGAAATGACTGAGACCCAGAACCGGTCCGTCAGCCAGTACCTGCGCGCCATCACCGACCTGGAGCGGATCAGCGACCACGCCCTGAACGTCGCGGAGCGGGCGGAAGAGATCTATGAGAAAAAGATCTCCTTCTCCGACAAGGGCGAAAAGGAAATGGCCAACCTGACCGAAGCCATCACCCAGATCCTGGACCTGACCATCGACAGCTTCCTGGCGGATGATACGGAAGCCGCCTACCAGGTGGAGCCCCTCGAGCAGGTCATTGACCGGATCTGCCGCCGGATGCGGGAGCGCCACACCATGCGCCTGCAGAAGGGCAAGTGCACCATCGTAAACGGCTATGTCTTCAATGACCTGGTTTCCGATTTCGAGCGGGTGTCCGACCACTGCTCCAACATCGCCATCGTGCTGGTGGAACTGGTGGACAACGCGCTGGATGTCCACGAGATGTCCGAAGTCATGCACCAGGACCATCCGCACCATTTCGAGGAGTACTTCAACAGCTTCGCCGCGAAGTACATCAAAAAGAAGGACCAGGATCTCCTGCAGGACGACGCGGAGTAAGCAGTTTTATCTTTTTAAGATAATGAATTGAATGTTTTATCTGATTACGATAATTTTTCATTGACATTCCCCGTTTTCCGGCTTATACTCAGGCCGGAAAACGTTTTTTTATGGGTTCGGATATATGGAAGGGGGTATTTTCATGGCCGGCCGTTTTTCTTCTCCGGAGTTTGACGCGGAATCCGCCCGCGCCCGGAACCTGGTGGGAGCCCGCCTGGCGGAGCTCCGCCGCAGCCGGGGAATGACGCAGGGGCAGCTGGCGGCCGCGCTGGCCCCGTTCGGCGTCCGGGTGCAGACCGCCGCCGTCAGCAAATGGGAAAAGGGGGATTCGGTCCCCAGCGCCTACCAGCTGTTTGCGCTGTGCCACGCGCTGGATTTCTCCGCTTGGGCGGACGCCTTCGGCGATCCTTCCTTCCTGCCGGATCCCGCGCTGAATCCGGAGGGGCAGGCCCTGCTGGCCGAATTCCGGAGCTGGCTGGAAAGCCGCCGCCGGTACCGGGTGCTTCCCGCGCACCCCGCCCCGCTGGTGGAGATGGACGTCAGCCTGATTCCCGCTTCCGCCGGCTTCGGCGAGGCGCTGGACAACAACGAGTTTGAGCGGGTGTCCTTTCCCTCCGCGTCCGTGCCGGAAGGGGCGGACTTCGCCGTCCGTGTCCACGGGGACAGCATGGAGCCGGTCCTGTCGGACGGGCAGTATGCCTGGATCCGGAAATGCGCCGGCCTCCGCCCCGGGGAAGTCGGCCTCTTCATCCTGGACGGGGAAGGATACATCAAGGTTTACAGCGAGCAGGATCCCGCGCCTGCCGACCGGGACGCCTTCACGGACAGCAGCGGCATCCTCCATCCCCAGCCGGTCCTGGTTTCCTGCAATGGAAACTACGCCCCGAAGCCCGTTCCCGCCGAGTCCGAATTCCGGATTGTCGGCCGGGTGCTGAATGGCTGACCCGGCCGGAAACGGGGGCGTGCGTATGCCGGACCGGTCCTGTATCTGCATTGACCTGAAATCCTTCTACGCATCGGTGGAATGCGTCGCCCGGGGACTGGATCCCCTGAAGGCCCGCCTCCTGGTGGCCGATGCCTCCCGCACGGACAAAACCATCTGCCTGGCGGTCTCCCCGGCCCTGAAGGCGATCGGCGTATCCAGCCGGCCGCGCCTTTTTGAGGCGAAGCAGGCCATCCGCCTGTATGAGGCCGCCGCCCATACCCATGTGGACTATATCACCGCCACCCCGCGGATGGCGGAATATATCCGGGTTTCCTCCGAGATCTATGCCGTCTACCGGAAGTACATTGCCGAAGAGGATATCCATGTCTACTCCATCGATGAATGCTTCCTGGATGTGACGCCCTACCTGCACCTGTACCGCGATGCGGCGCTGGCTGAAAATGTTTCCCCGGCCCGTTTCCTGGCCATGGCCATGGTCCGGGATGTGCTGAAATCCACCGGAATCACCGCAACGGTCGGGATCGGCTCCAACCTGTACCTGGCCAAGATCGCCATGGATATCGTGGCCAAAAAATCCATTCCGGACCCGGACGGCGTCCGC
Organism: Clostridiales bacterium; assembly: GCA_017569285.1. Lineage (NCBI taxonomy): Bacteria > Bacillati > Bacillota > Clostridia > Eubacteriales > Clostridiales bacterium. The sequence goes on from CP069419.1 coordinate 1,355,939, forward strand.
ATCGCCGAGCTGGATGAGGAGGATTACCGGTCGCTGCTCTGGTCCCACCGCCCGCTGACGGATTTCTGGCAGGTCGGCCCGGGGACGGCCCGCCGGCTGACGACCCACGGAATGCGTACCATGGGGGATATTGCCGCGGTTTCCCAGTCCAACGAAGAGCTGCTGTACCGGCTGTTCGGTGTCAACGCGGAGCTGCTGATCGACCACGCGTGGGGCATCGAGCCGACGCGGATGAAGGATATCAAATCCTACCGGTCCGCCTCCCACAGCCTGTCCGCCGGGCAGGTACTGCCCCGCCCCTACCGGTATGATGAGGCGCTGGTGGTCTTCGGGGAAATGGCGGACGGGCTTGCCGCGGACCTGGTGGACAAACGCCTGCAGACCGCTGCCGTCACCTGGTGGGTCAGCTTTGACCCGGCCAGCCTGGAAGCCTGTCCGGACTATACCGGTCCGGTCTGCGTGGACTTTTACGGGCGCCTGCATCCGGCCCATACCGGCGGTACGATCCGCTTCCCGGTTTCCACCAGCAGTCCCCGGGAAATCCGGAATGCGGCCGCCGATTCTTTCCGCCGTCTCGTCCCGCCCATGCTGCTGGTCCGCCGGATCGGCATCTGTGCCGATGAGGTCCGGAATGAATCCACCGCCGCCCAGCTGGACCTGTTCACGGACTATACCGCCCGGGAACGGGAGCTTCACCTGCAGTATGCCATGCTGGCCCTGCGGAAGAAATACGGACGGAATATCCTCTTCAGGGGGATGAACCTGCTCGAGGGTGCCACCGCCATGGAACGGAACCGGCAGATCGGCGGCCACCGGGCATAGAAAGGAAAGGCGGCTGCCATGCGTGATTCGATCCCCAACTGGGACCTCCGGCTGATTCCCGTCTCCGGGCCGTACAGCCGGGTGCGGGCACGGGGCTGCCCGGCTCACACGGACGGCCGCTTCGCGCTTCTCCATCCGCAGATGGAGCGCGGCCGCCGCGCGAAGATTTTCGCGCCGTTTGACGCGCTGGAGGGCTTCTCGGACCGGATCCGCACCCGGGATGACACCCTGGTCCGGGCCATGGAAAAAGCCGGCCGCTGACCGGGCGCTGAAATTGCGGAAGATATGCTTGACGAACCCGATCTCCTTGTTTATGATGGATACAAACGGGGACGGGCTGCGCCCGTCCGGATAAAGGAGGTTGTTCCCATGAAGTATGAATGTCCCTGCGGTTACGTGTATGATCCCGAAGTCGGCGATCCGGAAGGCGGCATCGCTCCCGGCACAGCTTTCGAGGATATCCCGGAAGACTGGGTCTGCCCGGTCTGCGGCCTGGGCAAGGACGCGTTTACCCCTGCCTGATTCTGATCCGAGAAAAGAGGAACCTGTATGAACATCGTATGCCTGGATCTGGAAGGGGTTCTGGTCCCCGAGATCTGGATCGCGTTTTCCGAAGCCAGCGGCATCCCCGAACTGCGCCGCACCACCCGGGACGAGCCGGATTACGACAAGCTGATGCGCTGGCGCCTCGGCATCCTGCGGGAGCACGGGCTGGGGCTGAAGGATATCCAGCGCACCATCGCGACCATCGATCCCATGCCCGGCGCGAAGGATTTCCTGGATACCCTGCGTTCCGAAACCCAGGCGATCATCCTGTCCGACACCTTCACCCAGTTTGCCGCCCCGCTGATGGAAAAACTCGGCCGGCCCACCATTTTCTGCAATGAGCTGGAAGTCGGGGAAGACGGCATGATCACCGGGTACCGCATCCGGACCGCGCAGAGCAAGCTCTCCACCGTGAAAGCGCTGCAGAGCATCGGCTTCGATACCATCGCGGCCGGGGACAGCTACAACGATCTGGGTATGATCCAGGCCAGCAAGGCCGGATTCCTTTTCCGCTCCACCGAGCAGATCAAGAAGGACCATCCGGAGCTTCCGGCCTGCGAAACCTACGCGGACCTGCTCACCCTGATCCGCGGCGCGCTGTAAATCCATACAGGATACGGCTTTCTTCCCCGGGCGGCTGGGCCGCCCGGGGATTTCATGTTTTTTCTGCGGCAAGCTTGTTTTTTCTGCGGCGGGATGGTATGATGTCGTCGTCCAAAATGACGAACGGAGGTTCTGATCATGAACGAAACGTATGTTACCGGCGAAACGCTGGTTGGTGAAGTGGTCTCCCGGTATCCCGAAGCCATCGAAATCCTGCTGTCCATCGGCATGCACTGCCTGGGCTGCCCGGCTTCCCGGAATGAGTCACTGGCGGATGCCTGCGCGGTCCATGGCTTTAACGCGGAGGAAATCATCAACGCCATCAACGAGAAGATCGCGGAGAACAAGTAACACCGGAAACCAGCAAAAGCGCGCGGTTCGCATGAACCGCGCGCTTTTGATATGACCGGTTTTTCCGGCCTTCTTCCGGTGCTTCCGCACCGTCTCAGGCGAACCAGGCTTCCGGCAGGTACGCCCGCTGGTTCTCCAGCATATCGTTGAACAGGCTCTGCCCGTCACGGGGCGTGACGAAGCCCATCATGGGATCATTCATAAACGTGGTAAAGCCCAGCTTCCGGTCGCAGTGCAGCGCCGTCTTCAGCGTGTTCTCCTGGTTGTAGACATGCCGGGCAATCAGCGGCAGGATCGGGGCCGGTACCGGTCCGGCACAGACCGGTTCGATCCGGTTCAGCCCGAAGAGGGCATTGGTTTCCACCACAGCGCCCATCGGCAGGTTGGGAATCTGTCCCCGGTTGGGCACATTGACGTTGGATACCAGGTCGCCCAGTCCCAGCAGGGCCTTCAGCAGCAGGTGGCCTTCCTCACCGGAACCGGTCAGTTCAATTTCCGCCTCCCCGCTGATCAGGTCATCGGACTTCTTCAGCCGGTTCTGCAGATCCTGGACCCGCCAGTCCACCGGCGTCAGGCTGAACATCCATTCCCGTACGGTTTCCGGGTCCCGGGTATACCAGGGCGCCGTAAACTCGGCCAGGTGGCGGTCTCCCGCCGCGGCAATCGCGCCGTATTTCCGGAACAGGTCCAGCTTCACCCGCTGGGCGCACCGGAAATGATTGTTCATCCAGTTCGTGTCCCCGCCCTCGTCATAGCCGGTTTCCGCATACTTCTCCGCGAACCGGGCATACAGCGGCATCAGGTCGGTTCCGCGCCAGGAAGCGCGGGTCAGCCAGGTAAAGTGGTTGATTCCGGTCACGGTCGTATACAGCTCCTGCCGGGTAACATCCGGAATCCCCTCTTCGGTTTTCAGCATGGAGCACAGCAGCTTCTGGGTGCCGAATACCTCATGGCAGCAGCCGAACGCCTTGACCTCCGGGAACACCTCATACAGCGTCCGCACGCACAGCGACATCGGATTGGTATAATTGATCACCCACGCATCCGGCGCATAATCCCGGATCGCTTCCGCAATCTCCACATACATCGGGATGGTCCGCATCGCCCGCATAAAGCCGCCGGGGCCGACCGTATCGCCCACCGGCTGGTAGACGCCCACCCGCTCCGGCAGGTGCACGTCTGACCGCATTTCCTCAAAGGTGGCGGGCAGGATCGAGATCACCACAAAATCCACGCCGGTCAGTGCTTCCTGCAGGGAATCGCTGACTTCGTATTCCCAGCGGGAAACCGCCTTCGGATGGGCGCTGATCTTTCCGCCGATGATCCGGTTCCGTTCCGCGGCGCTGCGGTCAATATCATACAGGCGGATCGTGCCGCACATATCTCCGTCCATAGCCAGGTCCTTCATGAATCCCCATGCCCATCCGCGGGACCCGCCGCCGATATAGGCAATCTTCAGGTTTTTTGCCTTTTCCGCTCCGGTCATCTGCATATGAATTTTCTCCTTCGGTTTGATGATGCTTATTTTATCACTTCCCCATCCGCCCGGCAAGACGGCACTTTCCGGCCGGAACCGGTCATTTTCTTCCATTTTGGTCGGAACCGGCGCCGCCTTCGCCCTTTTTTCGCGGATTTGAAAAAGTGAGAAATTCGTTGATTTGCTTCGTTTTTGCGAGATTTTTATATATAATTGGCGGATCCCGCCGGTGTTTGACCTACTTTGACTTTTCCTTACTTTGACTTTCTTTGACTTTTGATTATACTATAATCAGCGTTCGGGAGAACGGGGCGGCCAGTGACCGCATGAAAGCTCTCCCCGCGGCCGGAAGGCCCCGGGGGCGGCAATGAATGGAGGGTTCATTATGAGTATTCTGCCTGCTGTTTTCGGTGAAAATATGATGGATGTGTTCAACGACTTCGACCGTGATTTCTTCCGCGGCTTTGCCCGTCCGGAGCATATGCTCTACGGCAAGAACGCCCAGCGGATGATGAAGACGGATGTGAAGGAAACAGACACCGGCTATGAGCTGGACATCGACCTGCCTGGGTTCAAGAAGGAAGAAATCCACCTGGACCTGGAAAACGGCTACCTGACCATCTCCACGGAAAAGGCCCTGGAGAACAAGGAAGAGAAGAAGGGCCGGGTCATCCGCCAGGAGCGGTATTCCGGCACCATGTCCCGCAGCTTCTATGTGGGTGAGCATGTGACGGAAGAGGACATCAAAGCGAAGTACGAAAATGGCGTGCTGAGCCTGAGCTTCCCGAAGAAGGAAGCCCCGAAGGTTCCGGAAAAGAAGACCATCCTGATCGAAGGATAACCCCTTCCGGATGCGGCCGCGCGAAAGCGCGGCCGTTTTTCTTTTGGCCCGGAATCCCGGCCGGTTGCGGATCGGAAACCATCGTTGTAAAATAGAATCCGTCAGAAACCGGAAAACGGAACGGAGGTGGTCCCGGTGCGCAGGGCCCTGATGCGGGCGGCAGTCCTGCTCCTGTGTGCCATACTGCTCCCCGCCGCAGCCGTGCGGGCGGAACAGGGGCTGTCCGCCCTTCCGATGCTGGATCATGCCTTCTCCCTGCTGGAGGAGGGGAACCCGTTCATTGCGCGGTACAACAGCGCCACCGGTGCGTCTGTCCGGGCCCGGATGCCCCTCGGCGTTCCCTATCTGTGGGGCGGCCGGACTGCCAGCCACGTTTTCGCCAAAGAGCCGGATTATGTCGTCCTGCCCGCCTGGTCCAGCAGCCCGGCCTATTACCGGAAGGGGCTGAACTACCTGTACGGCTATGACTGCTACGGCTATGTGGCCTGGGTATGGCAGGAAACCTTCGGGTATAAAATGGACACCATGGATATGATGTTCTGGGACCGGGATCACCATGTGATGGACAGTGCCTTGACGCCAGAGGCGGATTTCGCCGCCCTGAAGAAGGCGCTCCGCCCCGGGGACCTGATGCTGGTGGAGCACCCGGGACGCCATATCGGCATCTATATCGGTACGCTGCGCATGTATGGCTATACGGAGGAGGACGTTCCGGAACTGGCGGAGCTCCTGGATGAACCGCTGATCATCAACAGCACGGTCAACGCCCAGATTTCCGACCGCTTTGCGGACCTGATTGCCAACGGGCTTCCGAAATACCGGGGAACCACCGTGACGGATGGCGGCGTATGCGTCTCCCTGGTCTGCCGGGATGCGTCGGCGGTTCCGTATACCGTCCACCAGCAGAACCAGGATACCCGCTACTTCATGCTCCCGGACGGCACCTGGCTCCCGGTTTTCCTCTGGGAAACCGTGTTCCGGTACTGCTGGTACCGACCGCCGGTCCGGTAAATCCGGCACGGCCGCACGCGGCCCTCCGCCGGGCGCGGCGTTGACATCCGTTGTTTCATTCAATATAATGAAGCGATCTGTTTTTTGGGAAAGCGGGGCTTTCCCGCACAGAATAACCGATGGAGTGGAAAAATGAAGCAACGGCTCGCGCAACTGCTGTCTGTCCTGTTCCTTGTTTCGGTGTTTTCCGGAATGCCGGCCGGGGCGTCTGCGGACCGGTCCGTCCTCCTGACGTTCACCGGGGACTGTACCCTGGGCAGTGAGGAAGCGAAGCGGGTCAATGATAATTCCTTCGATTCGGTGGTCGGGCGGGAAGGTCTCTCCTACCCCTTTGAAAAAGTCCGTTTCCTGTTTGAGGCGGATGACCTGACCGTCGTCAACCTGGAGGGGGTCCTGTCGGATTCCGCCTCCGGGGAAAATACCGCGAAAACCTATCGTTTCCGCGGCCCGGCAGAATTTGTAAAAATCCTGTCCGGCGCCTCCGTGGAGGCCGCCGGGCTGGCCAACAACCACACCGGGGACTATGGAACCCGCGGCCTGGAGGATACGCAGCGCATCCTGTCCGAAGGCGGGATTGCCTGGTTCCGGGCGCGAACCCCGTACCTCCTGGAAAAGGACGGAATCCGGGTTGCCTTCTATGCGGTCAACAGCTTCCAGGAACCGACGTTCCAGAATGACCTGAACTGGCTGCGGAACGAGATCCGGCGCGTGAAGCAGGACGGGGAGGCCGATGCCGTCATCGTGCTGTTCCACAGCGGTTCCGAGTATGACGCCTGCCATACAGTCACGCAGGAAAAAATCGGAAAATCCTTCATCGACAACGGAGCAGACCTGATTATCATGCATCACCCCCATGTGGTGCAGGGCGCTGCGGTTTATGAAAACCGCACCATGCTCTACTCCCTCGGGAACTTCGTGTTCGGCGGCAACAGCGAGATCCGTACCAAGCCCTACCACACCTGGGAGGTTTCCTCCCTGTACTCGCTGATTGCGCGGGTCCGCCTGGACTTTTCCGATGACGGGGTCTTCCTGGGGCAGGCAGTTGATTTGATTCCTGCGTATACCAGCAGTGACGCGCCCCACAACAATTTCCAGCCTGTTCCGGTCTGCGGGGAAGACGCGGAGCCGGTATACCGCGCGGTGCAGTACGACACCGCCTTCCCGCTCCCGGAGCTTACGGAGGAGGATGGATACAGCGTGATCCGCCTCCCTTACCTGGATGCCGGATCACCTGTCCCGTCCCGGGACGCCAATTGATACAGAAAGTGAGATCAGTGACATTGAAACGCAAATGGTTATGGTGCTGCCTCGTGATCCTGCTGCTTTTCCCTGCGGTCGTGACGGCAGATGTCGCCTACGAGGGGAAAAGCTATCCTGAAGACGCGGAATACATCGACCTGGGGGACCTGGTGGTCCGGGATTTTGACGGACTGATCGGTTTCCTGGAGCAGATGCCGGACCTGCGCCGGGTCGATATGTGGCAGACCAAAATGGACCGGGAGCACTGTGACTTGCTGGCCTCCCGCTTCCCGGATATCCAGTGGGGATGGACGCTGGTCATCAAAAGCCCCGACCATGAGCACCTGATCCGGACCGATTATACCTCCTGGTCCACGCTCCACAACAACGCCAGCCTCCAGCACAGCAGCGCGGACTTTGAAATCCTGAAGTACTGCTGGAACCTGCTGGCGCTCGATATCGGTCACAACAATGTCACCAGCCTGGATTTCCTTTACAGCCTGCCGAACCTTCGGGTGCTGATCGTTGCCTGCAACCATGTGACGGATATCACCCCGGTCGGGTCCCTGAAGGACCTGGAATACGCCGAACTGTTCAAGAACGACATCCAGGACCTGTCCCCGCTCTCCGGGCTGTCCCACCTGCTGGATCTGAACATCTGCTTCAACCATGTGCAGGATTACACCCCGATCAAATCCCTGGCCGCGCTGAAACGCCTGTGGATGTTTGCCAGCCAGAAATACAACGTGAAACCGGATTCTGCTGTGGTGGCAGACCTGGCCGCAGCGCTTCCGGATACGGAAATCGACTATACACATTACTCCACCACCGGAACCTGGCGCTTTATCTCCGGTGAACGCCGCCACCCCCACTACGATGCCATCGTCCGGATGTTCGGCGAAGACAGCAAGCATCCCCACTACGAATATGTCCCCTTTGCGGACAGCTTCCCGCTGGAAAATGCGGAGATCGGCTACAGCGGGGCGCCCGCTGTTCCGGTTCCGGAAAATCCCGCCGATGCGGAAGCCGCGGCCGCCGCGGATGTCCGGAAGGAAGCAGAACCGCTGGTACTTCAGCAGCCCCAGGATTTTTCGGACAAAGGATACCTGCTGCCCATTGATTTCTCCGTTGGTCCGGCGCCAAAGGCCGACGGCTATACCACGCCGCTTTCCTATGAGGATTCCACCATCTCCGTGCAGGTAACCTCTGCAAATACGGGTTCCTGCGCCTACTGGTACAGCGATGTGAAAATCCGGGATGCGTCCCAGCTCCGTACAATGTCCGCCAGCCGCTCCGGCGCGTTTGACAGCGAAAACGCCGAGCTGCGGGCGGAAACCCTGTTTGACCGTTCCTCCGCGGTCGTCATGATCAGCGGGGACTTCTGGGGAAGCGCCGAGAAGCGGGGCCTCGGGTACATCGTCCGCCAGGGAGTCCTGTTCAGGGACAGCCTGGATGACGGCGGCCGCTGGGACAGCCGGCTGATGGATGTCCTGGTGATTGACGAGGACGGGGATTTCCATATCCTGGACCGTCCGGTCAAAGGATCCATCGGCGGCACGGTGGGCGGAAAGCGGATCCTGCAGGCGTTCTCCTTCGGGCCCGCCCTCGTGGAAAACGGCCAGGCGTTCACCGCCTTCGAAGGCGAGCAGAAGTGGATTGACATGTCCGCCAACGACCGGCGCCAGCGGATGTGCATCTGCCAGACTGGGCCGCTGAGCTACCGGATGGTTTGCTGCGCCGGTCCTTTCCGCGGCAATTCCGGAATGACGCTGCGGGAGTTTGCCGACCTGGTCGCTTCCCTGGGTGTGGAAACCGCCTACAACCTGGACGGCGGCGATTCCACCTCCCTGTTCTTCTACAAGGGACGGATCAACAATTACGGCAGCACCTCCCAGCGAAAGCTGCGGGATATTATCTACTTCGCGTCAGCGGAACAGTAACCGGGAGGAATCTTTGTGAATTCAGTCATCGGTTATGGAATCACCATGGCGGCAGGCCTGCTCCTGTCCGCCGTTCTTTACGTTCTCCGGGCGCGCCGGAAAGGGCTTCCGCTGTCCCGGATCCTGGCGGGGATCCCGGCCGGAATCCTCCTGGCGTATCTCTGCGCCAAACTGGTTTTCCTGGCCTTTTTCCATGTATCGGTGGAGGACCGGGGGCTCGGGATGCTGGTACGGCTGGTTCCCGGGGAATTCTCCTTTGTCAGCGGATGCGCCGGCTTCTGCCTCGGAATCGCCCTGCCCTTCATCCGGAACCGGAGCCGGATTTCCGAAGCGCTGGATGCCTGGGCTGTTCCCGGCTGCCTGATGGCCGCTTTCGCCCGGTTCGGGGAAATCTTCCTGGACCAGTCCGGCCTGGCGGAGCTGTACGATATGGGCCTTCCCGACATCGAAGAAGGGTCCCTGCTGGCCCGATTCCCCTTTGCGGTCGGGGATGACTTCGGCATGTGGTATTTCGCCGTCAGCACGCTGACCGCGATCCTTTTCCTGGTCATCGCGCTGTTTGCCCGGCTGCGGGAAAACCGCGTGCGCGGGATTCCGGAGGATGCCGGGATGACCTTTGCCTTTGCCGCGTACCTGATGGGCTGCGTCCGGTTCTTCCTGGAACTGCCCCGGATTGAAAGCCTGATCTTCTATTTTGTCCATGTGGAGCAGGTGCTGGCCGCCCTCGTCATGCTCTTCCTGACCGTCCGGATCTGCCGCCGGCGGAAAGCGCAGACCGGAAGGTTCCCCCGCTGGCCGCTGGTTTCCTTCTCCCTCTGCATCGTCGTCAACGGCCTCACCCAGTTCCTGCGGGACAAGCCTTCCAAATTCGAGCCCCTGATGCCGGAAGGCGTATACTGGTGGATCTGTGACCGCCTGTCGCCTTTCTGCTACTCCGTCTATCTGCTGACCACGCTGGTGCTGGTCGTCGGATACCTGGTACTGGACGGCCGGCTTTGTGCCGGATACCGGAAAAATAACCTGTCAGGCAGGGAGGAAACCGTATGAAAATCCGTAAAGCCATTCTCCTTCTTCTGATCCTTGTGCTGGCTTCCGGCTGCCTTGGCACGTCCGGAACGGCTGAATCCGTACCGGATCCGGAACGGGAACTGCTGCGCCTGCACCAGATCAATATCGGCAGTGCCGACGCCTACCTGCTGACCGTCGGAGACCTGGTCATCCTCGTGGACTGCGGCACCAACATCACGGTGCCGATTTCCGACAATGCGGGCAATCCCCCGCTGTTCGGCTATCTCGAGGCGTCAGGAATCGACCATGTGGATGTTCATTTTGTCACCCATTGGCACAATGACCACTGCTATAATGTGGACCGGCTGTCCGCACTGTACGGGACAGAGGACACCATTGTCTACGGTCCGTCCGCGGAGATCCTGAAAGCCCTCAGCCCCCTTCCTTTTGGTACCTACCGGCAGCTGAAGGACGGGGACCATCTGACGGTCGGCCCGCTGGATATCCTGTGTGTCAGCCCGCCTTTCAAAGAGAACCTGTCCGGGCAGAGCAACTCCCAGTCCCTGAATTTTATCGTCACCTATTACGATATCCGGATCATGTTCACCGGGGACTTCATGGACTGGTCGCTCCTCCGCCGCTGGGGAGACACCCTGGCGGATGTCGATATCCTGTCCTTCCCGCATCACGGAATCAACAACCCGATTGCCGTAACGGAACAGGTATATATGCTCGTCAATCCCCATCTGATCCTGGTGCCGGGCGGGGAACGCGGAATCGTCCGCAATTTTGCGCTGAACAAAGCTTACGCGCAGACCGATCCGGTGATTTACTGCACCAAGGACGGGAATATCCTCGTCAGCACCGACGGAACCGGCATCTGGACTGCCACGCAGGTGGAACCCGGAACCTTCCCGCTCGGGGAACCGCTTCCGCCCCGGAAAAACGTCCGGTAATCCCTTTGCCGTCAACGGCCGCATGCGGCCGTTTTTTCTTTTGCTTTCATACGGTTCCCCCGTTGCGGACTGGACGGCAGATGTTGTAAAATATGAAAAGATGCAAACAGACCGGATTTTTTCCATTTGTGGGAAAAAGGAGGATAATATGAGGAAATGGATTGCATGCCTGCTGGTAATCATGCTGGCGGCAGCCGCATTCGGTACAGTCCTGGCGGACCCGGAGAAGCCCGAATGGGAGTACAGTGCGAAAGACGCGAAAATCACAAAATACAACGGTCCCGGCGGGGATGTGGTGGTCCCGGCGGAAATCGACGGAAACCCGGTCTTTTTTATCGATGGCAGCACATTTCCTTCCAGCCGGGAGGATATCACTTCCATCACGTTCTCGAACGGGATTGAAGGCTTCTACAATGTGCTGAATACCACATACTCCCTGGAACAGATTGTCCTGCCCGACACCCTGGAAGTAATCGGCAACGGCGCACTGGGATACTGCCCGAAGCTGAAGGAAATCACTTTCCCGGCCTCCCTGCGGTTTATCAATGCCCAGCTGCTGTTCTCCATGGACAGCATGGAAACGGTCACCTTCCTGGGCGAATGCCCGGTCATCAGTGATGCGAACTCCGTGCTGTCCGGTATACCGTCCGGAGCGGTAATCCGGGTGCCGGATGACCAGGTGGATGCGTACCGTGCTGCGCTGACGGCCGTCAGCCCCGAACAGATCCAGCCGTCCGGCCGGGCCGCCGAACCGTATCATTCCCCCGATGTGGACTTTGCCTTCGATCCGGTTTCCGGCACGATTACCGGCTGCAATACCATGCGGGGCTGGATTGAGGTTCCGGCGGAAATGGACGGAGTACCCGTCCGGGCACTGGGAACGTCCAGTTTTTCCGGCTGTACAAACCTCCATGCAATCGTTCTTCCGGACAGTCTGGAGGAAATCGGGGAATACGCCTTCGGCTGGCTGAATCATCTGACCTGGACAGAGATCCCCGCTGCGGTCAGAATACTCGGCCCGAAGGCATTCCAGTACTATAAGGGATATTATCTGGACCTGCCGGAAGGACTGACTGAAATTCCTGCCTCATGTTTCACCGCGTCCCGGCTGCAGTCCATCACGCTCCCCTCTTCGGTCCGTACTGTCGGAGAAAGAGCTTTTTATAACGCCTCTCTCCGGGAGGCATACCTCCCCGCCGGTCTCGAAAGCATCGGAGACGAGGCTTTTGCAGGAACCTCCCTGGAATACCTGTATTTCGACGGAGTCTCCCTGCCAAAGCTCGGGGAAAATGTCTTTCCGGAAACGCAACTGGCCGATGTGGACCTGAACTGGCGCGCATCGAAACAGGCCATGCTGGACGCCCAGGCATACTTCGATTCCCTGGGATTCTCCGCCCGCGTCTGGCGTGCCCAGAACCCGGAAGTGAATTACCATGAAAGCCAGCTCGGCGAATACCATGACGGCCTGTTCGCCGGCTATTCCGGTACCATGGCAGCCATCCGGCCGTACGACAGCTACGACAGCGTCGAAACCACCGGCGTAGCCGACGGTGCCCTGAAGGGGAACCAGGTCGTCACGTACTTCGCGGTCTGCTATAACGACCAGGTGACTTATATCGGGAAGGAAGCCTTTGCGGACAGCATCCTGGAAAAGGCCGACCTGTTCGACTCCGTCACCGTCATCGGCGCGGAAGCATTCCGCAATTCCCGGCTGAAGGAGATCACCATCCCGGAAAGCGTCACGGAAATCGGGAGCCGCGCGTTTGCGGACTGCCCCGCGCTGGAAACCGTCACCGTGCTGTGCGATCCGGCGGTGATTCCGGCGGACGCGTTTGACGGCAGCGGCAGTATCCGGCGCGTCCGGACCGCGGATGATGACGGATCGGACAGCATTGCGCTCTGCAGCCGCCTGGGTCTGCAGATTGCGTCCCTGACGCCGACCCCCGCGCCCACCGCGACCCCGGAACCCACTCCGGAGCCCACTCCGGAGCCCACGCCGGAACCCACTCCGGAACCCACGCCGGAACCCACCCCGGCGCCGGCGGCTCCGTCGGAGGCTGCCTGGAACCGGTACGGCGGCGACTGGTATGTGCTGGAGATGGTCAGTGACGGCGAGGTCATGCGGCCTTCGGACTTCGGCGCCGTTATGGTCCTGTCCCTGAACCGGGACGGTACGGCCGCCATGACCGGTACCGGCAGTGATTCATTCGGGACCTGGACCGCGGATGATGCGGGCGTCTCCGTCATCATTGACGGCAGCCCCGTGCCCGGCACCGAAGCGGATGGCATTCTGACGATGGCGATGGGCGGGATGTCCATGACCCTGAACCGGGAGGCGCCCGCGGCGCCGTTCACCCCCGCTGAAGCGGTCCAGGCCGCGGATGTGTCCGCGTTTGCGGGCACCTGGAAGGCGGCCTGGCTGTGCGGAGACGGAATGGTGATGGCGGCGGATTCCGCGCAGGCCGTGGATTCCTGGGGAATGTTCTTCGGCTCTGCGGACCAGACTGTGACTGTATCCGGCACACACGCGGTTTACTTCGGCCATGATGAGGACTTTGCGTTTGCGAACGGCCGGCTGGAAAACCTGGCCGGACCGGTCGAAGGTCTGGAGGATACCGGTATCTTCGATAAAATCATTACCCTGCGGGCGGACGGCATGCTGTGCCTGCAGGTCATGGGCTTTGAGATCTACATGGTGCCGGACGGCAGCGCGCCGGCCGCCCCGGCTTCGGTTCCCGCCGAAGGCGGGATCGCGATGGACGTCCGGTATACCGCTGTACAGTATACGGTTGCCGGCGTGTCCCGGGATGCATCCATGCTGGGAGCAGAATATGCGGTGGTTTTCCACAGTAATGCCACAGTGGATTTCACCATGGCCGGATTTACCGTTTCGCTTCCATGGAGCCAGGACGGAACGGACTGCGTCATTGACTTCTCCGGAAATGCCATACGCTGTAAACCAAACGGCGAAGGCCTGGAAATGGATTATCTCGGAACCATGCTGCTGCAGATGAATCCGTAAGTCCCCGGCCCGCCGGGGAAGATTGCCTTCCCCCGGGGTTTCGGATATAATGGAAAGGCAAATGAACCGGCCGGATGGATTCCGGAAAAATAACGCCCCTTATTTTTCCGTTCCGGCTGTGTATTCATACGGTTCGTTCAGGTAAAATACAGACAACGGAAGAAATCCGGATTCATATCATACGGGAAAGGAGGGTTTATATGGATCCTGTAACCGGCAACCTGATTATGATCATCGGTTTTGTCATTGGCAGCGTACTGATCCTGCTGGAAGCGTTCATGCCGGGCTTTGGTGTGGCGGGAATCGCCGGTATCATCCTGGAAATCGTTGCGATTGTGATGACCGCCTCCCTGTACGGAACAACATGGGCCGTGATTGCCACATTTGCGGTCCTGCTGCTGATCGGCCTGGCGATACTCCTGTCTTACCGGAGCGCGATGAAGGGGCGGCTGAGCAAAAGCCCGCTGATTCTGAAAAACGAAGAATCCGCCCAACCCGTTTCGGATACAGCCGCCATGGCCGCATGGATTTCCCGCGAGGGCACCGTTGCCACGCCGCTCCGGCCCGCCGGTTTCATTGAAATCGATGGCGAACGGCTGAATGCGGCCACCACCGGGGACTTCCTGGAAAGGGGAGCTTCCGTCCTGGTCACCGGCGTGGAAGGAGATCACCTGGTCGTCTGCCGGAAGTAAACCGGCGGATATCCTGAATCACTGAAGGAGGAATTCAAGAATGGATCCTGTTATTATCGCGATTATCGTTGTGGTTGTCCTGGTTGTCCTGGCCATCTTCCTGCACTTTGTTCCCATGGGCCTGTGGATTTCCGCCCTGGCCAGCGGCGTGCACGTATCCATCGGCTCCCTGGTCGGTATGCGGATCCGCCGCATCCAGCCCTCAAAGCTGATTTATCCCCTGATCAAGGCCAATAAAGCCGGCCTGAACCTGACCGTCAGCCAACTGGAAACCCACTACCTGGCCGGCGGTAATGTGGACCGCGTCATCAACGCCCTGATCGCCGCCCAGCGCGCCAACATCTCGATGGCCTTTGAAAAGGCCTGCGCCATCGACCTGGCCGGCCGCGATGTGTTCCAGGCGGTCCAGATGAGCGTTACCCCCAAGGTCATTGAAACCCCTGTGGTTGCCGCCATCGCGAAGGATGGTATTGAACTGCGGGCCAAGGCCCGGGTGACCGTGCGCACCAACATCGAACGCCTGGTCGGCGGTGCCGGGGAAGAAACCGTAATCGCCCGTGTCGGTGAAGGCATTGTTACCACCGTCGGTTCCGCCGAAACCCATAAGCAGGTGCTGGAGAACCCGGACCTGATCAGCCGTACCGTGCTGGACAAGGGCCTGGATGCCGGAACCGCCTACGAAATCCTGTCCATCGATATCGCGGACGTGGACGTCGGCCGGAACGTCGGTGCCCAGCTGCAGATGGACCAGGCGGAAGCCGACCGCCGCATTGCCCAGGCGAAGGCGGAAGAACGCCGCGCCATGGCCGTTGCCCGTGAGCAGGAAATGAAAGCTTCCGTCCAGGAAATGCGCGCCAAGGTGGTCGAAGCCGAAGCCGAAGTGCCGCGCGCCATGGCCACCGCCCTGCGGGACGGCAAGATGGGCGTGCTCGACTACTACCAGATGAAGAACACCATTGCCGATACGGAAATGCGCGAGTCCATCGCCAAGGCAAGCACTCCGCAGCAGTCCGAGTCCGCGCCCCGCGCGAAGAAATAAGATGCGGAAGAACGCGGAAAGGGGGATGCTGAATGGATGAGTTCGGCCCGCTTCTGATTGTCATTCTCATCTGGGTGTTCGTCGGTCTTCCGGCTGCCATGGCCAAAAAGGTCAAAGAGCAGAAAACCGCGGAAAGGCTGTCCCGTGGTGCCCGGCCGAGGCCGGACATCCGGACCGGCGGCAAATCGGTTCCGGTTTCCGCTGAACCGGTAACGCAGCCCGAAGCCTTTTCGGAACCCACCCCGCGGCTGCAGCCGACCGTATATGTGACCCCGCGGGATGACTCCATCTACCAGGGCAGCCTGAATGCCGAAACCGGAGAGGGGTTTGATCCCTGCCACGATGAAGACCTGGAACGCCTGAACGCGGTGGAAGCCGCCCCGGCCGTCCAGCCCGTTTCAGACGTGCCCGCCCTTCCCTTCGGATGGACCGGCAGCGACATCGTCCGCGGCGTAGTCATCAGCGAAATCCTGAAAAGAAAAACACCTGCCCGGCCGTAAGCCGGGTTCCGGGCCGGCCGTTATGGCCGGCCCTCCTTTTTTTCTTTTCAAAGACCCGGCTGCATGATACAATCAACTCGAAATCCACTCAGCAAGTGAGGAATGACCATGATCCGCAGATACTCATTCGGTACTCCCCTTCCCACAGACGCCGTTGTGCATACGCTGCCGGCGGAAAAAGGGGATGTGCCTTACTTTACCACCCTCCGGGAGAATGAACGCGTCTCCTTTACGCTGTCCCTGTCCCCGGAGGATATCCTGTTCGGCCTGGGCGAATCCGTCCGGGGCGTCAACAAGCGCGGCTTCCGTTTCCGTTCCTGGAACAGCGATATCCCCAGCCATACGGAAAACACGGAAAGCCTGTATGCTTCCCACAACTTCCTGGTTTTCTTCGGACCGTCCCGCCTGTTCGGGATTTACCTGGACGATCCGGGCGCCGTCACCTGGGACCTGGGCTATACCCGGTCGGACACCGCCGTCATTACGTCGGAAAACGGAAACCTGGATTTCTACCTGATCGAGGAGGATTCCCTGTCCGGCCTGGTCCGGGCTTTCCGCGGCCTGACCGGGCAGAGCTACCTGCCGCCGCGCTGGGCATTCGGATATATCCAAAGCCGCTGGGGCTATGCCAGTGAGGAGGAAATCCGCACAGTGGTGGAAGAGCACCGCACCCGTCATATCCCGCTGGATGCCGTCTGTATGGATATCGACTACATGGTGGGTTTCAAAAACTTCACCTGGAAACCGGATGCATTCCCGGACCTGAAGCGCTTCAGCACGGAGCTGAAGCAGGACCACCTGCGCCTTGTTCCGATCATCGATGCCGGCATTCCCGCTGAAGAGGGATTTGCCCAGTACGAGGAAGGAAAGGCGGAAGGCGTTTTCTGCAAAAAGGAAGACGGTTCCGAATTCACCGCATCCGTATGGCCCGGCTGGTGCGTCTTCCCGGACTTCCTGCAGGAAAAGGCCCGCACCTGGTTCGGCGACCAGTACCGTCCCCTCCTGGACGCGGGAATCGAAGGCTTCTGGAATGACATGAACGAGCCCGCGCTCTTCTTCACGGAAGAGGGCGTGTCGGAGGCCTTTGCCCGGGCGGAATCACTTCGCGGGACCCATGTGGACTATGAATCCATGTGGCAGCTGAAGGGGTCCTTCAACGGCATCGGCAACAATATGAATGACTACCGGCGGTTTTACCACCGGATCGGGGATGCAGCTGTCCGCCATGACAGGGTGCACAACCTTTACGGCGCGCACATGACCCGTGCCTCCGCAGACGCTTTCCGCCGGTACGATCCGGACCGCCGTTTCCTGCTGTTCTCCCGCTCCTCGTTCATCGGCGCGCACCGGAACGGCGGCGTATGGCAGGGGGATAATTTCTCCTGGTGGAGCCACCTGAAAATGGCGCTGCAGATGCTGCCCGGGCTGAACATGTGCGGCTTCCTGTACAGCGGCTGCGACCTGGGCGGTTTCGGCAGCAACGTCACGGAAGACCTGCTCACGCGTTTCCTGCAGCTGGGCGTATTCACACCGCTGATGCGGAACCATTCCGCCCTGCATACCCGGGAGCAGGAGATCTACCGTTTCTCCACCTGGGAGATGATGCGGGATGCGGTCACCGTGCGGTATGCGCTGCTGCCCTTCCTTTACAGCGAATTCATGAAGGCCGCGCTGACGGATGGAATGTACTTCCGCCCGCTCGCCTTTGATTATCCGGAAGACGCCCGCGCCGTCCGGGTGGAAGACCAGCTGATGCTGGGCGAGGGCTGCATGATTGCCCCGGTGCTGGAGCAGAACGCCGTCGGCCGGTATGTCTATCTTCCGGAGGATATGCTGATGATCCGCTTCCGTTCCGCGTCCGACTATGACCTGGTTCCGCTGGACAGGGGGGATCACCGGATCGACCTGAAACTGAACGAATTCCCGCTGTTTGTGAAAAAGAACCGCCTGGTGGCGCTCTGTGCCGGCGGCGAATCCTCCGAAACGCTGGATGACCGGGCAATGACCGTCATCGGGCGGATCGACCGGGAAACCGTCTATGATTATTACCGGGATGACGGGATCAGCCCCCGGCCGGACCTGCAGCAGCACCTCGTCCGGATTTCAGTCCATCCTGAAACTGTATGTACATCCCCGGCCGGGGTTGCAATTTCAAAGCTTCTGATATAAAATAGACCCGTTGAATTTCAAGGATCTGAAGGAGGTTGTCCCGTGGCAGTGGATTACATTTTCATCACCGACAGCGACAGTGACCTGCCCTATCACCTGAAGGAGCAGTATGATATTCCGGTTATCTATATGCCCTATGCGCTCGACGGCAAGGAATACTTCGATGATCTCGGCCAGACGCTGGATCACAAGAGCTATTACGACGCGATGCGTGCCGGTGCGAACCCGGTGACTTCCGCGCTGAATGAAGCGTCTTACCTGGACTACTTCGAGCCCATCCTGCAGGAGGGGAAGGACATCCTGTTCGTCGCCTTCTCCAGCAAGCTCAGCTGCACGCTGCAGTCCGCGGCTGCCGCCCGGGAAAAGCTGCTGCAGAAGTATCCGGAACGGAAGATCACCATCGTGGATACGCTGCGGATCTCCGGTCCCATGACCCTGCTGGTGCTCAAGGCGCATGAAATGTACCGCGCCGGCAAACCCATGGATGAGATCGCTTCCTGGCTGGAGGCCAACAAGCTTCGTGCCCAGGCCTTCTTCATCGTGGACGACCTGAAATACCTCAAGCGCGGCGGCCGCATTTCCGCCACCGCGGCAACGGTCGGTTCCATGCTGGACCTGAAGCCCATCATCGTGGAAGCGGCGGACGGTTCCCTCCAGGCCGGCGACAAGATCCGCGGCCGGAAAAAGGCGATCGCCCATATCGTGGACCAGACTGTGGCAGCGCAGCCCGATCCGGAAGAAAGCCCGATCATCGTGCTGAACGCCGATTCCCGTGATGACGCGGAGCGCACCAAGGCCCTGCTCGAGCAGAAGATCCCCGGTGCCAATGTCCTGATCGAAAACGTCGGCCCCGTGATCGGTGCGCACGCCGGTCCCGGAACCATCGCCATCTGCTTCATCGGCAAAGAGCCTGTGAAAGCCTGAACCGCATAAAGAATCCCGCCGGCCGCAAGGCCGGCGGGATTTTGTTTTTATCTTTACCGCAGGAATCCGTTGATGATCTGCTCCTCCGCCTCGGCTTCGGTCAGTCCCAGTGTCATCAGCTTGATCAGCTGTTCCCCGGCAATCTTTCCGATGGCCGCTTCGTGGAACAGGGAAGCGTCCACATGGTTGGCTTCCAGGCCCGGAACCGCCAGGATCCGTCCCTGGTCCATGATGATGGAGTCGCATTCGGTATGGCCGTTGCAGGCCGCGTTGCCGATAATCTTCGCGTCAAACTTCTGGTAGGAATGATCCCGGGCCACCGAGCGGCTGACGACGTCCGCGCTGGCGTTTTCCCCGTTCAGCGTCACCACATAGGTGCTCACGGCGTTCTGCTCCCCGTGGGTCATCAGGCGTTCCCGGACCACCAGCTTCGCGCCGGCGGCCAGCTCCGCGGTCGTGGTCCGCACGGTATCGTCCACGCCCTTGATCTGGACCATTTCCATCTCCATATAGCTGTCTTCCGCCATATAGACCTCGGTCCCCGGATTCAGGATCCGCTTGCCGGCTCCGTCGCCGGATCCGTAATGCTTTTCCACATACCGGACCTTCGCGCCCTTTTCCAGGTAGAAGCGGTGGATACCGTCGTGCTGGGAATCCTGGTTTCCGCAGTTGTCGATGCCGCAGCCGGCGACAATCACCACGTCCGCGTCCGCGCCCACAAAGAAGTCGTTATACACAACCTCTTTCAGGCCGCTCTGCGTCATCACCACCGGGATATGGACGCTCTCGCGCTTTGTCCCGGGCTTGATCCGGATCTCCAGGCCGCTGACCTCCTGCTTGGAGGTGATCTCAATGTTCGCGGTGGACTGCCGTCCGGCGGACTGACTGTTGGAGCGGATATTGTAGGCGCCTTCCGGGATTTCGTGGAGGTCGGCGACCTCCAGGAGCAGGCGTTTCTGTATTTCATCCAGTTTCATCATTGCGCGTTTCCTCCCGGGCATGCCGCGCGGATCTGCCCTTCACACTCGGAAACCGCCGCCGCGCCGGCTGCCAGGCCGGGATAGATCTCCTCCCGGCTTCCCTTCCGGTCCACCACGCCGTCCCGGATCACGATGATCTCGTCCGCGATGTTCAGGATCCGCTCCTGGTGGGAAATGATCAGGATGGAACTGTCCGCAATGGTCTCCCGCATGCGCTGGAACACGTCGATCAGGTTCCGGAAGCTCCACAGGTCGATTCCGGCCTCCGGCTCATCGAACACGGACAGCTTCGCGTGCCGCGCGAGCACCGTCGCGATCTCAATGCGCTTCAGTTCGCCGCCGGAAAGGCTGGCGTTCACTTCCCGGTCCACATAGTCCCGGGCGCACAGCCCGACCGCGGACAGGTATTCGCACGCGTCCGCGATGGAGAGCTGTTTTCCGGCCGCGATCCGGATCAGGTCCAGCACCCGGATTCCCTTGAACCGCACCGGCTGCTGGAACGCGAAGCTGATGCCCATCCGGGCCCGCTCCGTCACGTTCTTCTCCGTGATATCCTCTCCGCCGAAAAAAATCCGTCCGCCGGTCGGCTTCTCAATGCCGGCAATCAGCTTTGCCAGCGTGGATTTTCCGCCGCCGTTCGGACCGGTAATCACAATCAGTTTCCGCTCCGGAATCGTCAGGCTGACGTTCCGGATAATCTCCTTGCCTTGTCCTTCTGCTTCCACCTGGAAGGACAGCTCTTTCAGTTCCAGCATGTCTGTTATCCGTTTTCCTTTCTTCCCTGCAGCTTCCGGCGCAGGTAACCGTCCATATTGCCCCGCTCGCTGATGATGATCTCCGGAATCCCCAGATGGTTCATCACCGCCAGCAGGATGCAGATCCCGTGCACGACGATATCCGCGCGCCCCGGCTGCAGCCCGGGCAGTTTTTTCCGTTCCTCCAGCGTCATTTCCGCCAGTTCCCCGCCGATCTCCCGGATTTCCTTCCGGGCAATCCGCACGCCATGCATACTGGTGCGGTCGGTCCATGGAACCTTTTTGACCATGGCCGCCAGCGTGGTAAATGTGCCGCCGGTGCCGACCCAGACGTCCGGGCAGCGGAAACCCTCGGTCTCCGCCATCTTTTCGCACAGGATTTCCGTGGCGGCCTTCTCGGCAATCGCCATATCGCTCCGGCTTTCCAGCTGGATCGACCGGTACAGCCGTACTGCGCCCATCTGGCAGGAGAACGCGCAGTCGATGTCTTCCCCGGTACCGGTCACGATTTCCGTGCTGCCGCCGCCGATATCAATCACGCCGCAGCGTCCCGGACCGGCGGCTTCCGAAGCGCCGAGGAAGCTCAGGCGGGCTTCCTCCTCGCCGGAGATGATCACCGGTTCCACACCGGTCTGCCGGGCGATCTCCCCGATGAAAACCGCGCCGTTTGCGGCGTCCCGCGCCGCGCTGGTGGCAAACACGTCCACCTCTTCCGCGCCCAGCCTCCGGGCTTCCGCCGCCAGGCGGCCGGCGGCCTCCGCCGTCCTCGTGATGCTCTCCGGGCTCAGGTTTCCGGCCCCGTCCAGCCCCGCAAAAAGCCGTGTCCCTTCCCGGCCCCGCCAGCAGCGCACAAACGTGTCTCCGGTGGTTTCCACCACCAGCGCCCGGACGGAATTGGAGCCGATACCGACAACGGCAGACCTCATGGGGACCTCCTTACTGGGCCATTTCCTCCACCAGGATCCGGACCTCCGCCTCCGTGTATGCATCCAGCGCCTGCGGGTTGGAATACTCAAAGCGGATGTCGTCCCGGTTGACATAGGAGTAATTCTGGATCGCGGTGTACACAATATAATCTTCCGTCCCGACAATGTCCATCTGGCTGGTCAGGTAGTTGTTTTCCTCCTCCAGCTTTGCCAGGGCGCTGCGCAGTTCCGCCTCCCTCTCCGCTTTGCGGTGGAGGTCGTTCTGCATCAGGATATGCAGGGTGAAAAAGACGATCAGGATGGTGCCGATAATCACCAGGAATCCTTTGATATTCATGCTCCTGTTCATCCCGGTCCTCCTTTCTCCCCGCGGTTTTCCTTATCTGTAGAAATTCTCCGTTCATCCATCGGGTTCCTTCCGGAACGCCGTTTTTTCATCAGAACATGCTGATCTGGTTGGTTTCAGACAAACCGTCCAGGGCGCCGTGGAGCCGAAGCAGGTCGATGATGGAGGAGCCGACCCGTCCGCGGGTCTGCAGGTCCTCAATGCTGATGAACGGCCGGTCCTTCCGCGCTTCCACAATCGGAACGGCCGCGCTCTCTCCCAGGCCCGGCAGGCTGATAAACGGACAGCGGATGTTGCCGTCCTCAATCAGGAACTTCCGCACGTCGCTCCGGTACAGGTCCACCGGCAGGAAGCGGATCCCGCGCATGTTCATCTCCAGCACCAGCTCCAGGCAGGTCATGATATCCTTGTCCCGGGCCGTCGGCTTGTCCATATTCCGGATCTCCGATATCCGCTGCCGCGCGGCGTCCGGGGACAGGATCATGGTCGACGCGTCAAAGCCGTCCCCGCGCACGGTGAAATACGCGCAGTAATAGGCCAGCGGATGATGCAGCTTGAACCAGGCCACGCGCAGGCTCATCGTCACATACGCCACCGCGTGCCCCTTCGGGAACATGTACTTGATCTTTTTGCAGCTGTCCATGAACCATTCCGGCACATTCACCGCGTTCATGGCTTCTTCCATCTCCGGCTTCAGGCCTCTTCCCTTCCGGACGCTTTCCATGGTGGTAAACGCCAGTTTCGGCTTGACCCCCTTGTCCATCAGGTAATTCATAATGTCGTCACGGCAGCAGACGCACTCGCTCAGCGTCGCGGTTCCGTTGGCAATGATCTCCTGGGCGTTCCCCAGCCACACGTCCGTACCGTGGCTCAGGCCGGATATCCGCAGCAGCTCTTCCATGGTATGCGGCCGGGTTTCCTCCAGCATGCCCCGCACGAAGCCTGTGCCGAATTCCGGCACGCCGTAGGTGCCGGTGTTGCACAGGATATCATCCGTTGTCACGCCCAGCGCTTCCGGGGAGGTAAACAGGCTGCGCACGCCCGGATCGTCCAGCGGCACGTCCCGGAAATTGACGCCTGTCAGCATTTCCAGCTCGTGCATCATGGTCGGGTCATCATGGCCGAGGCAGTCCAGCTTCACCAGGATATCGTGCATGGAGTTGAAGTCGAAGTGCGTGGTGGTGAAGTCGCTTTCCAGGTCATCCGCCGGATGCTGCACCGCCGTGAAATCGTAGATCTCGTATTCCAGGGGCACAACCACCATGCCGCCCGGGTGCTGGCCGGTGGTCCGCTTGACGCCCGTGCACGTCAGGGCCAGGCGTTCCTTCTCGGCATTTCCCGCCTGGATATTGCGCTCCTCCAGGTATTTCAGCACATAGCCGTAGGCCGTTTTGTCCGCCAGGCCGCTGATGGTGCCCGCCCGGAACACATGGTCATGGCCAAACAGCTCTTCCACGTAATGGTGAGCCCGGTTCTGGTACTCGCCGGAGAAATTCAGGTCGATATCCGGCACCTTGTCTCCCTCGAAGCCGAGGAACACCTCAAACGGAATATCAAACCCGTCCTTGGTCAGCGGGGCGCCGCAGTCCGGGCAGTCCCGGTCCGGCAGGTCCACTCCCACGTGGTACATGCTCTTGTCCACGTCGAAAAAGCCCTTCCGGCAGTGGACGCAGCGGTAATGCGGCGGCAGCGCGTTCACCTCGGTAATCCCGCACATGCGCGCCACCAGGCTCGATCCGACGCTGCCCCGGCTTCCGACCAGGTATCCATCCTCCAGGGAGCGGGAAACCAGCTTCTGGGCAATCGCGTACAGCGTGCAGTAGCCGTATCCCACAATGGATTTCAGTTCCTTTTTCAGCCGCGCCTCGACGATCTCCGGCAGCGGGCTGCCGTACAGCTCCTCCGCGGTATCCCAGGTCATTTCCTGGATCATGTCCTCCGCGAAATCCCAGTAGGGCTGGAAGGTATCCTCCCCCTTGGGATGCTTCGGAAACAGCTTGATTTCCTCCACCATCTCCGCGATCTTCCGCGGGTTGTCGATCACGACCTCCCGGGCTTTTTCCTCGCCGAGATAGGCAAACTCCTCCAGCATTTCCTCGGTGGTTTTGAAATAGAGGGGCGGCTGCAGGTCCGCGTCGCTGTATTTCAGGCCGGCCTGGATAATCGCCCGGCCGATGGAATCCTTCGGGTCCAGGAAATGCACGTCGCCGGTTGCCGCCACCGGCAGTCCCAGCTCCTCGCCCAGCTGCACGATCACCCGGTTCAGGTTCCGCAGCTCCTCCTCGGAGCTGACCTGTCCCTCCCGGAGCAGGAACGCGTTGTTCCCGATCGGCTGGATCTCCAGGTAATCATAGAAGGACGCGATCTCCCTCAGGCGCTCATGGCTTTCCCCGGCCAGCACCGCCCGGAACAGCTCTCCCGCCTCGCAGGCGCTGCCGAGGATCAGGCCTTCCCGGTATTTCTGAATCAGTTCCCGCGGCATATGCGGGGTCCGCTTAAAGTATTCCAGGTGGCTGATCGACACCAGCCGGTTCAGGTTCACCAGGCCGGTCCGGTTTTTCGCCAGCAGGATAATATGCCAGCTTTCGCCGATGGCCCCGCCCCGCAGCGCCTCATTCAGGTCCCGGTCGGTGACGGTGTCCGGATACTGTTCCCGGGTATCTTCAAACATCCGTTTCAGGCATCCGGCGGTCGCGGCCGCGTCATGCACGGCCCGGTGCGCGTTTTTCAGGCTGACACCCAGGTGTTTGCACAGCGCGCCCAGCCGGAATGATTTCAGCTGCGGATACAGCTTCCGCGCGTAGCTCAGCGTATCCAGCACCGGACCGTTCCACTCCAGGCCGATACGCCGCAGCTCCGCCCGCAGCAGGCTGATATCGAAGTTCGCGTTGTGCGCCGCCAGCGGCAGCCCGCCGATGAACTCCATCAGCTGCGGCAGCGCTTCCTCCGCGGTGGGCTGGCCTTCCAGCTGCATATCGGTGATCCCGGTAATCTCCGTGATTTTCGGCGGCAGCGCCTCCCGCGGATCCACCAGCATTTCAAAGGAATCCGAAACCACGCCGTCCACCAGCTTCACCGCGCCAATTTCAATAATCCGCGCCTTGCCGGTATTCAGGCCCGTGCTCTCGAAGTCCAGCACGACGATCGGCCCGTCATAGGGGTCTCCCGCCGGATTGTCCACCACGGCCTTTTCATCGATCAGGTAGCCTTCACAGCCGGGAATCAGGCGGATTTTCCCCTTGGCGGCCCGGAAGGCCGCCGGGAAGGACTGCAGCACGCCGTGGTCGGTGATGGCCACCGCCGGATGGCCCCATTTCACCGCCCGGGCAATCAGGTCCTCCGCCTTCGTCAGCGCGTCCATCGTGGACATGTTCGTATGCATATGGAGCTCCACGCGCTTTTCCGGCGCGTTGTCCTGGCGCTCCTCCTTTTCCGTTTCCACCATGTCCCGCACGGTCATGGAAAGCTCGCGGGCATAGCTGTCATACTGGCAGTCGCCGCGCAGGCGGACGTGCATGCCGACCTTGATCCGGTCGATTTTGTCCTGGACGGCCTGGCGTTCCTCATCCGTAATCGGGATTTCCTCCGCCTCATCCTTCCGGACAAAGCGGTTCCGGTAGCGCAGGAAAATCTTGCACAGGACGGAGCTGGTAAAGTCCGTCACCGCGAAGGAAACCAGGACGCGCTCGCCGCCCTTCAGCTCCTTCGTTTCCAGCTTGAAAACCTCGCCCTCGATCACGGTGATTCCGCTTTCGCTGGTCAGGCTCTTGATCTCCACAGGCTTTTCCGCGACGCTGCGGCCGATAATTGGCTTTCCGACCGTCTGCGCCTCGGAGTGTTCCTCTTCCTTTCCCGTACGCGGCTTCCGGGGCGCGCTCTTCCGCTCGCCCTTTGCCGCGGCGGACGGTTCCGCCCCGCCGGCGTCCCCGGTCCCGTAACGCTGTTCCATTTCCTCCCGCGTCACGGTGATCACCGCCTGCTGCTCCCGCTCCTCGCGGATTTTGCGCAGGCGCTCCTCGCGGTCCCCGGCCACGGTCATTTCCACCCGCACCCGGGCGTCAAAGATCTCCTGGATGGCCTGGGCCAGCCGCGGCCCCGCGTTCTTTTCGCTCATCACCTGCAGGCTGAACTCATCCGGGAAAATCAGCGTCAGGATCGCTTCCTCCGCTTCCCCGATTGTTTCGTCCTCCCGCAGCTGGTTCTTCTCAATCTGCCAGTCGATCTGCCCGACCCATCCGCGGGCCGCCGGGTAATTCCGCCGCAGGAAATCATCCAGCACCTGGCGGTATTCCATGGGATCCTCCAGGAAGCGGGCGCGCAGGCCGGGGGAAATAATGCGCACCGCAAGCGGCCGGCCCGGGAACAGCTCCTTCAGCAGCTTTTCCATCTGCAGGAACTGCTTCTCCCCGGCCAGCACGGTGCTTTCAAACGTGATATATGTTTTTCGCAAAGACCTGACATACGTGACCCGGGGGGCGGAAAGCTTTCCCGCCAGCTCCGGTATCTCCCGCGCGATGCGCGCCATCAAATCCTCGTAGCTCATTGATCCTTCATTCCATGTCCTGCCCCCGGGCGTCCGCTCAGTCCGCCGTCCGGCCGATCCTTCTCCGCACCTCGGCAATCAGCTGTTCCGCCAGGTCGCCTTCCACCTTCCGGGGCTCTTCCCCCTTGACGAACAGCACGCCGCCGCTCTTTCCGCCGGCAATCCCGACGTCCGCTTCCCGGCCCTCGCCCAGGCCGTTCACCACGCATCCCATGACCGCCACCTTCAGCGGAACGGTCACGTCCGCAAGCTCTTCTTCCACGCGTTTCCCGATTTCCGCAACAGGGATACAGGTCCGCCCGCACGTGGGGCACGCAATCAGCTGGACGCCGCGCACGCGCAGGTCCAGCGCCCGCAGGATATCCCATGCGGCTTTTACTTCCGGTACCGGGTCCCCGCTCAGGCTGACGCGGATCGTATCCCCGATGCCGTCCGCCAGCAGCGCCCCGATGCCGATGGCGCTCTTCACGGTTCCCTGTCCCGGCAGGCCGGCTTCCGTCACACCGACGTGCAGCGGATACCCGCAGCGCTCATGCGCGAGGCGGTATGCGGCGATGGTCAGCTTTACGTCGCTGGATTTCATGCTCAGCACGATATCCTCAAACCCGACCTTTTCCAGGATCCGGGCATGCCCGAGCGCGCTTTCCACCAGGCACTCCGCCGTCGGTCCGCCGTACTTCGCCAGCAGTTCCTTTTCCACGGATCCGCTGTTCACGCCGATCCGGATCGGGATGTGGTGCGCCTTCGCGCAGTCCGCCACCATCCGTACGCGGTCTTCCCGGCCGATATTTCCCGGGTTGATCCGCAGCTTCGCAATTCCGTTCTCCGCGGAGCGGATCGCCAGCTGATAGTCAAAGTGGATATCCGCCACCAGCGGCACCGGGCTCCGGTCCGTCAGGGTTTTCACCGCTTCCGCGCAGGCCTCGTCATACACGCTGACCCGCACCAGGTCGCAGCCCGCGTCATGCAGCGCGCGGATCTGCGCCAGGGTGGCTTCCGTATCCCGGGTATCGGTATTGGTCATGCTCTGCACCAGTACCGGGTTCCCGCCGCCCAGCTTCAGCTTTCCGATCTGTACTTCCCTGGTCATGCCGCTTTCCTCCCGTTCATCCGGTCACTCACTGAAACAGCCTGGTTACATCCCGGAAGGTGATAAAAATCATAAACCCGAACAGCAGCACCATCCCCGCCACATGGACGATGGCTTCCTTCTCCGGCGGTACCGCCTTTCCGCGGATCACCTCCACGATTCCGAATACCAGGCGGCTTCCGTCCAGTCCGGGAATCGGCAGCAGGTTCATAATCCCCAGGTTGATGGAAAGGAAAACCAGCAGGTCCACAAACGCCCGGAAACCGTCCTGCTGTACCCGGTCCGCCACCATGGTAATAATACCGATCGGGCCGGCCGTCTGGTCCAGCCCTTCCCCGGTGGTGACCAGCCTTTTCAGCGCGTCCACCAGCGCTCCCGAATAATACGCGCATGTATCCCACGCAAGGCGGAAGCCCTCCGTAAAACCGACCGGCTGGATTTCCGCCCGGATATACTGCCCGATATAGACGCCGATCTGATACTTCCCGGCTTCCTCATTCCACTCCGGGGTCAGGCTGAGTTCCAGGGTTTCCTCTCCCCGCTTCACGTTGGCCTGCAGGGGTTCGTCCCCCTCCTTCCAGCCTGAAATCGTATTCAGGAGGGTCTCGGCGGTGCCGTCCAGCATTTCCCTGCCGTTGATCGCGGTGATCACATCCCCGTCCTTCATTCCCGCGCGCTGTGCCGGACCGGACGCCATCACCTGGGAGATAAAGGGATCCACCTCTCCGGTCGGCACCACATTCCCGGCGCACCAGAAGAACACGGCCGCGACGCAGAACGCCAGCACGAAGTTCATCAGCGGGCCCATCAGGATCACGAACATCCGCTTCCAGACGTTCTGCTTCGCGAACGCCCGCGGGTCGTCCTTCGACTCGCCTTTGGTATCATCCTCGCCGTAGAAGGCGCAGAATCCGCCCAGCGGAACCGCGCGGACCGAGAAATCCGTCTCGTACTTTTTGCTTTTCCACTTCAGCAGCTTCGGGCCGAAGCCCACGGAAAATTCCGTCACATCAATCTTCATCAGGCGCGCTGCCATAAAATGCCCGAACTCGTGCACCACGATCAGGATCGCCAGCAACAGGATCGCCACTATAATATACACGTCTTAACCCTTTCCGACGCACGCCCGCGCGCGTCTGTCCGCTTCCAGGATATCTTCAAGGCTGTCGGCCGGAAGTCCCGCCAGGCGTTCGAGGGCATTTTCCACCCGCCGGGCGATCTCCCCGAAGGGGATCTCCTCCCGCAGGAATGCCGCCACCGCCGCCTCATTGGCGCCGTTCAGCACCGTACACGCCGCGCCGCCGGCCCGCAGGGCTTCGCGCGCAAGCTCGGTCGCCGGGAACTTTTCGGTATCCGGTTCCTCAAAGGTCAGGCGGCTGATTGCCGCCAGGTCCGGCGCCTGCACGCCGGTTTCCACCCGTTCCGGGTAGGTCATCGCGTATCCGATCGGGACGCGCATATCCGGCATCCCCAGCTGGGCCAGCACCGCGCCGTCCCGGAATACGACGGCGGAATGAACAATGCTTTCCGGATGGATCACCACCTGGATCCGGTCCTCCGGCATATCGAACAGCCAGCGGGCTTCGATAATTTCCAGGCCCTTGTTGAACATGCTGGCGGAGTCCACCGTGATCTTCGCGCCCATGCTCCAGTTGGGGTGTTTCAGCGCTTCCCGGGGAGTCGCCCGTTCAATCCGTTCCCGGTCCCAGGTCCGGAACGGGCCGCCCGATGCCGTCAGCAGGATCTTTTCCGCGGGGTTGCCTCCGGCTGCCTGCAGGCACTGGAAAATCGCGCTGTGTTCACTGTCCACCGGCAGGATGGGTTTCCCCATCCTCTTTGCCAAGTCCATCACCAGGTGTCCGCCGGTCACCAGGGCTTCCTTGTTGGCCAGCAGCACCTGCCTTCCGGCCTCCAGCGCGTCCAGCACGCTCTTCAGCCCGGCAATCCCGACAATGCTCACCAGCACCTGGTCCGCCGGGACCTCCGCCGCCGCGGCTTTCAGCGCTTCCGCGCCGCTCATCCAGCGGCAGAACCGCAGGTCCTCCGGTATCTCGTTCAGCGGAATATCATCTTCCGCCAGTCCGGCCATTTCCGGCCGGAATTCACGGACCTGTTCAAACAGCTTTTCCCGGCTGCTTCTTGCGGTCAGCGCCGCCACCTGGAACCGGTCCGGATGGCGCCGGCAGATATCCAGCGCCTGGGTTCCGATGGAACCCGTGGACCCCAGTATCGCAATCCTTGTCATACCGGATCACTCCTTACGGAATAAACAGCAGATAGCAGTACATCAGCACCGCCATAAACAGAACGCTGTCCAGCCGGTCCAGCATGCCGCCGTGGCCGGGGAACAGGTTGGAAAAGTCTTTGATTCCGCTGTGCCGCTTGACCAGGCTGGCAAACAGGTCTCCGATCTGCCCGACTGCGCCGCCGGTAATGCCCAGCAGCAGGTAATGCCACCAGACCGGCAGCTTTGCCAGGGTCGGCTCGTTGCAGCACACCAGGCTCAGCCCGTATACCGCCATGGCCGCCAGGACGCTGCCCGCCAGTCCGCCGATGCTTCCCGCGATGGTCTTTTTCGGGCTCACGGCTTCGCACAGCTTCGGGCCGCCGATCGCGCTCCCGGCAAGCAGGGCAAAAATGTCACCTACCAGGGGCACAGCGAAGGTCAGGCACAGCAGCACCACTTCCACCGCCTTCTGGTCCGGCAGCAGGCTGATCGCCACAAGGCTCAGTCCCGGCAGCGCCACCGTCAGCAGCGGCAGCGCGCTCATGCTCAGGTCGGTCAGCTCCGGCTCTTTCCGGAACAGGATTACCGTCACCATGATCAGCAGTGCCAGCGCCAGCAGCGGGACGATCGCTTTCACGCCGAAGAAATAGGTCAGCGGGATCGATGTGACCAGGGAAATCCAGGTCGGCCAGGTCACCACCCGGTGTCCCGCGGTCACCAGCGCATGGTATTCCTCCCACACTGCAAAGCAGACGCAGATCAGTGTCGCCAGCGCCATGCACCAGTTCGGCAGCCACAGCATTACTGCCAGGAAAATTACCAGCAGCAGTCCGGTTATAAATCTCTGTTTCATGGTCCCTTGTTTTTCAGGCGTTTCCTCCATCTTCAGAACCGGCAGTTTCAGCTGCCGATCCTCCGCCCGAATCTCCTCTCCCTGTGCGCGTATGCATCCAGCGCCAGATCATAATCGTGCACCGTGAAATCCGGCCACAGAATTTCCGGGAATACAAATTCCGCGTAAGCGTTCTGGTACAGCAGGAAATTGCTCAGCCGCTGTTCCCCGCTCGTGCGGATCAGCAGGTCCACGTCCGGCTGTCCCCGGGTATACAGGTGGTCCGAAATGGTTTCCTCCGTGATCGCGTCCACCGGCAGGGCTCCGTTCACCGCCAGCGTGGCAATCTCCCGGGCCGCCTTCACCAGCTCGGCCCGTCCGCCGTAATTCACGGCAATGTTCAGCCGGAGGCCGGTATTCTTCTCCGTCCGCTTTTCCGCTTCCTTCAGCGTTTCCCGCTGCTTCTCCGGCAGCCCGCTCTTGTCCCCGAGAATCAGGATCCGGACGTTCTTCGCGTCCAGCTCATCGATTTCCG
Organism: Clostridiales bacterium; assembly: GCA_017569285.1. Classification (NCBI taxonomy): domain Bacteria; kingdom Bacillati; phylum Bacillota; class Clostridia; order Eubacteriales; species Clostridiales bacterium. Next base: position 1,387,313 of record CP069419.1, read on the forward strand.
AGGCAAAGAAATCCAGGATCAGCTGCATCAGGGCAGCCACCTCTTCCTCGGACCGCTTCCAGTTTTCCGTGGAGAAGGCATACAGGCTCAGCGCCTTGATCCCCAGGTCATCCGTGTGCCGGATGATCTCCCGCAGCGTTTCGGTTCCCTGGCGGTGCCCTTTGGAAACGCTCAGCTTATGCTTCCGCGCCCACCGGCCGTTCCCGTCCATAATGATCGCCACGTGCTCCGGCAGCTTGTCAAACTCATCGGAGGTGCGGGGCGTTTTTTTCAGCGCCAGTTTCAAAGCCGTGTTGATTTTCATGCTGCGCCGCTCCTATGACTGCGGAAACCCGCCTCCCGGCGGGTTTCGGCTTCGTCCGGAAAGTCTGTTGTCAGACCTCCATGATTTCCTTTTCTTTCTTGGCGAAGATATCGTCCACTTCCTTGATGGCCTTGTCCGTCATCTTCTGGATCTCTTCCTCGGCGTCCTTCTGGTCGTCCTCGGTGATCTCGCTGTTCTTCTTCAGCTTCTTGATCTGGTCCACCGCGTCCCTGCGGATGTTGCGGATGGCCACCTTGGTCTCCTCCGCGCCCTTGGAAGCCACCTTGGTCAGGTCCCTGCGGCGTTCCTCGTTCAGTTCCGGGAACACCAGGCGGATAATCTTTCCATCATTGGAAGGATTCAGGCCCAGGTCGCTCTTCTGGATGGCCTTTTCCACCTGGGGAATCATCTTGGCTTCCCAGGGGGCAATCACCAGCAGGCGGGGTTCCGGGGAAGAAATATTCCCGATCTGGTTGATCGGTGTCTGTGTCCCGTAATAATCCACCATAATCCGGTCCAGCAGCTTCGGATTGGCCCGGCCGGCCCGCAGGCCCATCATATCCCGCTCATACGCCGCGCAGGATTTCTGCATCTTTTCTTCAGCGGTCATCATGATATCGTCGATCATCTGAAATGCCCTCCTCTGTTTGGTTATGTCATGCGGAAACCCCGCTTTGATCCGTACCGGATTATTATACCGGTTTTCTGCTTCCTTGACAAGTAAGGAAGTTGGTGGAACAGGCGATATGGATCCTGCCCGGGGGTGCTTCCCCGTGCCGGACCGGTCCCTGTCGTGCCGGCATCTTCCCCGCGGGGGAAAAAAGCGTTCCGCAGGCTTTTTTCATCCGGCGGAATATGGTATGATCTTGGGAAAGGCGGCGGAACCGCCGCCGCTGGATCAGCCTGGTTCCCGCAGTACTGCGGCGCACCGGGATCCGGAAGGAGGACGGACCATATGAAAATGATCAACCTGCAGGAAGAACAGATTGAGGATATTGAGGAGCGGCTGGAAAGCTTTGACGAAGCGCATATCACCTATTCCATGGACGGATGCATCCAGATCGGCATGGAAGACGGCGGGAAGCTGATTGCCGGACTGGACGCGTGTATCACGACCTTCAAAATCCTGTATGTATCCACCGTGTTTGTGGATCCGGAATACCGGCGGAAAGGCATCGGAACACAGCTGATCCGCGAAATGGAAAAGCGGGCCGCTGCCATGGGTGTCAACACCATCCGGCTGGACACCTTTGACTGGCAGGGAAAGGATTTCTATGAGGCGCTGGAATACCGGTGCGTCGGCAGTTACGACAATGCGGAGGACGGCTATTCCGAATACTTCTTCATGAAGCGGATCTGATCCGCAGGATTTCCAAAAATGACCGCACAGCGCAAAGGAGAAAACACGATGAAATTTTCTGAAATGCCCTATACCCGCCCGGATCCCGAAGCAGTCAAGGCAGAGCTTCAGCAGCTGACCGAACGCCTCCGGAACGCGGACAGTTATGAAACGGCCCGGGCCGTCTTCCTGGAAAAGGAGGAAAAGGGAAAAGCCGTCGAAACCATGGGGTCCCTGGCGTATATCCGCCACTCCATCGATACGCGGGATGAGTTTTACGACGGCGAGATCGAGTTCTGGGATGAGATCGGTCCGGAAATCGAGGAATTCGAACAGGAATGGCTCAGTGCCCTGCTTGAATCCCCCTTCCGTGCGGATTTTGAAAGGGAGTACGGCAGCCTGCTGTTCCTGAATGCGGAGATTGACCGGAAATCTTTTTCGCCCGAAATCGTTGAAGACATGCAGAAGGAAAACGAGCTTGTCACCGAATACGGCAAGCTGATCGCCTCCGCCCAGGTTCCGTTCGAGGGCGGCGTCTATACGCTGTCCCAGCTGGAACCTTTCCAGACGGATCCGGATGACGCGCGCCGCCTTGCCGCGTGGAAAGCCAAAGGGCAGTGGTTCAGGGATCACCAGGAGCGCCTGGACGCGCTGTATGACGAGCTGGTCGTCCTCCGGGACCGCATGGGCCGCAAGCTCGGCTATGGAGGCTATACCCAGCTCGGGTATTACCGCATGGCGCGCAACTGCTGGACCCGTGAAGACATTGAAAAGTTCCGCACCGCCGTGCAGAAATACCTCGTGCCGGTGGCGGACTCCGTCATGCGCGAACAGGCAAAGCGCCTGGGCAAATCCTATCCGCTGTCATTTGCGGATGCCGCCCTGAGCTTCCGCAGCGGCAACCCGCGGCCGGTCGGAACGCCTGATGATATCCTGGCCCAGGGCCAGAAGTTCTATGATTCGCTTTCACCCGAGACAAGCGAATTCTTCCGCACCATGCGGGAAGACGGGCTGATGGATGTCCTTTCCACCGAAGGCAAGGAAGGCGGCGGATACTGCACCTCCCTCCCGCTGTATAAGGTGCCCTTCATCTTCGCGAACTTCAACGGAACGCAGGGCGACGTCGAGGTCGTAACCCATGAGGCAGGCCATGCCTTTGCCTACTGGATGAACCGCAGCCGGATCCCGACGGAATATACGGACCCGAGTGCCGAGGCCTGCGAGGTCCATTCGATGAGCATGGAATTCTTCGGCTGGAAGAATGCGGAAGGATTCTTCGGCCCGGATGCGCGGAAATTCATGTACAGCCACCTGGCTGCCGCGGTGACCTTCATCCCGTACGGCACGATGGTGGACCACTTCCAGCATATCGTCTATGAAAAGCCGGATATGAAGCCGGCGGAACGCCATGCGGAGTGGAAGCACCTCCTCGGCATTTACATGCCGTGGATGAAGCTGGACGGGGAAATCCCGTTCTTCGCGGACGGGGAAGGCTGGCAGCGCCAGTCCCACATCTACGAAGTGCCATTCTATTATATTGATTACTGCCTGGCCCAGACAGTTTCGCTGGAGTTCTGGGCCATGATTCAGAAGGATCCCGAGGACGCGTGGAAGCACTACATGGCCTATACCGTCCAGGGCGGCAGCCATACATTTACAGACCTGCTCAAAAACGCGGACCTCATCACCCCGTTCGATGAAGCCTGCCTGAAAGGCGTCTGTGAAACCGCCACCCGGTGGCTGGATAATTTCGATCTGGCGGGAATTGAGTAAATAAGGCAAAACTGCCGGCGGGCTTAAAGCCCGCCGGCAGTTTTGTTTTTTTCGTCGTTTTTTCCGGTTTCCCGGCTCATGCGCCGCCGATGGATGAATAATACAACCACAGCAGCAGGCCGGATACCAGCAGGTAGAATATTCCGACAACCAGCAGCTCGAACAGCGCCGGCTGCCTTTTTTCCGCCCGGTACGTTTTATAATCATAGAAGGACATGATGTCCTTCTTCCGCCCGAACGGGATGAACATCCGGACCGCTGCGGAAAAACCGTATGAAAAGATATCAAACAGCCCGGTCGTGGAAATCCAGGTCAGCGCTCCGACGCTGCCGACCAGGACCGCGGCCACAAAGCAGCCGTCGCTCCAGTAACGCAGCGTCAGCGCCGTCCCGATGCCCGGTTTCAGTCCCCTCGCCGCGGCGGCACCCCAGGCGATCAGCGCACCGACGACAGCCGTAATCCCGATCCGGATCAGGCTTTTTTTCCGGGGATCCATATCACTGCTTCTCATTTTCAGAAGACTGCAGGCCGAGCTGCTGCCGGTACTGTTCGAATTCTTCCCGGCTGCACCGCACAAAATGCCCGGGGGCGACTTCCCGCATTTCCGGCTGCTCGCTTCCGTAGTTATGGGCTGCCAGCGGGTCATACTTCAGCCGCTTCCGCTTCTTTTCCATCAGCGGATCCGGAAGGGGAATCGCGCTCAGCAGGGACTGAGTATACGGATGCAGCGGGTGGGCGAACAGCTCATCGGATGTGGCCAGTTCCACCATGTGCCCGTAATACATGACGCCGATCCGGTCCGAGAAATATTTGACCACCGACAAGTCGTGCGCAATAAACAGGAATGTCAGGCCGAATTCATGGCGCAGCTCATTGAGCAGGTTGATCACCTGGGCCTGGATGGACACGTCCAGTGCGGATACCGGTTCATCGGCAATGATCAGTTCCGGTTCCATCACCACGGCCCGCGCCACGCCGATCCGCTGGCGCTGGCCGCCTGAAAACTCGTGGGGATACCGGTTGGCATGCTCCCGCACCAGGCCGACCTTTTCCAGGATGTCATACACTTTCTTTTCAAGGACCTCCCGGTCCTTTTCCCCGCGGATCACCAGGCCTTCCGCAATGGTATCCATGACCGTCATCCGGGGGTCCAGCGAAGCGATGGGATCCTGGAAGATCATCTGGATCTGCGTGATGTAGCGCTGCTTTTTCGCGATGCGAAGCGCCTCGTCATACTCCTGCCGGATCCGTTTTTCTTCTTCACCCTGCGCGTTTTCCAGCAGGGGAGCATATTTTTCCCGGACCTCTTTGACCAGCTCGTCCTTGTAAAGCTTGTCGCACTGCTCATGGTCCCGGCGTGCGGAGCGGATTTCTTCCCGCAGTTTTGTAATCTCCGCTTCCAGTTCACTGCGGCGTTCCGGGGATGCTTCCCTGCATTCCTTCCGGGCTTCCCGGATCCGGTCTTTATAGGACTTGGTCCCGGCAGCAATCCGCTTTCCCTTGAAATAGATGCTTCCGGACGTAATGTCATACAGCTTGATGATCGAGCGGCCGGTCGTCGTCTTGCCGCAGCCGGATTCACCGACCAGGCCGAAAACCTCGCCTTTCTGGATCTCAAAGCTGACGTCGTCCACCGCTTTGTTGGGTCCGAAGTACTGGCACAGGTGTTCCACCCTCAGCAACGGTTCACTCATTTCCGCTCACCTCCGCTGCCCGTGCTTTCATCTTCCGGATACGCTCCGTCACCGCCGCGGGAGGATCCACCTTCGGTGCGTCCGGATGCAGCAGCCATGTTGCTGCCCAGTGGGTTTCTGAAATGGGGAATACCGGCGGTTCCTGTTCAAAGTCGATTTCCATCGCATACCGGTTCCGTTCCGCGAAAGCGTCTCCCTTCGGCGGATAGATCATGTTCGGAGGCGTTCCGGGAATCGCTTCCAGCTTCTCCTTGGTGTCCAGGTCCGGCATGGAGGAAAGCAGGGCCCATGTATAGGGATGGGCCGGAGCATAGAAAATTTCCTCCGAAGTCCCGTATTCCACGATTTTGCCCGCGTACATCACGGCAATCCGGTCGGCCATGTTGGCCACCACGCCCAGGTCGTGCGTGATGAAGATGATGGACAGGTTCCGTTTTTCCTTCAGGCTGTTGATCAGCTCCAGGATCTGGGCCTGGATCGTCACGTCCAGTGCGGTGGTCGGCTCGTCGCAGATCAGGATGTCCGGATCCGCCGCAAGGGCGATCGCAATCACGATGCGCTGCCGCATGCCGCCGGAGAATTCAAAAGGATACTGGCGGTAACGGACCCGCGGCTCGGAGATTCCGACTTCCTCCATCAGCTTCAGTGCTTTGTTCCGGGCAGTCCATTTGTCCATCCGGGCAGCCATGCCGGCCGCTTTCTCTTCCAGGTCCCGGATCACCTGTTCCGTCTTCCGGGTTTTGTCTTCCGCCCCTTCCTCCGCGATCCGTTCCTCATAATGGTCTTTCAGGCCGGAGATCAGGCGTTCCATGTTGGAGGAAACCGTATCCATATCGATGACGGTCGGGGCCGGAACGGTCCACGTCTTGCCCTTTGCCGCGCGTTTTTCCGCCCGGGCCTTTTCCCGCAGGTACTTCTTTTCCTTGCGCCCGTTGCTGCGAAGTCCTTCCCGCCACCGGGATGTCAGGTACTTCATATTGCCGGTAAACGTGCATGCCATACTGTCCTTGACCAGGTCCATGGGGTCAATCGATTCATCGACGGCCTTGCAGACCGGGCCCAGCTCCGGAATCAGCGCGTCCGGCCCGCCGGATGCCAGCGTTTCCATTCCGTGCTCCAGCATTTCCAGCGCCTTCCGCCGGCGTTCCGTATATTCCGCGTCCGAGCGCCGGATTCCGGTTTCCGCGCAGGCCCTGAATTCCTTCAGGAATCCGTCTTCCAGCGATTCGCTGTGTCCGGCTTCCTTCCAGGTTTTCTCCAGGTAGTCCGGTTTTTCCCGCTTCAGCGCGCCTTTCAGGCATTCCTGAATGGCCTGTATGGATGCGGCTGTATCCGAGAAGTCACCCGTTTTCTGGCGGGCGCGCAGGCCGCGGGTCAGCGCGTCCACATGCTCACGGATCTGTTTGTATTCTTCTTCCGGCATGACATCCGGATGGACGGAGCGGCGGGTAAACTCCTTCACCTTTTTGGCATCGGACAGATCCTTCCAGGCTTTTTTCCCGATCAGGTAAAGGATATTTTCACATTCGGTTTCCGCTTCTTCAGCGCAGCTGCGGGCCGCCTGGTACGCCTGTTCCTTCCGGACGCTCGCTTTCTCCAGTTCCTTCAGTTCCCGGATCTGCCGGCTGATCTCCGCGCTCTTTTCCGGAGCAGCTGCTTCCATCCGTTTGGACAGCTGGTCCATTCGTGCGGTAAATTCCCTGCGGGAAGACTTCCTCCGTGCCCTGCTCTTGAGCAGCATGGCTTCCGTCAGCTGTTTTCCGATCCGCATGATCGGGTTCAGGCTGGAAAGGGGGTCCTGGAAGATCATGGCGATCTTGTCGCCGCGCAGGTGGTAGAAATCATCCTCGCCGATCTTCAGCAGGTCCATGCCGTTATACAGGATTTCTCCCTCTTCGGTAATGGCGTTGCCGGCCTGGATGCCCAGGATGGCTTTGCTGGTAACCGATTTGCCCGAACCGCTCTCGCCGACGATAGCCAGCGTTTCTCCCTTCATCAGGTCAAAATTGATTCCGCGGACCGCCTGCACCTTGCCTGCGGAGGTACGGAAAGAAATCCGCAGATTATGGACCTGCAGCTTCTTCTCCGCCTGCGGCTTCTGTTCCGTCCGGGGCGGCATAACGTTCATATTGTTCTCTGACATTAATCAGCACCTCGCAGCGATGGATTGAAAGCGTCCCGTAGTCCGTTGCCGAACAGGTTGAAAGAGATTTCCAGCAGCGATATGAACAATGCCGGGAAGAAGATGATATAGGGGTCGGTTGCCAGGTAATCCTTGCCGTTTGCCAGCATTGTACCGACCGAAGTCATCGTGGAGGACTCCAGGTTGACGATGTTCAGGTACGTCAGGGAGCTCTCTGTAAAGATGACCCCTGGAATCACCAGGATGGATCCGGTAATGATTGTTCCCAGGGAATTCGGGAAGATGTGCCGGAACATCAGGCGGCTGTCCCGGGCGCCCAGTGTGCGTGCGGCCAGGACGTACTCCTGTCCCTTGAAGCGGTAGAACTGCATCCGGACCCGGGATGCCATCCCGATCCAGCCGGTCAGTACAAACGCAAACAGCAGCGCACCGATCACGCCGACCTTCTTTGCCAGGTGCAGCTGGAACAGGACGGTGACGACGATGAAAGGGATTTCCGCCAGGATATCGGAAATCCGTTCCATCACCAGGTCCGTTGTGCCGCCGTAATAGCCTTCGATCGCACCGTAGATGGTTCCGATAAAGAGGTTGATTGCCGACACGCAGATCGCCAGCAGGAAGGAAAAGCGTGCACCGGCGGCAAGCCTTGTAAAGATATCCTGTCCCCGGGCGTTCGTCCCGAAAACAAAACCCGGTTCAAATCCGTAACGGTACTGGAAATAGGTATACTTGTTGATCCGGGTGACATAGCTCTTGGCCGTACTGGTTCCTGCGACCCGGGCATAGGCCATCGGGTGTTCGGGATCGTTGTCCGCGGCAATCCGCAGGCTGTGGTAGGCTGTATCCTCCGGGGTGGTGGTCCGGTAGATGCTCTTGAGGTTTCCCTCCTTGTCCAGCTTGGGCTGGCCCTTCTTGTCCACTTCGTACCAGATATTGGCATCGGTCTGCTTGGCGTCCTTGATGGCAGGATAAATCACCTGGATCCCGTGCTCATCCTGCCATTTCTGGATATCTTCAAACTGATCCCCGGTCAGGGTCAGGTACAGCATGCCCATGGATGTATAGTTGTCGACCCGGAGATCGTAGAATGTGGATTTTCCGCTGGCCGTCGGGTCCTTGTAATCGGCGCGGTAGGTTGCCCGGATTGTTTCCAGGCCGGTTTCCTCCGCGATCGCCTTATAGTAATGGTATTTCCCGCTGTTTACCGTCACGTCGCTGCATCCGTCGATGCCCAGGAACGGAATCTTCGGGGGCAGCTTTGTGTAATTCAGGTACATGGTATCCGTCAGGGCCCGCGAATAGGGCGTTTCGCAGAAGATCGGGATCAGGATGGCATACAGCACCAGAAGAAGGATAATCCAGGCAGCCGCCACGGATCCCTTGTTCTTCCGGAACCGGTTCATGGCGTCCCGGAAATAGCCCACCGGTTTGGTTTCCAGTTTTTTGTCATGTGTCCTGCCTTCCATGGGTACAAAACGGAATTTATCCTTCGGTACCTCGAAGGCGGCGGTATTCATCATCTTCTCACTCATACTTTTCTGCTCCCCATTCTGATCCTCGGGTCAATGAACCCGTAGCTGATATCCACAATAATACCGGACACAAGCCCGATAAGCGTATAGAACGCGGAAAGCAGCAGGAAGAAGTTATAGTCAGGCGTCGCGGATGAAACGGAAGCGACATACAGCGGGCCGACGCCCGGAATCCCGAAAATCTGCTCAATGATCAGTGATCCGCCCATAATGCCGATGAACTCACCCAGGATCATCGGGAAAATCGGAACCATGGCGTTCCGAAGGGCATGGCGCACGGTTGTCTGCGCCCGTGTCAGGCCTTTCGTCCGGGCCAGCAGCAGGTAATCGCTGGTCAGGACTTCTGTCAGTTCCGCACGGGTATACCGGGTCAGCTGTGCCACGGTTCCGAACCCGAGCGACATCACCGCCGGAACGATACTGACAAATGTGGACCATGACAAATAATCATATCCGGGATTCATCTGGAAGGGGAACCACTTCAGCTTAAAGCACAGGAAATACTGCACCAGGAATGCGTATACATAGCTGGGCGTGGATACGAAAATCACAACCAGCGTTGAAATCAGCTGATCCTGCCATTTGTTTTTCTTCAGCGCCGCATAAATGCCCAGCAGCAGGCCCAGCGGCACGGATATCAGCATGGTATAGGCGTTCACAATGACCGTGGCGGGCATCTTTTCGATAAATTTTCCCCAGACGTCCTGTCCCAGGTACAAAACCTCACTGACGCCCCAGTCCTGTCCGATCAGCGACCTCCGGAGAAAAATCACATACTGCTCCAGCAGCGGCTTGTTGTACCCCAGTGCTTCGCGCCGCATCTCGATCAGCTGCATATCCTTGCCGAACTGCTTGGCCGGTTTGTTGGGCAGCAGCTTGACCAGGATAAAGCACATGGAGATGATGATCAGGAAAGTAAACAGCATCAGCACAATTCTTTTGAGAACATATTTTCCCACGCTTCAAACCCCTTTTTCCTTGCGGTTCATTTCTTTTCCTGCCGTGCAGGGATGGTCCCATGAACAGTGAAGCATACAACGTTCACCGCGTTGCATGCTTCGCTGTTCATGCAGGGATTGTTTCACAAAACGGAAATACCATCTCCGGCAGCCGGAAACCCGGTTGCCGGAGATGGCCCTGTTCTGGTATCCAGAACCGGCGGAGGGCTTTTCAGCCCTGCCGCCTTTCATTCTTCCGTCCCGTGAATCTTACTTGTAGTTCAGGGTGCCGCCCTGTTCAGCAACAAACGCGTCCCAGGCAGCATCGTCATAGTTGTAGGTCATGTACTTGACGCCGCCGCGGCTCAGCGGGAACACTTCATCCTCGAGGTAGTATTCGATCTTCATGCCCTTCAGCTTGGCGGAAGCATCGCCCATCAGCGGGATGAAGTCATAGTTCTGCAGGATGATGTTTTCGAGCTCGCCCAGGACCAGGATCCGGGTTTCCGCATTCGCGGTCACATCCAGTTCCACGTCTTCGCCCGCAGCGTTCTTGGCCGTGATCACATTGTTGGTGATGCTCAGGTACCAGGTCCAGACATCCGTTGTGTACGCTTCGCCGTCGATCGTCACCGTCATCTGGGTTTCGGCGGGTTTCCAGGCGGGGTCATACTGATAGTTGGAGGAAACATAGGCTTCGATCAGGCCGAAGGGATCGAAGGTGCTGCCGGTCCAGCCGACGCCGAAGAGCATATCCACCTGGTTGTTGCGCAGCGCATCGGCGAAGCCGTTGCCTAGGGTGGAGTCACGGTCAAACTTCAGCTTGCCTTCCAGCTTGGTGCCCTTGACTGCTTCGGTGTAATTGTTGACGATGAAGTCATAGCCGCTGTTGTAGAAAGCGGAAGTCGCGTTGGGCGTACCGACCATGATCAGGACGGTATCCGCATCGGTCATCAGGCCGGCTTCAATCGCCTGATCATAGGCCTTGTCGAAATACTCGCGGGCCATCTCCAGGTTGTAGCCGGTGATGGAATCGATCGCGTCGTCCACGGTCGCATACAGCTTGCCTTCGCCGATTTCGTCCGCCAGACCCCAGAAGTCAACGACAACCTGCTTGGCGGTATCCGTGGTGCGGTAGAACAGGCCTTCTTCAGGATCCGCAACAATCTGGCTGCCGTAGAGGGCGAACGCCGGGAAGCTTGTCGGATCAGCCGCCAGCACGAACTCGGAACGGTTCATGGCCAGGGACATGGCGATACGGAAATCCTTGATCGTCAGGATCGTCTTGTTGATGTTCGCTCCGGCAGCTTCCTGCGCGGTCTTCAGCGCTGCCAGATCGGGGTTGAACGCCATCGCGAATACGGAGTCGCCCTCATCATAATAGGTGTAGTCGGAGGACGCGTATTCCTTGATGTAGTCCTTGTTCAGGCCGTTGACGTCCAGCTTGCCGTTCAGGAACATTTCCATCCGGGTGGCGGGTTCCTGTACATAGGAAACATTGATCACGTCGGTCTGGTACAGCCCTTCAAATTCCGGCAGGCTGTATCCGAACCAGTTCTCATTGCGGACCAGGTTGTATTCCTTGTCGCTCTGGAAGGAACCCAGCTTGTAGGGACCCCAGGACATCGTGGTTTCCTGCGAAGTGCCGTAGCTGTTGGTGTACACGCCGTCTTTTTCGCTCGCGCACTCATTGTACTTCGCTTCGTTGACCAGCCAGTTCGGGATACCGTAGTAGAGGTAGAAGCCTTCCAGGGGCTTGGCCAGGATCAGCACCAGTTCCTTGTCGCTGAGGGCCTTGACGCCGACCTTTTCAAACGGGAATCCGTCTTCATAGGCCTGGAAGTTCAGGAAAAGCTCATCCTCGGTCCACTCAACCAGCTGTTCGGGGCTGGCCCATGTCGCATAGGCCGCGCCTTCACCGGTGGTGTAGAATTCATACAGTTCGCCGACGGTCAGGGGCGTTTCGACTACTTCGTTATCTGCCGCGCCGGTCCAGGCTTTCGCTTCGAAATCGTATGTGTCGCCGAAAGAATTGGCCCAGTTGATCCAGCCCTTTTCATCCTTGAAGGCATCGATCAGTTCTTCGGTGGTCGCGAATCCCTTGCTCGCCTTCACCTTGCCGTAGGAAGTGGGCTCGGTCAGGCCCTGCTTCAGGTAGGCTTCGGCATTCGCCACAACCAGGTTGCCGGAATACAGGCCGTCCGCGCGGTGGTTCTGCGCTTTCGGATCCAGCAGGTACTGGGCGGAGGTCACGAAATCCGGAGCCGTGATGGGGGTGCCGTCTTCCCAGGCAAGGCCGTCCCGCAGGATGAATTTCCACGCGCGGGCGGTATCGCCTTCCGCGATTCCCCATTCCTCACCGACATAGTCGGCGGAAACGTCGGTCGGGAAATCTTCGACAGCCAGGGGCTTCAGCACATAGCCGTCTTTGTCTTCGTTGAAATCAAATTCATAGAAAGCGGAGTACAGCCAGTCGGTAATGTTGCTGTCAGTGGCCGTCTGCTGCTGGAAAGGGCTCCAGTTCGTCGGGAATTCCGCCGCAGCCGTACGGTACGTATAGGTCGGCGCGGTTTCTTCCGCAAACGCGGCGGTCAGGCTGGCCATCATGCAGAGAGCCAGTACCAGGGATAAAAGTTTCCTCATTAAGTGTCCCCTCCTGTTGTTGTTTATTTTTCTGGGCATCCGCCCGAAAAAACGAAATCAGAACAAGCCGGATTCGATTGCCCGGATGGTAGCTTTTGCTGATCTGTCCATAAAAGAAGTACGGTTTGATCATAACATACTCCGGGGGGATATGCAATTCTTTTTGCCTGTCTGCCGGTGCAAAAACGATGCCTTCACCTGGAAGGCACCGCTTCCTGCAGGCTGTCCGCTCCGGTCCACACGCACTGGATATCATCCGGTGTCTCAACCGTTCCGGGATCCTCCGCGCAGTTCAGCCGGATCATCTCCCAGGCCAGGTCAACCGCCCGGGCCGGTCCGGCCATCACCGCCTGATCCACCCGGTCCCGGAATCCGCCGGTCCGCGCGTCAAACCAGTAATGGCGCTTCAGCCCGTTCACCGTATAGGCGCCGTATCCGTCGCTCCGCAGTTCCCCGGCCGCAAACCGGATGGAGGCCGCTGGTCCGGCGGCGCTCAGCGTGGCCGCCGCTTCCCCGTCCTTCATCACGGAAACAATCAGCGTTTCCTTTGCGCGGGCCGTCAGTGCCAGGCCGCTCTTTGAAAACAGCACAAAATCCGGATAGCCGGCCGCTTTCATATCTTCCGCAACCAGGTCCATCAGGTAGGCGTCCCGCAGCAGGTTCAGGTCCAGGATGGGGGCGGAAATTTCCAGTTCCTCCGCCAGGCGCCGGTATTCTTCCGGTATCGTCAGGCAGGCCGTCGTTCCGCCTTCCCCTTCGCTGAGCGTGAGCCGGATTCCGTTCTCCGGCCGGACCGCCCCGGCGATCCGGGCAATCCGCTCCGCTTCCTCCGGCGAATTGGCCGGGTCCGCGTTCTGCGGTTCATCCAGGTAAAGCAGCCGCTCCCACTCATCATACAGTGCGCCGGCAAAGGCGGAGTATCCCTCATCCGCGCCGGTCTTTTCCAGCGCGTCGCGCAGTACGCCGGCCAGCCGGTCCGGGATCCGGATTTCCTCCCCCGGATGCCGGTTCAGGGCCGCAATATTCTCCGTTTCCTCATACACAGCGGTGCTGTCCAGCTGGATAAAATTCCGGTACAGGCTGTCGGAATAGATCCGCTGGACGGTGTTCGACAGCGTCCGGATATCCGCGGCGTTCCCTTCCGCCCAGTAAATCATGGAGATACCGGTCCGGTACAGCACGTCCGCGTGCGTATTCTCATAAACAATCGTCTGGTATCCGCTCTCCCGGTGTCCCAGCTTGATGGCCCAGGTCGTAAAGGACCCGACTGCGATCAGGACCGCCAGGATGAACAGAACCAGCCGGATACGGTTTTTCCTGTCACGAAGCATGCATTATCCCTCGCCGAAGCGCTTTTTCTTCGCTGCGTCGATTTCCTCCTGGGTACCGTACAGCCAGTGGCCGTTGCCCAGGTCCTGCAGGGACGGATGATCGTTCTCACCGTATTCCTTCGGCTCGTAGACGAAAAGCTTCTTCTTCTTTTCCAGGATCGGGTCCGGGATCGGAATCGCGCTCATCAGGGAGCGGGTATACGGATGCAGCGGATACTGGAACAGCTCCTCCGTCTCGGCCACTTCCATAATCCGGCCCTTGTAGATGACCACAATGCGGTCGGAGATAAACCGGACGATCGACAGGTCGTGCGCAATGAACAGATAGGTCAGCCCGCGCTCCTGCTGGAATTTCTTCAGCAGGTTCAGCACCTGGGCCCGGATGGAAACGTCCAGTGCGGAGATCGGCTCGTCCGCCACAATCAGCTCCGGTTCCATGACGATGGACCGGGCCAGGCCGACGCGCTGCCGCTGTCCGCCGGAAAACTCATGAGGATACCGCGTCAGGTGTTCCGGCAGGAGGCCGACGTCGTTGATGGCCTTCTCCACCTTTTCCATCCGCTCCCGGTCGCTGTTGAACAGGTGGAAATTGTACAGGCCCTCCGAAATGATATATTCAATGGTCGCCCGCTCATTCAGGGACGCTGCGGGATCCTGGAATACCATCTGGATCTTCCGGATGACTTCCCGGTCCTTGGAACGGGGCAGCTTGCCGGAGATCTTCTCTCCCTTGAAGTAGATTGCACCGTTTGTGCATGGATTGATCCGCACGATGGCCCGGCCGATGGTGGTCTTTCCGCTGCCGGACTCGCCGACCAGGGACAGGGTCTCTCCCTTGTAGATATCAAAGCTGACATCAGACACGGCCTTGAAGCTGTTCTTCCCCTGCTTGAAGACTACGTCCAGGTTCTGGACGGAAAGCAGGACTTCCTTGTTCTGATTGTCCATGCCTTACTCTCCTTCCTCTTCGAAATCGCCGTAGATCTTCACCATTTTTTCATGCAGGTTCTGGATATTCTTCGGCGCTTCCGTCTTCGGGGCCCGGGGATCCAGCAGCCAGGTCTTCGCGAAGTGGGTTTCGCTGACCTGGAACATCGGCGGCTCTTCCTTCAGGTCGATGGCCATCGCGTAGTTGTTCCGCGGGGCAAAGGCATCACCGACAATCTTGTTGTACAGGGAAGGCGGCGTACCGGGGATGGAGAACAGCTCCGTGCCCCGCTCCGTCAGCTGCGGCAGGGAGGACAGCAGGGCCCAGGTGTAGGGATGCTTCGGATCGTAGAAGATATCCTCCACGGTGCCCAGCTCCACAATCTGCCCGGCATACAGCACCGCCACGCGTTCCGCCACATTGGCCACAACACCCAGGTCGTGGGTGATATAAACTGTCGTAAATCCGAGATCCTGCTGCAGGTCCTTGATCAGGCGGATGATCTGGGCCTGGATCGTCACGTCCAGCGCGGTCGTCGGTTCATCGCAGATCAGGATCTTCGGCTGGCAGCTCAGCGCGATCGCGATAACAATCCGCTGGCGCATACCGCCGGAATACTGGAATGGATAATCGTCAAAGCGTTTCTCCGGCTCCGGGATTCCCACCTTCGCCATGATATCCAGCGTCCGCTGCTTTGCTTCCGCCTTGGAGCACTTCTGGTGCTTCAGGATCACCTGCATGATCTGCTTGCCGATCGGGATAACCGGGTTCAGGCTGGTCATGGGATCCTGGAACACCGTCGCAATCCGGCGGCCGCGGATCTTCTGCCAGTCATCGGTATACTTCACGTTGGCGCAGTCGATCACCGCATAGCCTTCCAGCTGGTTCTCCGACTCGTTCACTTCAGTGAATTCCACATACAGCACGCAGGTCTGGAACAGCTTCCGGCGCACGTCGCTGTCCAGCAGGTTTTCCCCCTGGATCATCGCCTTGCGGAGAACCCGGTTCAGTTTCATCGTGTATTTGATCCGGTCCTTGAAGGGATACCGGCCGGTGGAAAGCAGCACGTCATATGCCAGCTTCCGGTTGCGGGCGATCGTCGCGTCTGACAGCCCTTCCGGATTGCTTTCCTTATCCTTCGTTTTGATCTTTTGCTTGCGCAGCTCCTTCAGCCGGGCAATCTCCGTCCGGTCTGCCGCCTGGCGGGCCGCATCCGCCTTATAGGCTTCCGTGCGTTCCTTGATCAGGGATTCCTTTTCCGCGTTCAGCGCATTTTCCCGCGCCGTCAGGTCCCGGATCTTCTTTTCCAGTTCCTGGATTTCCTTCTGGTCATTCGCGCTGTGCTTGTCCAGGGTCAGCAGGTAGTTGTTGCTTTCCACGATGTCGTCGTGAATATCCTTGGCCCGGGTACGGAATGATTCTTCCTCTTCCTCGGTCAGAGTTTTCACATGGGCAATGTCCGCCTTTTTCTGCCGGAGCGCCCGGTATTCCCCGGCGCCGCGTTCCAGCACTGAATATTTGTTGTACTTGTTGGTCAGCCGTTCCAGCAGGCGCAGGTTGGCCGGCGTCAGCTTGACGTTGGTATGGGAAAGGTCGTCATCCGAGAAGATGACGCTGCCTTCGCTGATGAAACCGTTGGATTCCAGCATGCCGGCAAATGTCTTTGTCAGGACGGATTTGCCCGATCCGCTCTCACCGACGATCGCGATGGATTCATGTTCATAGATATCCAGGCTGACGTTCCGGATTGCGGTCAGGATCCGGCCGCGTACATTGAATTTGACGCTGACGTTTTTCAGGGAAAGGAGGACTTTCCTGTTTTCATTCTCGCTCATGATCCGCCCTCCTTACATATGCGTCCTGGGATCCGAGGCATCCGCCAGGTTCTGGCCCAGAACGTACAGAATTACGGTGATGGCTGAAGCGATGGCAACCGGCGGCCAGAATTCCCACGGATAGACCAGGAAGGCGCTCTGCGCCTGCTGGATCATCCGGCCGAGGGAGGGAATTTCAGCGCTCAGTCCGACGCCGATAAAGCTCAGGAACACTTCCGAGGAGATATAGCTCGGCAGTTCCGTCGCCAGCACCGTCACGATCACGGAAGTCAGGAAAGGCAGGATATTCTTGCTGATCATCCGGGGAATCGGCGTGCCCAGGCAGCGGGACGCCAGCGAATACTCCCGGTCGCGGATGATCATCACCTGGGTCCGGAAGAAGTACGCGATTCCCAGCCAGCCGGTGATCGTCATGGCAAACACGAAGCTCCAGAAGCCCGAGCCGATGACGTATACCAGCACAGCAATCATCAGGATGTACGGCACGTTGGCGATGATGTTGTAGATCACCAGCATCACCTGGTCAAACCGCTTGCTGTATCCCCATACGGCGCCGAGGATAATGCCGATCGTCATGTTGATCGCCGCGCAGATGATGGCCAGCAGCAGGCTGGTCTGGGCCGATGCCCAGATTCCGTAGAAGATGCTGTTGCCCATGGGGCCCGTACCCAGGATCCACTTGAAGGAGAATCCGTCGTATTTGGCCATTGCCGCGGCGGGAGACAGGTTGAATGAAGTGGCATCCCGGAGATTTTCATACGCGTCGTAGGGGGCAATCGCCGGAATCACAAACGCGCACAGGAAAATCAGGATGAATAGGATAATCATCAGCAGGTTGGTTTTCTTGCGGAAAAATACGCGGAATACGGATGCCCAGTAGGAATACCGGGGTGCCGTGATTTTTTCGGACTGGATCGTGTCCTTGTCGATAAACCGGAACAATCCGTCCTGGTTCCGGGTCGTCTGCTCAGACATCAGCGGCCACCTCCTTTGCTGGATGAGAGGGAGATCCGCGGGTCATACTTGGCCAGCAGCAGGTCGCCCAGGATCAGGGATATGATCGACAGCGTGGTATAGAACACGGTACAGGCCACGATGATGCCGTTGTCATACCCGTTGATGGCGTTGGTCAGCAGGCCGCCCACGCCGGGTACGGAATAGACGCGCTCGGTAATGATCGCGCCGATCAGGCAGCCCAGGATGTTGCCGGGGATGCCGTGGACCAGGTAGATCATCGCGTTGGGGCTGATGTGCTTCCGGTAAATTTCCTTCTCGCTCATGCCTTCCGCCCGGGCGAATTTGACGTAGTCGCTGTTCATCTGGTCAATCATATATCGCCGCATCCACTTCATCAGGTTGCCGATGGACGGCAGCGCCAGCGAAAGGGTCGGCAGGATGTAGGCCAGGATCTTGGCCTCCGCGTTGGCAAACTTGTATGGCAGCCCGAACAGGGTGGTACCGATGGCGGCAAACAGGAAAATACGGGCCAGGCCGGGCACCGCGATGGAGAAGATGATGTAGCCGTTGCCGATCTTGTCCCCCAGTCCGTCCTTGTGCCGGGCCATGGCAATGCCCAGCGGCAGGCCGAACAGGTAGGCGATTGCGGTTGCGATCAGGCCGATCACAAAGGAGTTCTCCAGCATGGACAGTCCGTCAATCCGGTAGCTGTAGGTCGTGTACTGGTCCGGGAATTGCTTCATCTCCGTTTTGGTTCTGGGAGAACTGTTGTAAGTCAGCGTATGGAAATCAATCGCTGAACTGATATATTCATCCGTGCCCAGCTTGGCCGGATACTGGGTCTGCACCTTCACCTGGTCCCCGGTCGGCCGGTTGATGACGTCGGTGATTTCCTGTCCCCTGAACTTGGTAAAGGAAGTGCCCAGGTTCAGGTGGATCCAGTTCTGGTGGATAAACGGGAAACGCCCGTCAAAGTACAGCTGGTATTTGTGCGTGGTGCCGCTGCCCACCACCGCAAACAGACCGCTGTACGGGTCATGCTCGGCCCGGACATAGCGCTCCGTCAGCGCGGGATCCTGCACGTCGTTCACGGTTTCCACCGTAATCAGGTGCGTCAGGTAATTCCACAGGCGGGTAAATACGCTCCGTTCCACCACGGCGACCAGGTATCCGTCGCCGCCCTTCTTGGCTTTTCCGGAAGGGGAACGCTGGGGTTCGAGATACCGGATTTTGTATCCTTCTTTCTCGAACATCTCAATAAACTCCTGGACGTCAGAATTGTCCAGGTAGGTATTTTCATTCTGAATGGCTTCCTTGGCTGCCTTGAACTCATCGCTCTTGGTATACTCCGCGCCGTACTGGCCCTCATATTTGGACCGCAGGAAGCTGGTGAAATCCGAATACTCCAGGTATCCGAATTTCTGATACTGGGCATACTCATAGATGGTCCGGTCGTTCAGGCTCTTCTTGTTCCAGACGTCATCCATCTGGAATATGGCGCCCCTTGGAATCAGGTTATAGACCAGGAGCATAACGGTCGCGATTACGACCAGCAGCGAAAACAGGGAGAACAGAATCCGCCGCAGCATGTATCTTCTCATGAATACACCCACTTACCCAAAAAATAAAATGAGGAAATAATACGCAAATGATCCCGCGCCGGCGGGATTATGCCTGGAATCAATAGGGGAAGCGGCGAAGACGCCGCTTCCCCCCGTTTTACAGAATACCCTGTATGGGGATTAATAGTCCACACCGATAACCTTCAGCATGTAGCCATTCACGCCGAACGTATCCAGATAGGTGGAAGGATCGCCGTAGTCGGGGCCCCAGCCGGATCCGTAGAAGAAGTCGAAGTTGCCGGCTTCACCGGACGCCGCGCGGTATCCGCAGGCGTAGAAGTCCGCGGAAGTGGTGGTCTCAACCAGGTTCACAACCACGTTCTCGGCACCGAGGGTTTCCTCGATGGTCTGCTTGGAGACCTGCGCCTGAGCGGTGTTGCCTTCGGAAGCGGAATAGTACACGATGTCGATGGTGATCGGCCAGGTCACGCTGTCGCCCAGTTCTTCCTTGGCCTTGGCCAGGTAGTCCTTGGCGAGGTCCGCGTTGTACCAGCCGTCGATGGCGTCCGCAACCTTGATTTCGCCGCCCATCTGATCCAGATAGTACTGAACCATCTCGCCGTAGAAGGTGCCGGCCGCAAATTCATGGCCGTCCGCATCCGTCGTGGCGTTCTCCAGGGAGACGAACTCGGGGTGGGTATACATGTTCCGGATGTTGGCCAGCTTCAGGTCTTCACCGCGGCTGGTGGCATTCACGGTCGCGCGGTCCCACGCATGGGCCAGGGCTTTCCGGAAGCTCTTGTTCATCAGGGCATTGTGCGTGTCAATCTTCTGCTGCTCGGTCTTGGGAGAAGCAGCCGCGCCGCTCTCCAGGGCGAAGGTGCCGCGGTTGACGTTCATGCCGCCGAAGTAGGTGGTGGAGGTGGTGTCGGAAACGTAGGCATACTTGTCGAAGTTGCCGTCGTCCTTGGCCATCTTCAGGGTGCCGCTCGCCTCGGTCAGGCCGCTGCCGGCGTACACACCGCTCACAACGTCATCGTAGAACGCCTTCATGTTCTCACCGTTGTCGTAGATCCAGGTGATGCTGTTGATCGTCACCTCGTCCGCACGGTAGTAGTTCGGGTTCTTCTCAACAACGATTTCGGAATCGGGATTCAGCTTCTTGAGGAGGAACGGGCCGCTGTAGACCTGGGAGGCCACGTCGGTGTTCTTGCCGAAGGTGTAGGCTTCGGTATCGGCGAAAGCAGCCTGATATTCCTCAGCGCCATAGACGCCGCCGTGGCTCAGGTACCAGTCTTCGCAGATCGGCAGGAAGCAGCTGTAGGTCAGCATGGTCATGAAGTAGGGGATGTCTCCCTCCAGCGTGATCACCAGGGTCTGGTCATCAACAGCTTCATAACCGACTTCGTCGAAGGAACCGCCCGCCAGGTATTCGGCAGCGCCCTTCACAACGCCTTCAACCAGCCACTCGAGGCCGGCCTTGGCGTCCAGCATGTGATGGAACCCGGCAACGAAGTCGCCCGCGGTCACGTCGGCGTATTCTTCGCCTTCGGAGGTGAACCACTTGGCGCCTTCCCGGATGTGGAATGTGTAAACGGAACCGTCATCGCTGACTTCCCAGGACTCCGCCATGGCGGGGCACAGCTGGTTCAGGTTGTTGTACTGCACCAGGCCGTCCACGCAGTTCACGGTGATTTCGGTATCGCTCTGGGAGGAGGTGTTCAGCCAGTCCAGGGTAACCGGAGCGGTGGCGAAGGTCAGCTTGTAATCGCTCTGGAGGGTATGGCCCTTGCCGGTCAGGTAAGCGGCAGGATCATAGGTTCCTTCGCCGGCAACGGCTTTGCTCCACTCGGCAAGCAGGTCAGCCCGCTCGTCGGGGGTCAGGAACTCATCGGAGATGACCAGGCCGAACAGGCGGTCATCGTCATTGCCCCACTGGACGTAGGGAACGGTACGGGGAGCGATGCGGCTGATGGTGTAGGCACCACCCTGGGTGGTATTCGGAACCATCACGGCGCTGTCGAGCAGCGCGGCTTCCGCCTGCGCATACAGGACGAACCGTTCATCGTTGGTCGGAGCGGCTTTGGCGGCCTTCATCAGCTCGTCATAGTCACCCAGCAGTTCGAGATAGATCTCTTCATCTTCGGCGCGTTCGTAAGCCACATCTTCTGCGGAAACGGAGGCGACACCCAGAATCATGCAGAGAGCCATCAACAGGGCAATCAGTTTCTTCATGGTAGATATCTCCTTTTTTTTATTTATTATCGGGATAGCCCCCGAATAATACAAAGCAGGAAATACGGAATGCAAATACACATTTCACAATGGCAACATATACAACCTTTGTTTATGTGCGAGATAGAATAACATATTTACAGGCAAAAAGCAACGACCTGAGCTGTCCGTTTTGAATCAGACAACATGTAAATACAATAAAAATACAATCCTGTTTTCGGCCTTCTATGACCCTCAATCCCTTTATTTTCAACGGCTTCGGGTTTTTCGGATTGTATTTTCTGTGTACTGTATACAATGTTGCTCAGATCCGGATACCCGTTTCGGCAGCCTTTCCGGCGACATAATCATAGGCTTTCCGGTACGCTTCTTCGGTCTGCATGTGCTCCAGCAGCACCGGCGCTTCCGGCGCCAGGTAGCGGTCCAGGATCCGCAGGATTTCCCCGTAGTGCAGCGTTCCCTCCCCGGGAGAACATTCCTCCAGCAGGGCGGTCAGGTTCGTCGGGTGCATCCGGGTGTCCTTGATATGCGTACTCCGGATATACGGCCCCAGCTTCCGGAAGCATTCCTCGATGAACGCTTCCGGCGCGAGATACCTTCTCGGGCAGTTGATCATGTTCACAAAGTCCATATGGGCGCCGAACTGCGGCCGGTCCACGTCCCGGATCAGCTGCAGGTATTCATCCGGACCGTCCGGCACCATCCAGGGCATGGGTTCAATGCAGTAAAACGCCCGGGACGGATTCATCTCATCCAGGATCTCCCGGATCTGGCTGATAATCCGGTCATACGTTTCCGGCAGGAAATTGCTCCGGTCCGCTGCGTCCCAGCCGGCTGCGCTCTCAGTTCCGACGATATTCACGCAGCACGGAATCCCCAGCCGGTCGGCCAGCGCCAGCTGGCCTTTGGCATAGGCCATCGCCTCCGCTGCGGCCGCCGGATCCGGATCCATCGTATTTTTCCATACGCCGATTTCCGCGATCCGCACGTCATGCCTTGCCGCCGCTTCCATATAGGCCGTGATTTCCTTTTCCGGTGTCCGGCAGCTGAAGGGGGCCGTCACCGCCCGGAACCGGGACCGCACCAGCAGCTCCTCCCATTCCGGAACAGAGGAATATTGTCCGGTAACCGTTCCGCCCAGCCGCATCACTCCGCCTCCGTTCTCAGCACCGCGCTGGTCAGCGGTCCCAGGGTCAGCACGGTCCCGTCCAGGGACGCGCCGCCGTCCAGCGGATCCGCGGAAATCCATGCGGCTGTCTTCCGGAATTCCACACCGGCATCCGCCAGGTCCAGCTTCTGGATCCGCTCCGTGGTGTTATGGAACACACCCACGGTGGATCCGTTCCATTCGCACAGGAATCCGCCCGCCTTTGTATCGCTGAAGCTCAGCGCGGTATAGGTTCCCCGGGCAATCTCCGGATTGGCCTTCCGGATCGCCGTCAGTTTCCGGTAATGGTTCAGCAGGCTGTTCTTCATTCCGTCCAGGTCCTGCACGGAATAGGTCGTCTGGCTCGTATAGGTGCTGCCGGGCGGGTCCTTCACCGTGTCCCCGTCCCCCCACAGCATGGCCAGGCGCCGGTTGGCGTCCGTATTGGCGCCGCCCCGGGAACCCCGCAGGCCGATTTCTTCCCCGTAGTAGATGAAGGGAGATCCGGGAGACAGGAGATACAGGCTCGCAGCCACCGCCGCCCGTCCGGATGCCATCGTCAGGTAGCCCGCCGCGCGGTCCGTATCATGGTTGGCAATAAAATCAATCTTCATCGCTTCCGGGTTGATCCCGTGCAGCGTATCCAGGTACTTCTGCATTGCCGCGGTCAGCCGGTTCACATCCCCGGCCTTGGCCGTCTCGGCAATCAGGCCTTCCGCCTGGCTGGTGGCAAAGTGGAAGCAGTTGACCGCCGGGGCATACCGGTTCGTGATGCCTTCCCCGTCCCAGACCTCCGCCACGGTGTATACATCCGGATTGATCTTCTTCAGTTCCCCGATATACCAGGTCCAGAACGCCAGGTTCTTGTCATGCTCGTTCAGGTACAGGTATTTCGCCGCGTCAAAGCGGAACCCGTCCACGCCCAGGTCCAGGTAGAATTTCGCGATGTTCAGCACTTCCTGCCGGACAGCCTCGGAATCAAAGTTCAGTTCCGGCATCGTGCTGGAGAAATTGTCCTCCACCCGGATGCGGCCCGACAGTTCTTCCATAAAGCTCCGGCCGGCCGGCGCCTTCTCATCCGGTCCGATGCAGGTGTAAAAATCATAGCACGGTCCGGCCGGGTTGTTCATCGCGCGGGAATTCAGGAAACGCCGGTACCAGATATGCTGGCTGCTGGTGTGGTTCAGGGCCAGGTCCAGGATGACCTTCACATTCCGCCCGTGGCAGGTTTCCACCAGCTCCCGCAGGTCATCCATCGTCCCGAAAGCCGGATCAACGGTGTAATAATCCATCACGTCATACTTGTGGTAGGACGGGGATTTGAAGATCGGCGTCAGCCAGATCCCCTCCACTCCCAGGCTTTTCCCGGATGCCGGATCCCCGTCGTTCAGGTAATCCATCCGGTTGATGATTCCCCGCAGATCCCCTTTCCCGTCTCCGTTGGAATCGGAGAAGGAGCCCACAAAGATCTCATAGAATACCCGGTTGTTATCCATAACATCCCATCCATCGGAAAATGTCAGTCCTTCCGCCGTGGCGGCTCCCGTCAGCAGCGTGAGTGCCAGGATCAGGACTGCCGCGGTCATCGCGGTCCGCTTTTTCATGCTGATTCCCCCTGCCGGAAAAGGCGGGCTGCACCCGCAGCCCGCCCTCCCTGTTGATTTGTTACCCGTCAATCAGGCTCCGCTCCGTTTCCGGATCAAACAGGTGCATCACCTTCGCCGGGAAGGTAATGAACATCTTGTTGCCGTACGACAGGCTGTGACGCTGTTCATTCGTCAGGTCCACCGTGGGCAGCCGGACGATGATCTTGTCATCGTGCGCGCTGGTCAGGTGCAGGTGCAGCTCGCTGCCCATCATTTCATTCACGTTGATCGTGCACTCGATGGCATTCTCCGCCTGCTGGAACAGCACGGTCGTATGCTCGGGGCGCACACCCAGGATAATATCCCGGGAGGTCACCTTCTTGGCGGCCAGCACCGCGTTCTGGTCTTCGTTCAGCGGAATCCGTACGTCCAGCACGTCCACGGCATAGCTTTCGCCGTCCTGGACAAGCTTGGCCTTCAGGAAGTTCATCTGCGGGCTGCCGATGAAGCCGGCCACGAAGAGGTTCACCGGGGTGTCGAACACCTCCTGGGGCGTTCCGACCTGTTCGATAAAGCCGTCTTTCATAATAACGATCCGGTCGCCCAGGGTCATGGCTTCCGTCTGGTCATGGGTGACGTAGATGAACGTGGTGTCCAGCTTCTGCCGCAGCAGGATGATTTCCGCGCGCATCTGGTTCCGCAGTTTGGCGTCCAGGTTGCTCAGCGGTTCGTCCATCAGGAACACCTTGGCGTTCCGGACCATGGCGCGGCCGATGGCCACGCGCTGGCGCTGGCCGCCGGACAGGGCCCGGGGCTTTCGGGTCAGGTACTCGGTAATGCCCAGGATCTCCGCGGCGTTGGTCACCCGCTCGAAAATTTCATCCTCCGGCATCTTCTTCAGCCGCAGGCTGAAGGCGATGTTGTCATACACCGTCATGTGCGGATACAGCGCGTAGTTCTGGAATACCATCGCGATATCGCGGTCCTTCGGCTGCAGGTCGTTCACAACCTCGCCGTCAATTTCCACCGTACCGCCGGAAATATCCTCCAGGCCGGCCACCATGCGCAGCGTGGTGGATTTTCCGCATCCGGACGGACCGACAAACACGATGAATTCCTTGTCCTTGATATCCAGGTTGAAATCGTGGACCGCCGTTACCTTGTTGTCATATACTTTCTTGACATCTGTCAGTTTGACGCTTGCCATTTTTTTCTCTCCTTTCTTTCAGGTCAGGATGCAGGGCATCTTAACCTTTTACCGCACCGCCGGTAACGCCTTCAACATAGTACTTCTGCAGGAACAGGAACAGGATGGTAACCGGAAGGGCTACCAGCACGCCGCCTGCGCAGAACATCGTATAGTTGTTGGCGATCGAGTCCCGGTTCAGCCAGTCATACAGGCCGACCGCCACGTTCTTGCCCGCGGACGTACCGAAGGATATGTACCGGGCAAATACGTAGTCGCCCCAGGGGCCCATGAACGCGGTCAGGATCGTATAGATGACGATGGGCTTGGAGAGCGGAAGGATGATTTTGTAAAGAATCTGGGCACGGGTCGCGCCGTCCACGCGGGCCGCCTCATCCAGCGAGGTGGGAATCGTGTCAAAGAAGCCTTTGGACACGTAGTATCCCATACCGGAGGATGCCACATAAACCAGGATCAGGCCGGGCGTCGCGTTCGCCTGGGTCAGCCCCAGGTCCTTCAGCACCCGGTACAGGATGATCATGGAAAGCATTCCGGGGAACATGCCCAGGATCAGCATGAACCGCATCAGGGGTTTCCGCATTTTGAAGCGGAACCGGGACAGCGTATAGCTCATGCACAGCACGATCACCGTCTGGATCAGGGCGGTGATCAGCGCCGCGATGAAGGTGTTGGTATACCACCGCGTAAAGTCCGTTGAGAACAGCCGCGTATAGTTGTCAAAACCCCACACCTTCGGCAGCACGTAGCCGACCTGGCCGGTGCTCTCCACACGGAAGGATTGCAGCACGATGCAGACAAACGGGATCAGCCAGATGATGCTGATCGCAATCAGCAGAATATGGATGGCGGTGTTGGAAATCGCACGGGAGGTCCGCAGTCCCATGTGACGTTTTGCCGTTGCTTCACTCATCAGCGGAAATCCTCCTCATTCTTGATGCTGGGCATCAGATTATAGACCACCAGGGAGATCACCGCGATGACCACGAACACCAGAATACCGATTACGGACGCAAGGTAATACTGGGACTCGGCGCCGGTGGTGATCTTGAACAGCCAGGTAATCAGCAGGTCCGTGTAGCCGACCGTGCCTGCCGCGGAGGACGCGGCCGGATTCGTCGGCGCACCGCCCGTCAGCAGGTAAATCACGTTGAAGTTGTTGATGTTGCCGGTAAAGCTGGTCAGCAGGTACGGCCCGGTTACAAACAGCATATACGGCAGCGTAATCTTCCGGTACTGCTGCCATCCGCTGGCGCCGTCAATCCGGGCGGATTCGTACAGGTCCGCGGGGATGTTCATCAGGATACCGGTCGTGATCAGCATCAGGTACGGGATACCGATCCAGATATTGATCAGGATAACGGTGATCCGCGCCCAGGTGGCGTCCTCCCAGAAGGGAAGCGCGGTCTGGATCCACCCCATATCCATCAGGAACCCGTTCACAATGCCGTTCTTGGCGAACATCTTGCTGACGTACAGCAGGGAGATGAACTGCGGAATCGCGATCGTCATGACCAGGATCGTCCGCCAGCCCTTCTTGAACTTAATCCCCTTCTTGTTGATGGCCATGGCCACAAACATGCCCAGGAAATAGTTGGTGAAGGTCGCGAAGAATGCCCAGATCAGCGTCCACAGGAGCACTTCGCCGAAAGTCGCCGCGTAGGACTGCGTGCCTCCGGCGCCGCCTTCCCAGGAGAGCAGGGTATTGAAGTTGTCCAGGCCCACCCAGGTGAACAGGCTGTTGGTATAGCCGTTGTGCGTGCCGTCATAGTTGGTGAACGCCACCAGGATCATAAACAGGATCGGCAGCACGGTGAAGATCAGGATGCCGGTCAGCGGCAGGGCCAGCAGCGTCTTGTGGAACTGGTCGTCCACGATGCTGCGCAGGTCATCCTTCCCGCTCTTCAGCTTTTTGCCGGATTTCAGGATCTGTTCGGCGATCTTGTTCTGCCGGACATTCACCCGCCAGGTGTAGATGAACGCGATGATGAAGAAGATCGTCAGCACGCCGTACAGCAGGATCTGGAAGGAATTGTCATGGTACTTGGTGGTGTAGGTATCCAGGACAAAGTTATATTCCTCCGTGGGGCCCTGCTTGCCCAGGGAAGGCAGCATGCTCAGCCAGTATGCGCCCGAATTGACCATGAAGAAGATGAACACCGCTTCAAACAGCAGGAACAGCAGTCCCCGCAGGACCTGCCCGCGGGCGATGTTGCCGAATCCCATAATGAAATAGGAGATCTTGGTCTTCCAGTCTCCGTGGGCAAAGGTTGAGGCGATATCGGCGCATTCGCGGCCGATCCCCTGTCCGCCCTTCTTCAGCAGGTCCCAGAGCTTCAGGAACACATTGCCGACCGCGCGGGGAATGCCGGTGAAAAACCGGCCCAGTTTGTACAGAAGCTTGCCCCCCTTGGACAGCCTCAGGTACTCGAGGTCACTGTATTGCTTCATCCCCGATTTCAGCTCCTTTTGCAAAATGGCCGGAACCAAACTGGGTTGGTTCCGGCCGCCTTTTATCTCAGAATCCGAACGTGCCGATGCGTTGCCGGATTCCCGTTATTGGATTGATCAGTTCTGCGCGATGGTGATGGCAGCGCCGTCCCAGGTCACGGTGTAGGTGCCGGGGGCCAGGAAGACGATGTTGTTGTCGCCGATGTCCTCGCCCAGATCCTGGATCAGTTCCTTGCCTTCGGTAACCTGCAGGAAGCCCTTGTCGCTGTCCCACTTGCCGGGGTTCACGATACGGCCGCCCATGTAGTCACTCTGAGGAACTTCCAGCGTCACAGCGCCGTCCTTCAGGTAGTAGGTGTCGGTATCATCCGCATTGTTCCAGCCGTTCCAGGCGCCCACGAAGAGCAGCGCGTTGTTGTCCAGCGTGAACAGGGAAGCGATCTTGTTGTAGTAGTTGTCCAGGGCGGCCTGCAGGCCCGCTTCATCTTCGGCTTCCTTCACGTCGTCGGAGATGACCTTGGCGATATCCCACCAGGAACCGTGGATCTGGCCCTGCGGCACAGAATAGGGAGCCTGCTTGAGCAGGGCAGCCAGGCCGGGGTTGGCCTGCACGGCTTCGTCCGCCTGCGCCTTCACATTGGAGGGACCCCAGGCCAGCGCGTTGAACCGCTCCATCTGGCAGTCAAAGTTGGTCAGGTACAGGGCCAGCTGCGCGACAGCGGCGCCCTTCACGGCATCCACCTGCGGCTTCACGCCCATCAGTTTGCAGCCGTTGAAGGAACCCAGGTGATATTCCTGGCCGTCCACTTCGAAGGAAGGCAGGTCGGTCACACCCATGTTGTCGCCCAGGATGCCCTTGATTTCTTCGAAGCTCCAGGTGCCGGTCACGACGATCGCGGCGTTGGAGGCGAATTCAGAGCCCTGGCTGGAGCTCAGGTGGAAGGGAGAATCCACCAGCTTCTTCATTCCCTTGACGGCGATCAGGCCCGCCGGGGAGTTGAAGGTGTCGTTGACGGAAATGAAGTTGCCGTCATTGTCGGTGGTCCACTCACTCTTGCAGCCGGTGGCGAAGAAGAAGGACGCGTTGTACCAGGCAGAGGACTGCATTTCAAACGCGAAGTACTTCTGGGCCGCTTCGCAGTCCGCGATCAGCTTCTCGAGGGAGTCCACATCCTCTTCCGGGATGATGCTCTTGTCGTAGTACATGAAGTAGCCGTTGTCGGAAGTCAGCGGATACGCGTACAGCTGGTCACCGGAGGTGGCGGCAGCAACGGTACCGGCATCGTTCTCGGCCGTCACGGTCTCGGAAGCCCGGGCGCCCAGCTTGGCCAGCGCTCCGGCCTGCACCAGACGGGCGAACTGGTCCTGCGCGAAGCAGAAGATGTCGCCGCCGGCTTCAACGTCCGTAATCATCTGGGTGGCGGAATCCGCTTCGGAAACCGCTTCCACGGTGGCGTTGAAGGTAATGCCCAGTTCATTGGTCTTGTTGAAGTTTTCGATCTGCTGTTTGGTCAGTTCAACCGCCTTCTCGGCCACCCATACGGTGATGTCGTAGGTGCCGGCGATTTCGCTGGCCATGGCAGTCGCGCAGACGGACAGCGCCAGAGCAAGGGCCAGAACGATGGCAAACAACTTTTTCATTTGAAAATACTTCCTTTCATATGATGTTTTTTTGTCGGAATCAAAACCGAAACAGGATTGCTCCTGTTGTTCGGTTTATTCCGTTCAAATTCATAGATATTGTAGTACCGATCACACGGTTTGTCAACAATATTTTTGGGACAAAGTCCTTTTATTTACTGAATTGGTATCGTTTCCAATATATTGTGGCAAAACACCATTTACTGCACAGAATTCAGCATGGCATCGTCTATTTTTCCCCATGCGCCGTTTCCGCTTCCCGAACATTTTACGTAAACGCCGACCGTCACCTCATCCCCCGCGGAATGGGCAAACGCCGGGGTGGATTTTGTATCCCACTGCGCGTATCCGGTAATCGCCATCGGTTCGGACCGGGCGATGATTTCCCCGTTCACCTTCACATAGGCATAGATATCCGTATCCCCGCAGTCGCCGCCCATAATGGACGCCGAGAAGCGGAAATTCCCCTCCGGCAGGCTGTCCACCGCCTGTTCCAGCGTAAACTCCACGCTGTCCCGCGCGGCGCTCCAGAAATGCATATGCTTCGTTCCCGTCAGGGAATCGTTCTTTTTGTCCTCAATATACAGCTCATCCGCCTTCTTCAGGTCGGTGATCACCCATGCGGAACCGCCTTCCTCAAAGCTGTAATCCGCCAGGTAATTGTATTCGATCATGGAAACATAGCACCGGGCCGGCATGCCACCCGCCTCGCCCGCAATCTCATACCGGGCCGGGCCGGATTCATGCATGGTCCGGTCCTGTTCGGCCGTCAGGTTCCAGGTCACCGGAACCGGCTGGCGGCTGTTGTCTGTCATCACGGCATTGACGGTTTCAGGCAGCTCCAGCGGCATCGCCAGGTCGCACACCACCGAAGGCTCCTCCAGCGCGTCCGCCCGGAGCTCCGCCGCATTGCCGTCCCGCATCAGCCGGAACACCTTCAGGGATTCCAGCGGGCGGCCTTCCGCGTCAAAGAACGCCTGGTTGTCCACAGCGCTTCCGCCGTAGTATTTCCCCGCGTCACCGGGATCGTATGCCGCAGCATAGCTGGAAGCCCAGCCGGAACCGTACTTCTCCCACTTTTCGTGGTTTTCCTCCCAGCTGTCCGTCCCGACGGCAATCCACGCGCCTTCCCAGTAGCAGACCCCGATCCCGTCCTTCATGCCGTTGACCACGGTATCCGTAATGTTCCGCACGGAATTGGCCTGTCCCTGCACCGTGAACGGGTAATCCTTCGTGATCCCGCCGCCGTCGCCCACCGTGTTGCCGAAGAAATCCGTATCCTCCCCGGTATACGCGTAGGACGTCTCCATCACCATGACCTTTTTGCCGTATGTTTCCCCGATTTCCGTCATGATGGCGGACAGGTTCTCCAGCGTGCCGTGCCAGTAGGGATAATAGGACGTGGCAAACACGTCGTAATGGATCAGCCCGTTTTTCTCGTAGTAATCCAGTTTTTTGGCGTACGTGCGGTAGCTGTCCGGATTCTCGGGATTGGCAAAGTGCACCGCGATCAGCGCGTCCGGATAGATCTCCCGGACGGCCCGGGCGCCGGCGTCCATGATATACGCGATATTCATCCAGGTTTTTTCCCCGGCCAGCGCGCCGTTGGTTTCGTTGCCGACCTGGACCATGCCCACGTCCGCGCCGGCCTCCTTCAGCTGCGCCATGCAGTCCCGGGTGAACGCAAACGCCGCTTCCCGCTTTTCCTCAATTTCCATGCCCTTCCAGGCGCGCGGAACCATCTGCTTTCCGGGATCCGCCCAGAAGTCGGAATAGTGGAAATCCACCAGCAGCTTCTGCCCCGCCGCAGCCGCGCGTTTTCCGATCTCCGCCGCCGTGCGGATATCGCAGTTGCCGCCGCCGAATCCGCGGCCCTGGCTGTCAAAGGGATCGTTCCACACCCGCACCCGGATATAGTTGATGCCGTTGTCCGCCAGCACCCGGAAAAGATCCGCCGGCTGCCCGTCAAACCCATAATAGGCAACCCCGCTGGCTTCCTCGGCAAGCACGCTGGAAACGTCCATGCCGAAAATAAAATCATCCGGCAGGTTTTCCACCTTCTTCACATACAGCGGACTGTCTTCCTCCGCGCCGGCTGCCATGGGGAGCGCCAGCAGCAGGGAAAGCAGCAGGAACATGGAAAACAGGGCTTTTCCGGTCATGGAAGATTCCTCCTCGTCTTCAGTTGTCAGTGGATTTCAAGCAGTTTTTCCGCCACATCCGCGGCCTGGTTGTCCGCCGCGCCTTCATTCCCGGCTGTATGCAGCGACGCCCGGCCGTAATACAGGTCATATGCCTCATCGGGCTGGTACCCGAAATAACCGGATGCAATCCCGGCGGATCCGTCCGGCCGGTACGCCGGGATTCCGCCGGGAACCAGCCATTCGCTGTATTCCGCGGCATGGGAAGCCGGGACAATATACAGGTCCGCGTTCCGGATCGCCTCGCTGCCGAACATGGCATAATCGAACGGGTGGACCTTCACCATGCGCACCGGCGCGGTCAGCGCATCCTCCAGCCGGGCGGCCAGTTCCGCTCCGTCCGAAACCGCGCAGTCCGCATAAATCACAATTTTATACGCCGGATCCGTATCGGTAATCCGGTTGAACACAAATCCGCCGAAAACCACCGCAATCATCGCCCAGAGCACAAACGCCGGGAACAGGGAAACCACCCGGCGGAACAGCCCGCGGCCCGGCCGCGGCGCAGTCTTCCCCGCCGTTCCGGATCCGCTCCCTCCGTCCATGGCCTCCGCGCCGGTGATGTAGCGGCTGACGGTCTGTACCCGGATCCGGGTTCCCTCCGCCGGCATACGGCCGGCCAGGGTTTCGTCCAGGTGCAGACGGCGGGATTCCTCCCCGTTCCGCAGGATCACCGGCAGTACCCGGACGCTCCCGGGAATCTGGACCGGTCCGCCCGCATACCGGAATTCGCCCTCCGCGGTTTCCGTCTCTCCGTCCAGCAGCATCCGGGTATGCTTCACCGCTGCGCGGTCCGGCCGGATCCGCAGGCAGTACAGCAGAATACAGATGATTCCGGCCGGGATCATCGAAGCGAGCATCACGATGAACATGATCCGGGCATTGGCGGTCCGGGTCAGCAGGCACATGGCGGCAAACGCCAGCAGCATGGCCGCGGCAAACAGCCGGAACACCAGCGTGCTCCGGCGGGAGCGGGCCTTCTGCTCCGCCAGCAGGGTCGGACTGATGAATGTTTCCATAGGTGCTACAGCCGTCCGTTCATGATGGAAAGAATCAGGTTGGTACTGTTGAACATCGGGGCCAGCGTGCTCTCGCTGATCAGCCTGTTCACTTCCTCCAGCGGCACCATCGCCTGGATCAGCGGCAGCAGCGCGAAGGCAACAAAGCAGAGCAGCGCGCCGCGCAGCAGCCCGAAGGCGCCGCCGGCCACGGAATTCAACTGTTTGAGGACCGGGAATTTGAAAATGGCCTTCAGCAGGTTGATGATGATATGGAACAGGAGCATCAGCACGATAAAGCAGACCACAAAGCAGATCACGTTCATGGCCGCGCCGACGATCGTCTGCCGCACATATTCACCGACGTTCTGCCCGGCATTGAACACCTGGTTCTCCAGGTTGGTTTTCAGCAGGGTGTCCAGCGGGGCCGGCAGGCCGACCTTGCCCAGGATATCGGAAATCGAGCCGGAGGAAAGCCCGGCCACGGACTGCCCGGCTGTGGTGGTATCCAGGCGCGTCCGCGCGTCCAGGTACGTTTCCAGCGTGGAAGCCAGGCCGGTGTGCTGCTGCAGGTATTCGACCAGTTTCGGCGTCAGCCAGTAGCTTGCGCCCAGGGATACCAGAGAGCCGCCCATGCTGGCTACCGAAGCGATAAATCCCCGGTACAGGCCGATCAGGACGCTCACCCCGACAATACCCGCGATAATCCAGTCCACTAAGTTCATCTTGTTTCTCCTCTTACCTGATCTTTCGCGGACAGTCCTTCCGCGCCTCCGTCATGCCCGGGTCATGATCTCCGCCCGGTGCATACAGGGCATTGATCTCCTCCAGTTCGCTCCGTTTCAGTGCCGGTGCACATGCCGGGCAGGCTTTCAGCTTCGTCCCTTTCTCCCCGCACAGCTCCGCGTAGGTAACCGTTTCGGGCCTCCGTGTCCCCAGCTCCCCGCAGGATGAAGCGGAATGGTACAGGTTGTTTTTCCGGAGGTTGGTATACAGGACCGTATCGTCCGCGGGAACCGGCAGCTGTCTTCCCTGCCAGTCTTCCCAGATCAGGATTTTCGTATTGGCTTTATAGTGGTTCCATATCCACTGCATGTTGACGCCTTCCGGGCTGGCTTTCCGCTGCACCCGGATACAGCCGTGGCTGGCCTTGGTGCCCAGCTTCGGCTCCGTGCTGGAATAGTCCACATACCGCTTTGAATAAGGTACCTCATGGATCATGTCGCCGGCATTGAACCGGATTGCCATCGGGCAGTACAGGTTGTCCGATTCAAATCCGCCGACCCGGCTCACCAGCAGGTACTCGCCGGAGCGGGTTTCATTGTACGGCTGCTTTGCGTTCAGCAGCCCGGTGGAAACCAACAGCGTGGAGTACAGCTCCCCGTTCAGGAAGACATACATCTGCTGGGAAAGCTTGTCCACCACCAACCCCATTTCCTGGTTCGGGACCACTTCCCGCAGGAACCTGGTCGGGACATATCCCTGGATCAGCGCGTTCCAGTTCAGGATTGCCGAATTGTGGAAGGAGGAGGAATAGCATTCAATCAGCGACCATTCCGCGCCGCGTTCCAGCACATGAACCCCCTGGGAAACCAGGGTCACCATGCCGATGCCTTCGCTGTCTTCCGACGGTTCCCTGCGTACGATCACCTGGCGCCGCTGGTCCGTGCTTTTCCCGTCATCCACCACCGTCACCGGTGCAGTCAGCGCCTGCCATACGGCCGTCTCATCCCCGATATCCATGGGGACGGTCCATGCGTTCAGCCGGACATCCTGCCCTGCGTAGGGGCTGGTATAAACCGGGGAAAACTCCGTCTCCGGGGGGACCACTTCCAGCGGCATTTCAGCCGGTGCGGATGCGGTGCCGTCATCCCGCTCCAGGGTCATGACCGCCCGGTAGCTCCCGCACGGGACTGCCGCCTCAAATACCGCCGTTCCGTCCCATGCCGCGGCCGGAAACCGGAATGCGGCTTTCACCCCGCCGCCGTTTTCCAGCGTAAGCAGCACCTCGCCCGCTTCCGTTGCGCACCAGGCAGCAGTCACCTGCTTTCCGGGAATCACCCGCGCCTCGGAAAGCGACGCTGAAATCAGGCAGGGAACCATCCTTCCGACCGTCACGGGGGTCTCCGCTGTCCGGCCGTTCATTTCCACAACCAGGCGCCACTGCCCCTCCGGGACCGCAATTCCGTCATAGGTGCCGTTCCAGTACATGGCGTTATATCCCGCGGAAACCGGCCGGTTCTCCGCCACAGCGGCGATCCGCTCCCCGTCCGCGTCCAGGATTCCGATGCGGCAGGTCCCGTCCTCCGGAACCGTCACCGTAATCACCGAGGCGCTTCCGGGCAGCACTTCACCGCCGGAAATGCCGATCTGCATTTCCGGCTGCTCCGCCCGCGCCGCGCCGAAGCCCGGTACCGCAAGCAGTACCGTTGTCAGCAGCGTCAGGATCCGCCCCCGCTTCATCGGTAATCTTCCTCTCCGCCGTCGTTCCGATCAGTACAGTTCCTTCAGCATCCGGATTTCCCGTTCATAGCCGTCCAGTTCATTCGGTGTTTCCAGGTTGAACGGCAGTTCCCGCAGTGCCGGATGGCGCATCAGCCGCAGGATGGCTTCCGTTCCGATAAAGCCTTCCCCGATCTTTTCATGGCGGTCTTTCCGGGCGCCCAGCGGATTCTTGCTGTCATTGACGTGCACCGCCCGCAGCCGGTCCAGCCCGATCACCCGGTCAAACTCCGCCAGCACCTCATCCGGATGGTTCACGATATCGTATCCGGCATCATGCACATGGCAGGTATCCAGGCATACCCCCATCTTTTCCTTCAGCGTCACCCGGTCCAGGATCTCCCGCAGCTCCTCAAACCGGCCGCCGACCTCGCTGCCTTTTCCCGCCATGGTCTCCAGCAGCACCGTTGTGGTCTGCTCCGGCCGCAGGAGGCCGTTGAGCATATCGGCAATCATGGTGATTCCCGCCTCCGTCCCCTGCCCCACGTGGGAGCCGGGATGGAAGTTGTACAGGTTGCCGGGAGTGGCTTCCATGCGCTGCAGGTCATCCGCCATGGTCCGGGCCGCAAAGTCCCGGATCGCCGGATCCGCGGAACATCCGTTCAGGGTATAGGGCGCATGGGCCAGGATCACTTCAATCCCATGTTCCGCCGCGAACTGCCGGAAGGCAGCCGTATCCGCCTCATCCAGCGGTTTCGCGCTCCCGCCCCGGGGATTCCGGGTAAAGAACTGGAATGTGTTTCCGCCGATGGAAATGATTTCCTTTCCCATATGGAGGTATCCGCGGGATGCGGACAGGTGGCATCCGATTTTCAGCATTTTCCGGCTCCTTCCGTCAATAGTCCCCGGCCAGCGCGCGGGCCAGTGATGTCATCGCTGCGGTGATTTCCGCCTGGGTGGCCGTGCCGCCGTCAATCAGGCTCTGCAGGTATGTGGCCGCGCTGACAATCGCACGGTACCGTTCACCCGAGGGATCCAGCGTGGCCAGCACATTCTGCGCACTGGCAATCACCTGGCGGGCGTCGCTGATCACCCGGTCCGGCACCGTGCCTCCGCCGTACTGCGTTCCCTGGGGCGCCGCCGTGGTATGCAGCGTACAGGTCTGGGCACCCACCACCGAACCGGTTCCCAGGTACTGTTCCAGTTCCGGCTGGTATTTCGTTCCGATCAGGCCAGCCAGCACATGGCCCTGCGGGATCGAAACCACGCCCCGCTGTTCCACGCGCGTGCAGTACGGTCCAGCCGGCATATTGCTGTCCAGGCATACGTTCTGTACGGTATGCATCTGGCAGTACTGCGTCGGCTGGGTGCCGTTCCGCCAGTAATCCGTCACGGTACCGTAGCCCATGGCGTCATACCGGCAGGCATCCGTGGCCAGCTGGCCGCTGACCGCGCAGGTCTCCACCCGGATCAGGTCGTAATCCTGGTAGCTTCCGTCCAGGATATCCCGGTTGTCCAGCCCCGCATGGATCTTGCTCATATAGGCCTGCCACAGGGGCGCCGCAGCGCCGGAGCCGGTGGACTTGGAGGACAGCGCCTTATAGTTGTCATGTCCCACCCACAGGGCGCTTGCGTAATACCCGGTGATTCCGGAGAAGAATACGCCCTTCTGGTCGGAGTTGGTACCGGTCTTGCCGCCGACCGTCTGCCCCTTGATCTTTGCGGAGGTGCCGGTTCCGGAGGACACAACGCTCTTGAGCATGTCCACAATCATCCAGGATGTGCTGGGGGAGAATACCCGCCGGCGGTCCTGGTGCTGGTGTCCGTCCCATACCGTATCCCCGTTGGCATCGGAGATCCCCAGGACGGAAATCGGCTTCTGGTAAACGCCGCCGCTGGCAAGGACACCGAAGGCCACCGTCATCTGCAGGGGGGTGATTCCGGAGGAGCCCAGGCTCAGGCCGAAGGGGGTCGCGTCAATATGGCCGTCATCCACACCCATCCGGTGCAGGAAGTCCACGCTCCGATCCACGCCGACCATGTTCATCAGCGTCTGGGCCGCAGCCGTATTATGCGATTTTGCCATGGCGGTCCGCAGGGTTTCCGGCCCGGCATATCCGCCTCCGCCGTAGTTGGTCGGCCAGCTGTCGTTTCCCTTCGCGTCCTTCCATCCGGCAATCGGGATCGGCATGTTGTAAACCACGGAGGCCGGGCTGGCGCCCAGCTCCAGCGCGGGTGCGTATACGGCGATCGGCTTGATGGAGGAACCGACCGGCATCTTCATGTCCGTGGCACGGTTCAGCGTCTTCCTGGCCGTCACTTCCGTCCGGCTTCCCACAATCGCCATCAGTTCGCCCATGCGGTAATCCAGCACCACGCAGGCCGCCTGCGGCTCGACAATTTCCGTATAGGTGCCATCGGAGTTCCGGCTGCGGAAAACCTTGTCGGAAGGATCCCGGAGCGACGGGTACTTGGTCCAGTTCTGCAGGGTTTCCTCGACGGTCTTCTGGATCTCCGGGTCAATCGCCAGCTGGATTTTATAGCCGCCGGTCCGCAGCTTGTTTTCCATCGCGGCGCGGTTCGCGGCGGTATCCGGAAGGCCGTTCACCTCCAGCAGGATCTGGACCGTTTCCTTGACCGCGTATTCGATATAGTGCGGATAATCATAGATTCCCTTCGAATCGGAACCCGGTTCGGCCTGCAGTACGCCCGCCGTTGCGGGATTCTTGGCGGCTTCGTATTCTTCCCGGGTGATGAACTGGTTTTCATACATGCACCGAAGCACATAATCCGTCCGGTTGTTCGTCACCGCGGCAAAATCCGTTTCCCCGTCGCTGCGGGTATAGAAATTCCGCCGGGGGTTGTAATAGTACGGGTTGTTGGTCACGCCCGCCAGCATCGCGCACTCGCGCAGGGTCAGCTCCTCCAGCTCCTTGCCGAAGAAGCCCTTGGCCGCGACCTTGATGCCGTAGTAGCTTTCCCCCAGGTAGATGGTATTCAGATAGGTCTCCAGGATTTCATCCTTGGAATATTTGGTTTCCAGCTGCAGGGCCAGGTACGCTTCCTGGATCTTCCGCTTGTAGCTCTGCTCAGATGAAAGCAGCGTGTTCTTGATCAGCTGCTGGGTGATCGTGGATCCGCCCTGGGTGCCGGATGTGGTCAGGTTGGCGATAAATGCGCCGGCGATCCGCTTGACGTCCACCCCGTTATGGGAATAGAACCGCGCGTCCTCCACCGCAATAAACGCGTTGCGCAGGCGCTTCGGTACGGCGTTCAGCGGGACCACCTCGCGGTTTTCGGCGCCGCGGTAGGTGGTCAGGAATCCCTTGTTCCGGTCATAGAACGATGAGTTCTGGTCCTGGCTGTTCAGGGTGACCAGGTCCAGTTCCGGCGCCGTGTCCACATATCCCTTGGCAATGCCTACCAGCGCGCCGATGCCGGCAAATCCCGCAAGCAGCACAATAATCAGCATCACCCGGACCGTATGGACCAGGACGCTGACGATAAAGTTCGGCTTCCGCGTTTCAGGCCGGAAAATGCTGCGGGGATACTCCGCGGGGGATTCATCCTCCGGTTCCCCGCCGTTCTCTGCCGCTGCATATTCCGCGTAATCCGTATATTCAGTTTCCGGATCATCCGGATATTCCTCCGGATACTCTTCTCCGGAACCGTTGCCGCTGAACAGGTCATCCGCTGTTTCGTATTCCGCAAATTCCCCGTTCTCCTCCGGCAGGTCAAATCCGTCGTCCGGCTGGTTCCGTCTCCGTCTTGCTGACATATCTGTCCTCCCGCTTTCGCGATGCCCGGCATCCTCCGTGAAGGCTGTATACCGGGACATTGTATTATACCATCATTCCGCAGGCTGTGGCAAGGATGCCGCCTCCCATACCGATTCAACGGAACCGGCCGGTTTTTTCTTCCTTTTCCGCTTGACAAATCCCCGGAATGGTGTAAAATGATATCGAAGGTCAAAGATAGTCAATATGACCTTCAAAGGGGGAACCGCTTATGATGAATATGAATCAGTTTACGCAGAAAACCCTGACCGCCCTGCAGCGGTCCCAGGCGCTTGCGGTGGAATACGGGCATCCGGAGGTCCAGCCGGAGCACATGATGCTGGCGCTGACGGAGGACGGAAATGACCTGATTCCCCAGCTGCTCGGCAAGTGCGGCGCCTCCGTTGAGGCGCTCCGCAGCTCGTTGGAGGAGACCCTCAGCCGGATGCCGCACGCGTCCGGTGCCGGGTCTTCCAATGTATACCTCGCCAAGGATACCGAAAAAGCGCTCCTGGAGGCGGAGCGCACCGCGGAGCAGATGAAGGATGAATACCTGTCCGTGGAGCATGTATGGCTCGGCCTGTGCGCCAGGCCTTCCGCAGGGGCCGGCCGTGCGCTGCAGGCGGCCGGCTACAGCGGGGATGCCTTCCTGAAGGCGCTCAGCCAGGTCCGCGGCGCCGCCCGGGTCACTTCGGACAGCCCGGAGGAAACCTATGACGCGCTGAAAAAATACGGATCGGACCTGGTCGAGATGGCCCGGAAGCAGAAACTGGACCCGGTCATCGGCCGTGACAGCGAAATCCGGAACGTCATCAGGATCCTTTCCCGGAAAACAAAGAACAACCCCGTGCTGATCGGTGAGCCGGGCGTCGGCAAAACCGCCATCGCGGAAGGCCTGGCCCTCCGGATCGTCCGCGGGGATGTGCCGGACAGCCTGAAGGACAAAACCATTTTCTCCCTGGATATGGGCAGCCTGATCGCCGGTGCCAAATTCCGCGGTGAATTTGAGGAACGGCTCAAGGCCGTCCTGGCGGAAATCAAAAAGAGCGACGGCCGCATCATCCTCTTCATCGATGAACTGCATACCATCGTCGGTGCCGGAAAGGCAGACGGCGCAATGGATGCCGGCAACCTGCTCAAGCCGATGCTTGCCCGCGGCGAGCTGCACTGTATCGGTGCGACCACGCTGAATGAATACCGGAAATATATTGAAAAAGATGCCGCGCTGGAGCGCCGTTTCCAGCCGGTCATGGTTGAGGAGCCCACCGTGGAGGATACCATTGCCATCCTCCGGGGGCTGAAGGAGCGCTATGAGGTCTTCCACGGCGTCAAGATCCAGGACGCCGCCCTGATTGCGGCCGCCACCCTTTCCAACCGGTATATTACGGACCGTTTCCTGCCCGACAAGGCAATCGACCTGGTGGACGAAGCCTGTGCCATGATCCGCACGGAAATCGATTCGCTGCCGGCCGAACTGGACGATATCCGCCGCCATATCATGCAGCTGGAGATCGAAGAGGCCGCCCTGAAGAAGGAGGAGGATGCCCTGTCCCGGGCGCATCTGGAGGAAGTGCAGAAGGAACTGGCGGATCAGCGCGACCAGTTCAACTCCATGAAGGCCCGCTGGGAGGGCGAGAAGGAAGCCATCGCGAAGGTCACCGGCCTGCGGGAGGAAATCGAGCGCGTCAACGCGCAGATCGAGCAGGCGGAGCGTTCCTATGACCTGAACCGGGCCGCCGAACTGAAATACGGGGAACTGCCGAAGCTGAAGCAGGAACTGGAAAAGGAGGAGGCCGTCGCCGAGGAAAGCCGCGGGGAAAACAGCCTGCTCCGGGACAAGGTGACCGAGGAGGAAATCGCCCGGATCATCTGCCGCTGGACCGGTATCCCCGTCGCCCGCCTGATGGAGGGCGAACGGGAGAAGCTGCTCCACCTGGAAGATACGCTTCACCGGCGCGTAATCGGGCAGGATGAAGCGGTCCGGAAAGTATCCGAAGCTATCCTGCGCAGCCGTGCCGGCATCCAGGACCCGAACCGCCCGCTGGGCTCCTTCCTGTTCCTGGGCCCCACCGGCGTCGGCAAAACCGAGCTGGCCAAAGCCCTGGCGCAGGCGCTTTTCGATGATGAGAAAAACATGGTCCGGATCGATATGTCCGAATACATGGAGAAGTTCAGCGTCTCCCGTCTCATCGGCGCGCCTCCCGGATACGTGGGGTATGACGAGGGCGGCCAGCTGACCGAAGCGGTCCGCCGCCATCCCTACTGCGTCATCCTGTTCGATGAGGTGGAAAAAGCGCATCCGGATGTGTTCAACATCCTCCTGCAGGTGCTCGATGACGGCCGGATTACCGACAGCCAGGGGCGGACCGTGGACTTCAAGAACGCCATCCTGATCATGACAAGCAATCTGGGCAGCGAGTATATCCTGGACGGCATCGAGGACGGTGAAATCAAGCCGGAAGCCCGCAGCGCGGTGGACAAACTGCTGAAAACCCGCTTCCGTCCCGAGTTCCTGAACCGGATTGATGAAATCGTGTACTACAAGCCGCTCACCCGGAATGAAATCGGCGCAATCGTGCGCCTGATGACCGACAGCCTGAACCGGCGCCTGGAAAGCCGCCAGCTGAAGGTCCGCCTCACGCCCGCGGCGGAAGACGCCGTGATCAGCCGGGGCTTCGATCCGGTATACGGCGCGCGCCCGCTCAAGCGGTACCTGCAGTCGAAGGTGGAAACCCTGATCGCCCGGAAGGTGATTGCCGCGGATATCGCGCCCGGCACCGAGCTGATTGTGGATGTGGATGAAAACGGGGAAATCGTAATCCGGTAATCCCCTTTCCCAAGAAAAAAAGGCCCTGTCCGTTCAGGACAGGGTCGTTTCATTTTTGGTCGCCTTCAGTACCCAGAAGCCGCCGGACTTCGCGGTCTTTTCCACCTCCGGGAACAGCGTCTGCAAATACCGGATGCAGCTTTCGGCTCCCTGCTGTTTCCGGATCACCAGGATCAGCGATCCGCCCGGCCGCAGGCATTCCGCCGCGTCCGCGAACATGCGGTAAATCACCTGCTTCCCGGCCCGGATCGGCGGATTGGTAATCACCGTGTCAAACCGTTCGCCTTTGAGGGCTTCCATTCCGTCGCTTTCCAGGCAGCGCACCTCCGCGCGGTTCCGCTCCGCGTTTTCCCGCGAAAGCTCCAGCGCCCGCAGGTTGACGTCTGCCATGGTCACCCGGGTATCCGGCCAGCGCCGGGCCACACAGATCCCGATCACACCCCAGCCGCATCCCAGGTCCAGGACGTCCCCGGCCATCTCCTCCGGCAGGGCTTTCAGCAGCAGGTCCGTGCCCGCATCCACCTCGCCTTTGGAAAAAACGCCCGCGTCGGTCCGGAATGTCAGCGGGATACCGCGGTATGTGTATTCACATTCCACCGGCCGGGATTCGCTGGCCGGGTTCCGTGTGTAATAATGATCGTTCATGCTTTTTCTGTCGGATCCTCCATGCAGGCTGCCTGCCTGAGCGCCTTCAGTTCCCCGTCCGTCAGTTCCCGCCACGCACCTTCCGGCAGTGCCGGATCCAGCTCCAGCGGTCCGAAGGAGCAGCGGTGCAGCATCCGGACCTCATGCCCGGCTGCGGCAAACATCCGCTTCACCTGGTGGAACTTGCCCTCTGTAACCGTAACCTCCGCCAGGGTTGTGTCCGATTCCGCGTCCGTCCGCAGGATCTCCAGTCGGGCCGGCAGCGCAGTAAAGTCGCCCAGGTCCATCCCCCGGGCAAAAAGTTCCGTATCCCCGGAGTCCATCTGCCCGGAGGCCAGCGCCCGGTACCGTTTTTCCACATGGCGTGCCGGGCTCAGCAGGCGGTGGCTCAGTTCCCCGTCACAGGTAAAAACAAGGATACCGGTCGTATCCTTGTCCAGCCGCCCGACCGGCATGCATCCCATGCTGCGGTATTCCGCCGGCAGCAGGTCCATCACCGTCATCTGGCGCGGATCGCGGGCCGCCGTCAGCACGCCCGCGGGTTTATGCATCATCACATGGCGCATGATCCGGCCGTCTTCCGCCTTCCCGCGCAGGGTGAGCGTATCCCGTTCCGGATCGCAGTCGGCCGCGGGATCCCGGACCGTCTGCCCGTTCACGGCAGCCTGCCCGTCCCGGATGATCTGCCGGACTTCACTGCGGCTTCCCTTACCGAGCGTCGCCAGCCACTTGTCCAGTCTCATCTGAATCCTCAATCTTCATCACAGCTGCCGTGATCATGCTGCGGACCGGCAGCAGCGGCAGCGTCAGCAGGGCGCCGGCCGCCAGGATCATCAGGGTTTCCCGGGTGGGCGGGATCTTCACGGATCCGGTCATCAGGCCGCTCACATCGCGGATCACCGGCAGGTACCGCATCACCGCGATCACAAACGCGGCCAGGACCGGAAGCAGGGTGGCCTGCGCGCAGATCCAGCCCAGCAGGTTCTTTCCGTGGCGGCCTTTCATCTTCCGGGTGCCTCCCTGGGCCCGCGCGTGCCGCGCGCCGCTGTGGAAACCGAACCCGATCACCAGGATCAGGATCATTGCCAGCAGGACCAGCAGGAGGTACAGGACTCCCGTCATGAAATCCCCGCCCCCGAACTGCTTGATCATCGCAAGCAGCGTAAAGCCGTCCACCAGCCCGGAGAAATGACGCCAGGCATAAACGGCCGCCGCGATCAGCGGCGATGCCCACAGGAGCAGGTAACCCGCCCGTTTCAGCCCGCACAGCACCTTATCCCCCCAGCGGGAAGGATCGGCCAGCCGCCAGCTGAAGAGCCTC
This sequence comes from Clostridiales bacterium, assembly GCA_017569285.1. Taxonomy (NCBI): domain Bacteria; kingdom Bacillati; phylum Bacillota; class Clostridia; order Eubacteriales; species Clostridiales bacterium. Next base: position 1,430,766 of record CP069419.1, read on the forward strand.
CCGTCCCGCAGGCTGTCCTGCATGGCCTCCGCCGCGTTCATCCGGGCGGGGAACATAATCAGGATCCACATGGGGACAGCCAGCACCGCCAGGTACCGGAGCCCCGCGTCGGCAAGGAACAGCACCGGCGCAAGGCAGATCAGTACCAGGCAGAGCTCCGTGGCCAGGAACTTCAGCGTGTCCGCCGGATGGCGGAAGCAGATCCGGAACGTGTTCCGGAATGCGGATGAAATACTCATCGGGTTTCTCCTGTAACTTGTCTCGTCAGGCCTGGTTGCGTGTGTAATTGATCAGTCCGCCCGCCAGGATCATGCCGCGCTGGCGCTCGGTCAGCGGCAGGCTGACCCGGTAGGACTCGCCTTTCGTTTCATTTCTCAGCTCCAGCTCATCCTGTCCGGCCGCGATCTTTTCCCGGACGCCCGGCAAGCTCAGCGTGTCCATGGGGTCGATCCGGTCATAGTCCCGCTCATCCAGGAAGGTCAGGGGCATAATTCCGTTGTTGATCAGGTTCGCCTGGTGGATCCGGGCAAAGCTCTTCGCCGCCACGGCGCGGATACCCAGGTACAGCGGCACCAGCGCGGCGTGCTCCCGGCTGGAGCCCTGGCCGTAATTGGCCCCGGCGACCAGGAAACCGCCCTTTTCCGCCTTGGCACGTGCGGGGAAGGTTTCATCCACGGGCGTCAGGCAGAAGTCGCTCAGGTGCGGCACGTTGCTGCGGTAGGGCAGCAGCTTCGCGTTGCTGGGCATGATATGGTCGGTCGTGATATTGTCTTCCATCTTCAGCAGCGCCTTGCCGCTGACCGTGTCCTCCAGGTCATGGCCCAGCGGGAACGGTTTGATATTCGGGCCGCGGACAACCTCCACTTCGTCCTCCCGTCCTGCTTCCACAGGCGGAATCACCAGGTTGTCGTTCACTTCAAACTGCGCCGGCTGCTCAACCGTCAGGTCCAGGTCCAGGCACCGGGGGTCTGTCAGCACGCCGGTCAGCGCCGTAACGGCTGCGGTTTCGCAGCTGGTCAGGTAGATTCCGGCAGAGGCAGTCCCGCTGCGGGCATAGAAGTTCCGGTTGTTGGTCCGGACGGATACCGCGTTGGTCTTCGGGCTCTGGCCCATGCCGATGCAGGGGCCGCAGGCGCTCTCCAGGATCCGGGCACCGGCGCCGAGCATATCGGCCAGCGCGCCGTTGCGGGCCAGCATCGTCAGCACCTGCTTGGAGCCGGGGCCAATGACGAGGCTGACGTCCGGATGCACGGTTTTCCCCTTCAGGATCCGGGCCACCCGCATCATATCCTGGTAGCTGGAGTTCGTGCAGCTGCCGATGAATACCTGGTCCACCTTGATCGGACCCACGTTCTTCACGGTGTCCACATTGTCCGGCATATGGGGCTGGGCCACCAGGGGCTCCAGCTCATCCAGGCAGATCTCCACGATTTCGTCGTATTCCGCATCCGGATCCGCTTTCAGCTCGCAGAAATCCGCTTCCCGGCCCTGGGCCTTCAGGAACGCGCGGGTCACCTCATCGCTGGGGAATACGGAAGTGGTGGCGCCGAGTTCCGCGCCCATGTTCGCGATGGTCGCGCGTTCCGGCACGGTCAGCGTCTTCACACCGTCGCCGATATACTCCATTACCTTGCCGACGCCGCCCTTGACGGACAGCCGGCGCAGGACCTCCAGGATAATATCCTTGGCCGCCACCGCATAGGGCAGTTTTCCGGTCAGCCGGATGCCGACCACCTTCGGCCAGGTCAGGAAATACGCGCCGCCGCCCATGGCCACCGCCACGTCCAGGCCGCCCGCGCCGATCGCGATCATGCCGATTCCGCCGCCGGTGGGCGTGTGGCTGTCACTGCCGAGCAGCGTCATTCCCGGAATGCCGAACCGCTCCAGATGCACCTGGTGGCAGATGCCGTTGCCGGGCTTGGAGCAGAAGATGCCGTGCTTTTTCGCAACGCTCTGGATATACTGGTGGTCATCCGCGTTTTCAAAGCCGGTCTGCAGGGTGTTATGGTCAATATAGGCGACGCTCTTCTTTGTCTTGACCCGTCCGATGCCCATGGCTTCGAACTGCAGGTACGCCATGGTACCCGTGGAGTCCTGCGTCAGGGTCTGGTCGATCCGGATGGAGACTTCCTCTCCGGCTTTCGGGATGCCGCTGACAAGATGCGCGCTCAGGATTTTTTCAGTCAGATTCATGTTTCATCCTCCGGCAAAAAGGACGGTCACTCTTTCGGGTGACCGTTCCAGTTGTTCTGATCTTATTATCTGCTGTCACGCTTGATTGTCAACGCTTCCGGGATGGAAAGAACACGAAAAGAACGGCTGTGCCGTTTTCGGCTTCTTATCCGATATGGTCCTTTCCGCCCATGTACATCCGGAGCACTTCGGGGATGGCGACCGTGCCGTCCTCGCGCAGGTTGTTCTCCAGGAAGGCAATCAGCATCCGGGGCGGGGCCACGCAGGTATTGTTCAGGGTGTGGGCAAAATACTTCTCACCCTTGTCATTGCGGACGCGGATCTGCAGCCGCCGCGCCTGGGCGTCTCCCAGGTTGGAGCAGGAGCCGACCTCAAAGTATTTCTTCTGCCGGGGAGACCAGGCTTCCACGTCCAGGCTCTTCACCTTCAGGTCCGCCAGGTCGCCGCTGCAGCACTCCAGCGTGCGCACCGGGATATCGAGCGTGCGGAAGAAATCCACCGTGTTCTGCCACAGCCGGTCAAACCACATCGGGGATTCCTCCGGCTTGCAGATCACGATCATTTCCTGCTTTTCAAACTGGTGGATCCGGTAGACGCCGCGCTCCTCGATGCCGTGCGCGCCGACTTCCTTCCGGAAGCAGGGGCTGTAGCTGGTCAGGGTCTTCGGCAGGTCCTTTTCTTCCAGGATCGTATCGATGAACTTGCCGATCATGCTGTGCTCGGAGGTGCCGATCAGGTAGAGATCTTCCCCTTCGATCTTGTACATCATGTTTTCCATCTCGGCAAAGCTCATCACGCCGGTCACCACGTCGCCGTGGATCATGAAGGGCGGAATCACATAGGTGAAACCGCGGTCAATCATGAAATCGCGGGCATAGCTCAGGATGGCGCTGTGCAGGCGCGCGATATCACCCATCAGGTAGTAGAAGCCGTTGCCGCTGGTTTTCCGGGCCGGATCCAGGTCGATGCCCTGCAGGCGTTCCATGATGTCCACATGGTACGGGATCTCGAAGTCCGGAACGGCCGGCTCGCCGAAGCGCTCAATCTCGACGTTCTCGCTGTCATCCTTGCCGATCGGGACGCTGTCGTCGATGATGTTCGGGATCACGAGCATCCGCTTGCGGATTTCCGCCTTCAGCTCTTCTTCCTTCACTTCCAGGGCCGCCAGTTCTTCCGCGATCGCGGCGACCTCCGCCTTGCGCTTCTCGGCTTCTTCCTTTTCGCCCTTTCCCATCAGCACGCCGATCTCCTTGGAGACCACCTTGCGCCGGTTCCGCAGGGCATCTGCCTGCTGCTGGGCGTCCCGGTATTCCCGGTCAAAACGGATGACCTCGTCCACCATCGGCAGCTTCTGGTCCTGGAACTTTTTCCGGATATTCTCCCGGACTTTCTCCGGGTCATTGCGGAGCAGGTTAATATCCAGCATAAATCATTCGCCTCCGTTATTTCTTGTGGGTAATCACCACATGGCGGTTCGGTTCGTCGCCTTCGGAATGGGTGGTCACACCCTCGTTCTGCTGCAGAGCAAAGTGGATAATCCGCCGTTCATAGGGATTCATGGGCTCCAGGGAAACCTTCCGGCCCGTGCGCAGCGCGCGGTTCGCCATCCGGTTCGCCAGGCGGATCAGGGTATCCTCACGCTTGGCGCGGTAGTTTTCCGTATCCAGGGTCACGCGGGTATAGCTGTCACGGCCGCGGTTCACCTTCAGGCTGGTGAGGTACTGCAGCGCGTCCAGCGTCTCGCCGCGGCGGCCGATCAGGATGCCCAGGGTATCGCCGTTGATGAATCCGTACACGTTGCCCTCGGCGTCCGTGCCCATATCAATGGTCACGTCCACGCCCATCAGCTTGGTCAGTTCCCCGAGGAACGCCTTCGCAATCCCGGCCGGGCTTTCCGGATCCAGGTTCTCCGCGGCGATCATAGTCACTTCCGGCTTTTCCAGCGTCCGGGGTTCCGGATTCTCCGCCGGTTCAGCCTTCTCCGCGGCAGGCTTCTCCGCGGGCTTTTCCTTCTTTTCCTGTTTGGGGACGGGCTTTTTCGCCGCTTCCTTCTTTTCGGCGGGTTTCTTCGCCGCTTCCTTCTTTTCAGCGGGTTTTTCCGCCGGCTTCTTCGCGGGTTTCTTTTCTTCCAGCAGGTTGCCCAGCGGATCCTCCTCGGAAGCCTTCACGGTCAGGCACACCTTGGCCATCCGGGATCCGAACAGGCCGAACAGGCCCTTGCTGCCTTCTTCCACGACACGAACATCCACATCACCGATGGATACGCCCAGTTCCTGCAGGCCGAGTTCAATCGCCTCTTCCACGGTCCGGGCGGAAGCTTCATACTGTTTCATTTGACGGTCCCCTCTCCGGCCAGCACGGCCTGTTTTTCGCGGTTGTCAAGGATCTTGTTGATAATCAGGGTCTGGCCCATGCTCACCAGGTTGCCGGCCACCCAGTACAGGGCGAACGCGGCGCTGTAGCCCAGGCAGATCCACAGGGAGAAGATGGGGAAGAACCACTGCATGAACTTGCCGGTGTTCGGCTGGCCGTTCGCGGCCGGCTGCTGCGGCTGGTTGCCGGACATGACCTTGGTCATCACGATCTGGCTGACGGCAGACAGGATCGGCAGCAGCAGGTAACCGTTGTACATCACCGGAATGGTTCCCAGCAGCGGAACGCTGTAGGGTGTATTGGCCACGGCTTTTGCGTAGAACGGCACCTGGGCCTTCATCACATCCACAATGCTCTGGACCGTCGCGCCCAGGGCGGAGCCCTCAAAGCTGGCTTCCGTCAGGTTCAGGTCCTGCAGCATCGCCGGCAGTCCGGATTCCGACAGTCTCTGGAACCAGGGCAGCCACTGGTCGGTGGGAATAATGCGCAGGGTGTTCACATCCGGATACGCGGTATTGAAAATGTTGTCCGGCATCCACAGGTTCCTGATCCACAGGAACGGCTCCAGCGCCGGTTCCTTTCCCTGCAGGATCTGGCCCAGCTGGATCAGCAGCTGCTCGTTGGCGGCCATGCGCATCGCGCCGAACACGGCGATCAGGATCGGCCAGGTCAGCAGCAGCGGCAGGCAGCTGGACAGCGGGTTGATATGTTCCTTTTTGTACAGTTCGGCAGTCTTGGCATTCAGCTTGTCCTTGTCATTGGCGTACTTCTTCTGCAGGGCCTGAAGCTGCGGCTGCAGCTTGGTGGTTTTCCGCATGCTGACACGGCTTTTGAAGTCCAGGGGAGAAAGCACCAGCCGGACCAGTACGGTAAATACGATCATGGCGATGCCCCAGCTCCCGACCCAGCTGTTGATCCAGGCCAGGAAGTTGTAGAGAAATTGGTTCATTCCGGATTATTCCCTCCTTAAGGTGGTATTCGGATCCTCCGGTACCGGGTCGTAACCGCCCTTGCTGAACGGGTTGCACCGCAGCAGCCTCCACGCGGCCATCCGCCCGCCCTTCAGTGCGCCGTACCGTTCGATGGCGGTCACGGCATACTCGGAGCAGGTCGGGATATACCGGCAGGTCGGGTGCTTTTTCCGGCGGCTCAGGTTCCGGCGGTAAAAGCGGATCATGGCGAGCATGAGCTTTCTCATCTGGCGCGATTCCCTTCTGTTCCCTGTTCATGAAGGAATGCCTGCTGCTTTTTCAGCAGATACACGACATCCTTCCGCAGCGTGTCAAAGGTGGCCTCGGCGGCCGCAGGCCTGGCGACAATGACGTACAGCCCGTTTTTCACATCCCCCAGGTGGGGCCGGAAGCATTCCCGCAGGCGGCGCTTGACCTTGTTCCGGGTCACGGCGTTGCCCACTTTCTTGCTGACGGAAAAACCGACCTTCTTCTCCCGGCCGGGGGCCAGGAGCAGAACCAGGTTCCGGCAGGCGCAGCTATGCCCCTTGCGGTAGACATACTGAAACGCCCGGTTCTTTTGCAGCCGATAGCATCTTTCCATGCTTTCCAATTCCTTCCGCTTTCTGCGGATGATCCATATAGCGGAAAAGCCCGCCCGGTTCGAAAAACGGGCGGGCCTCATCCTTGCTTAAATGAAGTCAGCTTTCCGGTGCTGAAATCAGACCGTCAGCTCCTTGCGGCCGCGGCGGCGGCGCGCAGCCAGAACACGACGGCCGTTCCGGGTCGCCATGCGGGCGCGGAAACCGTGGACCTTATTGCGCTGACGCTTCTTGGGCTGATAAGTACGAAACATTTTGAACACTCCTCATTGATCGACATTCTTCAGGGCCTGCTGCCCCGAAGATTTACAGAACAGCCTTTATAGTATATCGAAGCGGTTTATGCTTGTCAAGCTTGATTTTTCATCTCTTCTGGTCATATAATAAATTGTTGGGTATGAAGCCGGTTCCGCCGAATCCCGTTCCGGCAGCAGGCCGGGCGGTCCGGGGAACCCGTTATTATCAAAGGAAGGGGTAACTCTCTCATGAAGCAGATTCTGGTTGAAACCTCCGCCCGTCACGTGCATGTGACAAAAGAAGATCTCGAAGCCCTCTTCGGCGCCGGCCATGAGCTGACGGTCAAGAGCTGGCTGTCCCAGCCCGGCCAGTTCGCCAGCGAGGAGCAGGTCGATGTGGTCGGCCCCAAGAACACGCTGAAGCGCGTCCGTATCCTCGGGCCCGTCCGTCCCGCGACCCAGGTGGAGCTTTCCCTGACGGATGCCCGTTCCATCGGCGTCACCGCGCCCGTACGTGAATCCGGTGACATCGCCGGCTCCGGCGCCTGCAAGCTGGTCGGCCCGGCCGGTGAAGTGGAAGTCGCTGAAGGCGTGATCGCCGCGAAGCGCCACATCCACATGACCCCCGCGGATGCCGCGGAATTCGGCGTGAAGGACAAGGACGTCGTGTCCGTCAAGGTGGACACCAACGGCCGTGCCCTGGTCTTCGGTGATGTCGTGGTCCGCGTCAGCGAAAAATTCTCCCTGGCCATGCATATCGACACCGACGAGAGCAATGCCGCCTGCGCCGTCAACGGCACCATGGGCGAGCTGATCAAATAATCCCGCCGGAAATCAGAATCCCCGGAGCGAAGGCTCCGGGGATTTTTCATTGTTTCGGTTTTCAGACGCCGGCGGCCGCCTTCAGGACATCCGTCATATCTTCCTTCTCCCACGGCAGGTCGATATCCGTCCGGCCGAAATGGCCGTATGAAGCCGTCTGCCGGTAAATCGGCCGGCGAAGGTTGAGCTTCCGGATAATTTCTGCCGGGCGGAAATCAAACACGCGGCTCACAATCTCCGCCAGCTTTTCATCATCCAGCTTCCCGGTTCCGAAGGTATCCACCAGCACCGACACCGGCTCCGCCACGCCGATGGCGTAGGCCAGCTGGATCTGGCAGCGGTCCGCAAGTCCCGCCGCCACAATGTTCTTCGCGGCGTAACGGGCTGCATAGGCCGCGCTGCGGTCCACCTTGGTCGGGTCCTTGCCGCTGAAGCAGCCGCCGCCGTGGGGGGCGGATCCGCCGTAGGTGTCCACAATGATCTTCCGGCCGGTCAGTCCGGTATCCCCGGCCGGTCCGCCGATGACGAACCGTCCCGTCGGGTTCACCAGGATGCGGGTCTTCTCCGTCAGGAGCTCCGCCGGGATAATCGGCCGGATCACTTCCGCGATCACGCCTTCCCGGATCTGCTCCTGGGTCGCGTCCGCCGCGTGCTGGGTTGAAACCACCACCGTGTCCACCGCCGCGGGTTTTCCGTCGATGTATTCAACGGTCACCTGGGTTTTTCCGTCCGGATACAGGAAGGGCAGGATTCCCTGCTTCCGCACCTCGGCCAGCCGCCGGGCCAGCCGGTGGCTCAGGGCGATCGGAAGCGGCATTTTCTCCGGGGTCTCATTGCAGGCATAGCCGAACATCATTCCCTGGTCGCCCGCGCCGGTATCGGCCTCACCGTCCGTGCTCCGGGTTTCCAGCGCGTCGTTTACGCCCATGGCGATATCCGGGCTCTGCTCGTGAATCGCGGTCATCACGGCACAGGTGTTGCCGTTGAAGGATTTCTCCGGGCTGTCGTAGCCGATGTCCGTCACGGTTTTGCGGACGATGGCGGGAATGTCCACATATGTGGACGTCGTGATCTCACCCATCACGGTAATCATCCCGGTAGTTGCGAACGTCTCGCATGCCACGCGGGCAGCGGGATCCTGGGCCAGGATCGCGTCCAGCACGGCATCGGAGATCTGGTCGCACAGCTTGTCGGGATGTCCTTCAGTGACGGATTCGGAAGTAAACAGTCTGCGCATCTTGAATCGCCTCCATCTGATATTCGCAAAAAAACCGCCTGGCTCGCACACAAGCCAGACGGGAATCAATCGGTACTGATTGTCCTTATCTGTCAGCGTTCCGTTTCCGGGTGTGCACGCTGGGGGATTTGGCACCTTGCTTCCGCCGGTTGCCGTGACGTCATCGGGCCCTTCCCTCGGTCACTCGTGATAAGGGTTTTGCGGACATATATTACAGGCTCGTGATCGGTTTGTCAATGCCTGTTTTTGAGGAAAAGGAAAAGAGCCGTCCCGAAAGGGAAACGGCTCTGTCCTGTACCCGGAGCGGGCTTATTCCTTCAGCTCGCTGGTGCAGTGCGGGCAGCGGGTCGCCTTGATATCGATCTCGCTCTGGCAGAAGGGGCACTTCTTGGTGGTCGGTTCCGCGGCGGCTTCTTCCTTCTTCTTCAGTTCCTTGGCCTTGTTGAAAGCCTTGACGATCAGGAACAGCACCAGTGCGATCACCAGGAACTCAATCAGGATCGCGACGAAGTTCACGACACCGGTCAGCCAGCCGGCCTGGCCTTCATTGGCAATCTTGATGTTCTCAAGGATCGGGGTCAGGAAGATTTCGATCACGGCGTTGACAACCTTGCTGAACGCGCCGCCCAGGACCACGGCCACGGCCATGTCGAGGAAATTACCCTTGATTGCAAAATCCTTGAACTCCTTCAGAAACTTCTTCATAACCTGTACCCTCCATTGTTGTAATTGTTTTACGGATCCTGCGGATCCGCGGATCCCGTTGGTTACTTTTTGCCGAAGAGGCCGCTGATCACCTTGGTCAGGTTCTTCGTGATGTTGGTTACGATCTGGCGGGTCGCCGTGGAGATCGCGGTGTTCTTCACGCGGCCGGCAACCGAGTCATTCCGGCGGGCGCGCTCGGCGGCTTCTTCCCGCAGCTCATCAGCGCGGGCGCGGCGGGCAGCCGCTTCCTCTTCCTTCGCCTGGCGGGCAGCTTCACGGGCAGCCTTTTCGGCGGCCTTCTGCTGCTCGGCAAGGACCTTGGGATCCGTCACAACCTGGGGCTGTGCCGCAACGGGCGTATAGGTTCCGGTGGCGGCGTCATACTGGACGGTCATCATCTGCTGGACCAGCTGGCCGGTCACGGGATCCTGCACCATAACGGGCATCTGCTGCAGCTGGGGCTGCACCTGGATCGTCGGAACCGTCTGTCCGGGCTGGACGATGCCCTGCACCGCCTGGACCACAGGCTGCGCGGCCTGCTGGACCGCCTGGACAACCGGCTGGGCGGCCTGCTGCACGGCCTGGACCACCGGCTCAGCGGCCTGCTGCACGGCCTGCACCACGGGCTGGGCCGCCTGCTCCACTGCCTGGACAACCGGCTGCGCGGCCTGTTCCACAGCCTGGATAACCGGCTGCGCGGCTTCGGCTGCCGCCTGGACGGCTTCCGCCGGGGCAGTCATGCCTTCGATCTGCTTTTCCACATACGTTCCGGTTGCGGGGTCAAATACCTTGAATGTCTGTGCCATGTTCTGCTTGCACGGTGCTCACCTGCGCCGTGAGAGGGGTCGTGGGGGAAACAGTGACTGCGGGGAATGCTCAGCGGGAGACCGGAAGCAGCGTGCCGTTCACGGTAATGTACGCCGTCGGATTGACGTAGTTCACCCGCCACAGGATGCCGTTTACCAGATAGAACTGCGGCGCCTGCTGCGGGGCGGCGGGAATGGTTCCCGCCGGCTGAACCTGTCCCTGCACCCCGGCCGGGGCGGCAGGAGGATCGTACTTGCCCTTGAACGGACTGGCTCCGATCACCTGGGTGCGGATCTCGCCTGAGATCGCGCCCATATAACTCTGCGGGGGTAGAATGATTGCCCGCTCAACCACGCCCGGGGCTCCGTGCTCATCCAGGAATGAGACCAGCGCCTCCCCTGTCTTCAGGGTCGTAATCGCTTCTTCTGTATCAAAGGACGGATTCGTCCGGAACGTCTGGGCGGCGACCTTCACCGCTTTCTGGTCCAGCGGTGTGTAGGCCCGGAGGGCGTGCTGGATCCGGTTTCCCAGCTGGCCCAGGATGGTCATGGGAATATCCGCGGGGCTCTGGGTGATAAAGTAGACCCCCACGCCCTTGGACCGGATCAGGCGGACCACCTGCTCGATCTTCTCCATCAGGGCCCGCCCGCAGTTGTTGAACAGCAGGTGCGCTTCATCGAAGAAGAAAACGATCAGCGGTTTATCGGCATCTCCCCGTTCGGGAAGGTAATCATAAAGCTCTGTCAGCATCCACAGCAGGAAGGTGGAATACATCGTGGGATTGTTGAACAGCCGGTCGGCAGAGAGGATGTTGATGGTCCCCTGCCCGTTTGCGGCTGGTCCGAACCAGTCCTCAATATCAATGGCCGGCTCCCCGAAGAAAGTGTCCCCGCCCTGGTCCTCCAGGACCGCCACCGCGCGCTGGATCGCGCCGACGCTGGCAGAGGAGACGTTGCCGTAATGCAGGGTCAGTTCCTTGGCGTGCTCGCCGATATAGACCAGCATGCGTTTCAGGTCCAGGATATCCGTCAGCTTCTGTCCGATATCGCGGGCCACGCGGAACAGGATGTTCATCACGCCGCTCTGCGTCTCGTTCAGGGAAAGCATCCGGCTCAGCAGCAGGGGGCCCATCTTTTCCACCGTCGCGCGGATCGGATGCCCCTGTTCTCCGTACACGTCCCAGAAGACGGTTGGGTAATTCTTGAATTCAAACTCCCCGGCGGGCACATGGCACTTGTCCAGCCGCTTTTCAATCGCCTCGGTGGGATCCCCGGACAGCACCATACCGCTCAGGTCGCTCTTGATATCGCTCAGGAACACCGGAACGCCCATGTCGGAAAAGCTCTCCGCCAGGACCTTGAGGGAAACGGTTTTGCCCGTACCCGTCGCGCCGGCAATCAGCCCATGCCGGTTCGCCATGCCCGGAAGCAGATAAACCGGGGTCTCTCCCGCTGTGCCAACCCAGATTTTTCCTTCATGAAGCATCTGCGTTCCCCCAATGGATCTTTGCCTTTTTATCTTTCAGATATTCTACATGCTTTCCTTTGTTTCGTCAAGCTTTCCGCCGTTTCAGGATGTACTGTTTCTGGTTTTCCGGACCTCCCGGAAATCAGTTTCCCTGCCCGCAGATTTCCGCCATGATCTGCCGCATTTTTTCACTGGCTTTTGCCCGGTGGCTGACGGCGTTTTTCTCCTCTGCGTTCATCTCGGCATAGGTCTTGTTCATCGGCTCGTACAGGAACAGCGGATCATACCCGAATCCACCGGTTCCCTGCCGCCGGTAAAGGATCACGCCGGGGCAGGAGCCCTCCGCTATCAGCGTTTCGCGGCCCGGCAGCTTCAGCGCCAGCGCGCACACAAACTGCGCCGCGCGGTCTTCCCGGCCTTCCATCCGGCTCAGGAGCAGGTCGTTATTGGCCTCATCGTTTCCGTGTTCTCCGGCATACCGCGCGCTGAGCACGCCCGGTTCCCCGTCCAGCGCGTCCACACAGAGGCCGCTGTCGTCTCCGATGGCCGGCAGGCCGGTCGCCTCACAGACCGCTTCCGCCTTGATAGCCGCGTTGCCGGCAAACGTATCCGCGTTTTCGTCAATCGGCCCGCAGAACCCGGCAGCTGTCATAGGGACCAGCGTATAGTAGTCGCGGAACATCTCCTGCAGCTCCCGCAGCTTATGTTCATTCCCGGTCGCGGCAACCAGCACCGGCTTCGGCGCGATATGGCGTGCCCGCTCCCCGAGCGCATCCCGCTGCGCCTGCATCAGCTCGGCGATTCCCTTGATGCCGTACCCGGTCAGCATTTCCATTTCATCATGACTGAAAGCGCGGCCTTCACCGGTCCCCTGCAGCTCGATAAACTCCTTCTGCTCGTTCATCACGATATTCATATCCACCTGCGCGCTGCTGTCTTCCCGGTAGCACAGGTCCAGGCACGGAATATCATCCACGATTCCCGCACTGATGGCCGCCACCTGGTGGACAATCGGGCTGGCCAGCAGCTTCTTCTCCCGGATCAGCCGGTCCACGGCGCAGGTCAGCGCCACCATGGCGCCGGTAATGGACGCGGTCCGCGTTCCGCCGTCCGCTTCCAGTACGTCGCAGTCCAGCGTAATCGTGCGTTCACCGAGCGCTTTCAGGTCCACTGCCTGGCGCAGGGACCTGCCGATCAGCCGCTGGATCTCCACGCTGCGGCCGTCCTTCTTGATGCCGTCCCGCTTTTTGCGCTCCGTGGTGGAAGCCGGGAGCATCGCGTATTCCGCCGTAATCCATCCCTGCCCCTTGTCCCGGAGGAACGGCGGGACCGTTTCCTCCACGCTGGCCGTGCAGATCACCCGGGTGTTTCCCGTGGCAATCAGGCAGCTGCCGTACGCCGTGCGCACAAAATCCGTCTCAATCGTAACCGGCCGTTTCTCATCCAGCTGTCTTCCGTCCGCTCTCATATTCCTTTTCCTCCCTGTCCGCAAAAAAGGATTTCTCCCCTTATGCGGAGAAATAGTCATGGATAACATCTGAAAGAAGCTGACCTGCCTTGAAGGACAAAGTCCGTAAACTCTTCTCCCATGTATGGACCATTCCGAACGTGCTCACCATGATCCGGCTCCTGCTGGTGCCGGTCTTTGTTGTGGTATATTTCCGCACATCCGCTGAACCGAAATACGCAGCGCTTGCAATCTTTGCCGCCGCCAGCCTCACGGATATGCTCGACGGCTACCTGGCCCGGAAACTGAACCAGATTACCGACTTCGGCAAGCTGTTTGACCCGCTGGCCGATAAGCTCATGGTCCTTTCCGCCCTGGTCTGCCAGGCCGTCACCGGCGTGTTCCCCTGGGCCGCCGTCATCGTGGTGGCCTGCAAGGAACTGGTTATGGTGCTCGGCGGGCTGTTCATGCTCAGCCGGGATGTGGTCGTTTACAGCAACATCGTCGGCAAGGCCGCGCAGGTCTGCTTTATCCTGTCGCTGATCCTGTCCTTTTTCCATGTCCCGCTGGCGGAGTGGGGCACCCGGCTGGACCTGATCCTGCTGTGGATTACCGTCGGCCTGGCCGTACTGGCCATGGTCGTCTATGCCGCCGAATACCTGCGGAGCCTGAAAAAGCCCCGGGAATAATCATTTCGCGAAGCCAAGGCTCCGTTCCACTGCCTTATGCCAGCCGCCCAGCTCCATCAGCCGGGTGGCTTCGTCCATTTTGGGGGTAAATTCCAGGTCCTTCTGCCAGACCGCTGCGGTTTCCGCAAGGCTGCTGTACATTCCGACGCCGAGTCCGGCCAGCAGGGCCGCTCCCAGCGCCGTGGTTTCCAGCACCTTCGGCCGCACGACGGGGATTGCGCTGATATCCGCCTGGAACTGCATCAGGAACGCATTGGCGCTTGCGCCGCCGTCCACCTGCAGCCGTTCCGGCTTCTGTCCGCAGTCCTTTGCCATGGCGTCCATCAGGTCCGCGCTCTGGAAGGCGATTGCTTCCAGCGCCGCACGGACAATCTGCGGCCGGCCGGTTCCCCGGGTCATTCCGATCAGGGTGCCCCGGCTGTACATGTCCCACCACGGGGCGCCGAGCCCCGTGAACGCGGGAACCAGGTATACGCCGCCGGTGCTGTTGATCGACTGGGCCAGTGCTTCCGTTTCCGCCGCGTGGGATATGATCTTCAGCTCATCCCGCAGCCACTGGATGGTCGCTCCGCCCATAAACACGCTGCCTTCCAGCGCAAAAACGGGTTTCCCCCCGATCCGCCACGCCATGGTGGTCAGCAGCCCGTTCCGGCTCTGCACCGGCGTATCGCCGGTATTCATCAGCATAAAGCAGCCGGTGCCGTAGGTGTTTTTCACGTCTCCGGGATGGAAGCACGCCTGTCCGAATAGGCTGGCATGCTGGTCCCCGGCCATGCCGGTGACCGGGATGCGCCTTCCCAGGATCGCGGGATCCAGCATGCCGATCGGACCCGATGAATCCACCACCTGCGGCAGGCAGGCCCGCGGAATATCCAGCAGCGCCAGCAGGTCGTCATCCCAGTCCTGGGTATGCAGGTTGAACATCATCGTCCGGCCGGCATTGGTGGCATCCGTCACATGCGGCCGGTTTTCCAGCAGGTTCCAGCACAGGAAGCTGTCGGCGGTGCCGAAGCACAGCTCTCCCCGCTCCGCCCGGTCCCGGACGTTGTAGTAATCCAGCATCCATTTCAGCTTCGTGCCGGAGAAATAGGCATCCGGCACCAGGCCGGTCTTTTCCCGGATCATGTTGCTGCAGCCGCGGCTCACCAGGTCATCCACAATCTGGGATGTCCGCCGGCACTGCCATACAATGGCATTCCCGACGCATTCCCCGGTCTTCCGGTCCCAGAGGAAGGTGGTCTCCCGCTGGTTCGTGATTCCGACCGCGGCGATTTCTCCCGGATCCACCCCGCTCAGCTTCACCGCTTCCCGGAGGCTGGTGATCTGCGTGTCCAGGATGTCCCGCGGATCATGCTCCACCCAGCCGGGCTTCGGGTAATGTTGGGGAAACTCCCGGTTGTACGAGGCAATCATCTGTCCGTCTTCCGTGAAAATCACAGCCCGTGAGCTGGTCGTTCCCTGGTCCAGTGCCGCCAGATACTTAGCCATAGCGATGTCCTTTCTCAGTCGTCGGTCCTGTGTCTGTGTGCCTGTTAACGAATCCGGATTCCGTAGATGTGTTCCGTATCCTTTCCGGTCGTACCGACCACCATGATGTCGTTGTACGCCGCCGGAGATGCTTCAATATTTCCCTCAACCGTGATTTGGGCAGCCAGTTCCCCGGTCAGCCCGTCCACCATGATAATGCTGCCGTCCCAGGCGCACTGGATGATCCGTCCGTTGCCGTCGCCGTCATAAACGGCGATGGGAGAGGATACGCTCCGGTCGCTCAGGCCGTATGCCCATACGATCTTGCCCGTCTCCTTGTCCAGGGCCGCGAGGGCGGCTTTGGCATCCCCCTTCACGTTCAGCTTCGCCCGCCCGTCGTCGTTCAGGCCGGTCACGGTAAAATAGACCAGGCCGTCCAGGCGGTTCTCGCCGATCACGGGAGACGCCTTGCATCCGGAGTCCGTCTTGCCCTTGCTGTCCTTCGCCACACCGATCTCGGTGCACCAGATTTCCTTCCCGCTCAGCGCGTCATACCGCCGGATCTGGGCGCTGCCCCTTTTGCGGTTCACCAGCATGTTGGCCGTGTACAGGTCCAGCTGTTCATCCGCCGGCATATCCAGTGCGACCGCAGCCATCACGGCATCCCCGGTATTGACAGCCCATACCGGCGCCAGGTGGTCGGTGTCCACGCACCGGAGGATGCCGTCCATGTCCGCGTAATACACGTATTTGTCATACATCGCAATGGAGGATTCGACCGCGGTGCGGACATTCTTCTGCCCCTTGGTCTTGGAGATCATCACGATTGTGCTCGGTTTGGACTTGTAGGAGCCCACCAGGTAGTCAAACTCGCTGTTCAGGTTGATCAGGTACAGCATGCCGTTTGTTCCGGCAGTCACCACACAGTCGCTGGTCCGGTCGATCAGGGCGGATGTCTCAAAGCTGCCCGCGTCATTGTAAGCGCGGTGCATGGTCCCGTCGAGGCCGTCCACCAGCGTCAGCTCCTTCTGGGTATACAGGTTATACTGGCGGAGGCCGATTTTCCCGGTCTTGACCTTCATCTTCCGGGCATACTGCCCGACATTCATGTAGGGGAATCCGCCCGGATGCACGCTCGGTGTACCCCGCATCGGATATCCCAGCTTGATGCTGTTCCGGGTCATGTTCCCGTCTTCCAGGTCCAGGAATCGGATATTGCCGTCCGCGCCGGCGACAATCACTTCCTTCAGGCTCTTTACAGACCTTTTGGATTCATCAATATTGCTCAGTTCGCGCACCTGGCGGCTCCACTGGACAATGGCCGGCTGGCCGGTCCATTCGGTGCCGTAATAGGTCTGTGAGCTTCCCCGGACGCTGCCGGTCTGCACTTCCCAGATCTGCTGCAGCGTATCCGCTGATTCCACGGTCCCGACCGCCCCGTTCGTCCGGAACGCGTTCCCGCGGAACGTCAGCACGCCCATCTGGACCTTCTTGACATAATCCCAGCCCGCCGGCATCCGGATCACTTCCTTGGCCGCCCGGCTGAATTCCTTGACCTTCTTGGATCCGTTATACACCACGGTCGTCGCGATCAGGCCCGGCGCCGCCTTCTCATCCGCTTCCGCGGTCAGCGCCGGGGTCGGGGTCGGCTCCGGTGTCGAGGTCGGTTCGGGCGTCGGTTCCGGCGTCTCGGTCGGCGCAGGGGTTTCGGTTGCTTCCACTTCCGGTTCCCCCGTTTCTTCCGGCTGTTCCGGCTCATCGGTTCCGTCCGGTACGCCGTCTGCGTCCGCCCCCTCCGGCAGCATGGGGCTCTCCGTCCGGCCGTCCGGTTCTCCGGTCAGTCCTTCCGGTTCCGCTGTTTCGCCCGTCTCCGGGTTCGCTTCCGGCTGCGTTCCGCTTTCCTCCGGATCCGTCGGCTCCGCAAAAGCCGGCGTCAGGACAAGCACCTCCGTGTTGAATTCCGTATCCTGCCAGCCTGCCTCCTCCGAGCGCAGTACCTGCAGGCGGAGTTCGCCCTCATAGCCGTTCTCCACATGCATCCGGAGGGTCCAGATGTTCTCGTCCGCGTTGTTTTCCCCGGTCGCGATAATATCCGGTGATTCCCCGGATTCATCCACCAGCCGGACGTCCCGGACGTTCTTGTTGGCGGTGATGGAGAAGGTGACGTCTGCCGGAGCCGTCAGCCCCTGGTCTCCGAATACATTAAACCCGGTAATCCCGGAATCTTCCTGTTTTTCTCCGCCCAGCAGGCCCTGGATGGCGGCGGCGGCCTTTTCCCGCAGCCCGCTTCCGGCCGGCAGCACCAGCAGCGCCGTCAGGGCCAGGCCGGCAATCACCAGGATCGTCACCAGGATATGCAGGGGGGTGATCCTCCGTTGTTCCGCGCCTGCCGGTCCGGTACTTTCCTGCCGGGCCGGCCGGGATGCCGCGTAACTGTATTCCGGATACTCCCGGACCCGCGCCTGCATCCGGTCATTCTCCGGTGTCTGGACGGTTTCCGGCGCCTGGTTTCTTTCGCTCATCCGGCCCGGTGCGTATCCGACATGCACACGGGAAGTCATTTCCTCCAGCGGGTGGGAAATGGTATCCTGCCCGTTCTCTGTTCTGTTTCCTCCGCGGTAGGTTTCCCGGACCGGCGGATACGCCCGCACGGGGGACGCTCCCTCCGGACGCCGGGCCGCGGTCATCGGCCGGGTTCCGGGGCGGCTGCGCACAGCGCCGCCCGCAGTCCCGTACGGAGCTGCGCTCATCAGTCGCGCTTCGGCAGGCACACGGCTGTCCGCGCCCTGTACCAGCGGATGCTCCGGGCGTGTTTCCGGTTTCACCGTCTCCCCGGAATCGGGCATGGCAGCCGGTGTTTCCGGCAGATCCTGCGCGGAAACCGGTGTTTCCATATTTTCTTCTTCTGTGATGCGGACTCTCCGGCGGCGCCGGGGAAGCTCATTCAGATCATTGCGTTCTTCGTTCAAGATTGTCGTCTCCTTTGAGTGATCGGAACAATTTTGCAATGTATATTATACCGGAATCTGCCTTCCTTCTCAACCTTATTTGCACTTTTGGCCCGCCGGCTCTATAATGAAAGCCCGCCGCGGCAGCCCGGGCCGGGCTTTCCGGCGGCGGTATTCCAGCAATCAGGTGAGGTGATCCGGATGGCCTGTACACTCTGCCCCCGCGGCTGCGGTGCCGACCGCGCTTCCCGCCCCGGCTTCTGCGGCCTGGGAGAAGACATGCGGATTGCCCGGATCGCGCCCCATCTGTGGGAAGAACCGCCCATTTCCGGGCAGAACGGCACCGGCGCTGTTTTCTTTTCCGGGTGTACGCTCCGCTGCGTATACTGCCAGAATGCGGAGATATCCCATCACAATGCCGGCCGTGTCTTTTCACCCGCCGAGCTTTCCGACGCGCTGAAGCGCCTGACGGACCTCGGCGTCCATACCATTTCCCTGATCACCGCCACGCCGTTCATCCCGCGGATCCTGGATACGCTGGAGCTGTGGCGCCCGCCGCTTCCCCTGGTCTGGAACACCTCCGGATATGAGACGGTGGAAACGCTGCGCATGCTGGACGGCGTCATCGATGTCTACCTGCCGGACCTGAAGCATTTTTCATCCCGCGCCGGCCGGCTGTGTGCCGGTGCGCCGGATTATTTCGAATACGCCTCCGCCGCCCTGCGGGAGATGTGCCGCCAGACGGGACCGGCCGTATACGGGGAGGACGGAATCATGCGCCGCGGTGTACTGGTGCGCCATCTGATCCTGCCCGGTTTCACGGCGGAAAGCATGAAGCTCCTGACCTGGATCCGGGACACGCTCCCCGCCGGAACCCCGGTCAGCCTGATGCGCCAGTATACCCCCTGCAACGATGTTGCCGTCCCGGGCCTGGACCGGAAAGTCTCGGAAAAAGAATATCGGCGGGTCCGGGACCATATGCTGGCCCTTGAGCTCCCGGGTTTTCTGCAGGAGCCGGATTCCGCCGATGTTGATTTTATTCCGGTTTTCAACCGGGAGAGCAGCTTTGTCTGAACCGGGTTCTGGTCAGCCCTTGTTCAGCTTCTCCACATGGTATTCCACGCCTTTGTCATATTTGACGCTCTCCGGGGGAATCTCCAGCTCCTCCGGATGCGCCAGGCCGTGCATCACCGCCGCGAAAAACGCGGCGTAATGCGCGCCGGAGCAGACCCGCTCATCCGCTGTCATGCCGATCGGCAGGAGGCGGCGCATGCGGGTTTTTCCTTCGCTGTCCGTAAACGCTTCCTTCAGCACGCTGCCCAGGCCCATAAACAGGCTTACATTGCCGAAGTTATAGATATGGTGCCACACATGGTGCAGGCCGATGGAAGCGTTATTGGTAATAAACAGGCCGCTGTAGAACGGCAGCTCGTCAATCAGGAATTTCGGCAGCAGGCCGTAGCGGTCCAGCAGCCGGGCCACTCCCACGATGAAAGTCGTGAAGCCCGGAACCGCCAGCACAAACCTGGCCAGCTTGATCAGGAACTCATCGTCCTTCGCCTCGCGGCATTTTTCCACCGCAGCCGTCATCCGGTCCCGCACATCAAAAAGCGTATCCGTCGGGTCAAACAGGATCCGCACCGTGGATTCCGGGCTTTCCGGATCCTGCGGGTTTTTCAGGACCGCAAACGAAATGGAACAGTTGTTGCGGGCAAAATACTGCTTGTTGAAGATGAACCGGTTGACTTCCGGATGCTGGCTGACCGCACGGACGTACGCTGCTGCAATCAGATGCATGAAAGTGACCTTCTGGCCTTCCTGCGCTTTCCGGACGATATACCGGCTCAGCATCTCATAATCCAGCTTGTGCTCCAGGAATACCTGGGCATCGCACCGCATCGGCATCAGGTAAGGGGTCACCTGGACGATCGGGTCCACGTCACGCACCCGTTTTCCGTCAGGTCTGCGTCCGAACATGGTCAGCTGCCTCCTTTATGCCGCGTCAGAACAGGTCGGTCGCTTTCTCGAGCGCATCCTGCTGCGCCTGCAGCAGTGCTTCAAACTTCTGGCGGTAATCGGCCGCGGCAGCCTTCAGCTCTGTGATTTCGCTCTTCAGGGCATCCCGCCGGTCGCTCAGGCCGTCCAGCTGCTCCGTCGCTTCCGTCTGGGCTTTCGCGCGGATCGCTTCAGCGTCTTCCTTTGCCTTCCGGATTGTATCTTCCTTCACCTGCATGGCCATCTGAAGCACTTCGCGGAAGCTCTTCTCCTGGTCCTCGTTTACGCTGCCGGCGGCGGCCGGTGCCGCGGGATGAACGACAGTCGTCTTCTGGCGCAGATCCATGATTTCCTTTTCCATCCGCTCCATTTCCTCGCAGATGTCATCCAGGAAATTATCCACCTCTGCCTGGTCATATCCCTTGGAAGAAATTGAAAACTCCTTGTGGGCAATCAGATCCACCGTGATCTTTTCCATCCTGTTTCATCCTCCCTTGCTGTTGATCAATATCCGTACCCGCCAAAGCTGCCGTAAGCGCCGGCCGCCACGGGCATGGTTCCGGTATAGGGATTATAGTTGTTCAGCTGGCCGTTCCGGGCTGCGTTCCATTCCTCTGCCCGGGCGCCGGTACGCCGTTCCCGCCGGGCAGGCGCCGGTTCCGCCGGCTGGACCTGGGGAGCCGGCGCGGATGTGAACATCGGCATTTCCGGCTGGACCTGGGCCTGTTCCGGCAGGACCTTCACGCCTTCCGGTGCGATCAGCACCAGCCGTCCGCCCTGCAGCATCCGGACGCTGCAGCCCAGCGTGAACGCCGCGCCGGCCAGCATATCCTGGCAGCGCATGCTCTCGCTTTCATTGGCGATGGCGTCCATCATTACAATCAGGGTTTCTCCGTTCTTCATGCAGGCAATTGCCTCATAGCAGCTCCGGAGTCCGGTCATGGTCATGATATGTTCCACATGGGTGAAAGACGATCCTGCATCGGGTGAGAATCCCGGCATATAGGAGATGTTGTTCTGCGGGGCGGGTGTTTCCCGCGGCGGGAACCATCCGCGCTCCGGCCGGGCAGCCGTGCGTCCTTCCGGCTCCGGCGGGTTCTGGAAATAGGTGTTCTGGGCGCCGAAGGTATTCCGGCTGTCACCGGGAAACGCGTTGTACGGACCGGCCTGCTGCTGCACGTATCCGGTGGTCTGTCCGTAGGGGTTCGGCTGCCAGGCGGTCTGGTCATAAGCCGCCTGTCCGTAGGCTGTCTGTCCGTAAGCCGTCTGCCCGAATGCGGGATTCCGGCCGGAATCCTGCACACCGTCGTAGGAAACCGGCGGATTCATCCCGGTAAATCCGGTATGGACGTAAGTCATGGGCTGCTGGTCAGCTTCCTGCCCCTGCATGGCCGGTTCCTGTGCCGCCCGCCGTTTCAGCGGCCGGTAGCAGCTCGTCCCTCCGTCCGGACGGCGTGTGCCGGTTCCTTCCTTCCGGGAAAGCATGCTCATCACTTTGTCTTTCCAGTCATTCAGCACCATGTTGATCCTCTCCTGTCTGATTTCAGCCTCGCGGCCCGAATATCGCGCTTCCCACCCGGACCATGGTCGCTCCGTGCCGGGCGGCGATCCGGTAATCCCCGGACATTCCCATGCTCAGTTCTTCCATCCGGATTCCGGGAATATCGGTTTCCCGGATATGTTCGAACAGCTGCCGCATCCCGGAAAACAGCCGGTCCAGCAGCTCTGTGTCTTCAGTCAGCGGCATTACCGCCATCAGTCCCTGCACCTGGATTCCGTCCAGCGGTGCAATCTGCCGCAGAAAGTGTTCCGTTTCCCCGATGGGAACGCCGCCCTTCTGGGCTTCTCCCGCCGGGCTGACCTCCACAAGCACCGGCATCCGGATACCGGCCGCGGCCGCGCGGAGATGGATTTCCTCCGCCAGCGGAACGGAATCCACCGACTGGATCATGCAGACGTCCTGTACAATCTGCCGGACCTTGTTCCGCTGCAGCCGTCCGATCAGGTGGATCCGGAAATTTCCGGCCAGCTGCGGCAGCTTTTCCCGCAGCTCCTGGACCCGGTTTTCCCCGATATCGGTAATTCCCGCCGCCTTCAGCGGCAGGATCATCTCGGGCGGATGGGTTTTCGTTACGGCGATCAGTTTCGGGGCCGGATACCGTCCGTCCGATGCTTCCGCCAGTTCCCGCCGGATCCGGTCAATCCGCTCAAGCAGTTCTTCTTCCGTCATGGTTGATTTCCCGTCCGTTCCCCGTTCAGTTGAACAGCATAACCAGGTCATTCTCTTTCAGCGTACCCTGCTGGATCGGGGCAATGTAGCACATGCCGTCCCGCTTCTCCTGGATGTTGACCGGAATGAAATGCCTGTAATCATTTTCATCCACCTGCACGATTCCGACCATGTTGTCCTGCTCATAAATCGCCCGCGCAGGGACCATCAGGCTGGTCACGTCCTCGCCCAGCACACCCGTGCAGCTGCGGATATACAGTACCGGCAGCACAGAGGATGATACGCTCAGGCGGACCGCCAGTTCGCCGCCCATGCGGGCGAAGCTGACCACCCGCGCCTTGACGGTGGTGTCCTTGAAATTCTCCAGCCGCAGCTCATACTCGGTGCCTTCCACCGGGTTCAGCGTGTTGTCCCGGATCAGCATCACCACGTACCAGTAGCCGTCCTGTACCAGGCGGTAGATGGTCGTCCGGCCTTTCTGGATGGTATCCCGGGGCGGCTTGTTTCCGTTGATCATGTTCCGCACGTCGCCGGGACTGAACTGGTCGTAATTGTTGACGGTCAGTCCGTATTCATAGCCGTCCGAATAGAAGCTGACCACTCCCGCCCGTACGGTGGTATACTGCTTGGTCCAGCTGTTGATTTTCTGCAGCTGGCTCTGTTCATCCTCCAGGAGGCGGG
This sequence comes from Clostridiales bacterium, assembly GCA_017569285.1. Classification (NCBI taxonomy): domain Bacteria; kingdom Bacillati; phylum Bacillota; class Clostridia; order Eubacteriales; species Clostridiales bacterium. Next base: position 1,453,615 of record CP069419.1, read on the forward strand.
TAAGCCGCGGATCATCGGCGTATTTTTCCTTCAGGTACCGCTGCCGGTTCCGGATCGCCTCGTCCAGGAGGGCTTCCTGGTTGCTCATATTGCCGCGGGCGCCGCCGATAATATCCCGGACCTCCCGCGCGCGGGTCATCACGTCGCTTTCCAGCTTTTCCATCTGGGCATCCGTGGCAATCTCCTGGCCCAGCCGTTTCATCTGGTATTCCTTGATCTGGTCGCGGGAATCCTGCAGTGTGGTCAGTTCCCGCGTGGAAAAGCCGGAGGTGTAGACATTGCAGACCGTTGCGTGCGCGCCGACCATGGTGCCTTCCTCGGCCACATAGTCAATGCTGGAAACACTTTCCGCATCAAAGGGGGATTCATCGCGGATGATCAGGCAGTCCCCGTTGTAGCGGGTACCGATGGTGCCCGCCGTAACGTAGGCATACTGATCGGGTTCGGGAGCCAGGGATGTGATCAGGTACCAGACCAGGAAGCCCAGCGCCGCGACAATCAGCATGATCTGAATCACGCTCATGTGCTTTTTCTCCGGCGGCGGCACAAACTGCGTCGGCTGCGGAGGCATCATATCGTACACATCCGTTCCCCCCTTTCCCGCAAATTTTCACCCTTAATCATATCATATCTTCTGCGGGTTTGGCAACGTTTCAGGACGGCGGACGGCTTTATTCATCCCGGTCCCGCATCAGCCATTCCGCCGGGCGGACAGACGCAACCGCCGGATCTCCGTCCTCCACGGTCAGGGTCATCAGCGCCTTCTCACCGGACACGCGTTTTTTCTCCGGCGACACGGTCGCCATCACAAACGCCATGCCGGTAACCTCCACATTGAATTCCCGCATCAGCTCCACCATGCCCTTGGCGGTGCCGCCGCCCCGCAGGAAGTCATCCACAATCAGGGCTTTCTGGTTCTCCCGCACCGCGCGCCGGCTCAGGCTCATCATCTCGATGTTGCCGGAACCGGATACATAGTTGATGTTGACCGCGGATCCCTCATACACCTTGGAGGAATGCCGCGCGATCACCAGCGGGACGCCCAGGGCGTTGGCGGTGGCAAACGCAACGGGGATCCCCTTCGTTTCCATCGTCAGCACAAAATCCGGCATCCGGTCATAATACTCCGTCGCGATAATCTCGCCCATCCGGTTCACGATGTCCGGCGTGCTCAGGATATCGCTGTAATAAAGGAATCCGCCGGGCAGCACCCGCCCGGAACCGCTCAGTTCCCGGCACAGCTCCGCGATGGTTTCCCGGGCCTTTTCGCGGCTCACCAGGGGGCGGTAGCGCACGCCGCCGGCCGCGCCGGTCACGGTTTCCACCTCACCCAGGTCAAAGGACCGGCAGGTTTCCCGCAGCAGGTCCACGTCCTCGCTCATGGTGGATTTGGCGGATCCGAACATCTCGCAGAAGCTGCTCAGCGTAAAAATCCGGTTCGGCGCCCCGGCCAGCATCCTCATCATCGCGCTCATCCGCTCATTCCGGCGAATCTTATCCATGGGTTTCGTCTCCTTGGCCCAAAAAGGCAAAATGATATTCGGGGGAACGTTCAGTCTCCCCCGAATTCATATTTTACCATATTTTCCGAATGTTGAAAAGAATTTTTTCGTCTATTGTTCGTCTTTTCAGGCGTCTGCTTCTTCCATAAAGGGCTGAATGTCCGCCAGGAGCTGTTCGCAGTCATCACTGTAAATCTCCAGCGTGATCGGCCGGCTCAGGTCCAGCGAGAAAATGCCCAGGATCGATTTCGCGTCCACCACATGGCGGCCGGCCCGCAGGTCCATTTCGAAGGGGTAGCGGGATACGATATTGACAAACTTGTTGACGTTCTCCACAAGGCTCAGGCGAATCATTACGGATTTCATGATCAATGCACCTCCTCTGCGCTGCACTGTGTGCATCTCAGTGCCGGAACATTCTAAAGGATTCCGGTAACGATTTCAATTGTCTGTCCGGCAAAAGGCCGCCCATTTCGTCCATGTCCGGCTCAGTCGCTTGCCATTTCAGACGCAACGGGAATCCGAAGCATCAGGGTTTCTTCCTCCGCGTCCCATTCCGCTTCGCCGCCCAGGGCACGGGCCAGGAAATTCGCGTTGATGAAATGGCCTTCATCCCCGAACGTGAAGTCTGCGGGATCCATGAAGATCTCCTTGCCGTCCACCGTTGCCGCACATCCGGTCACATCATTGTACAGGCCGATCGTATGGCCTTCCGCCTCCAGGACCACGGTTCCCTCATCGGTCAGGACCCAGCCTTCCAGGCAGCAGACCAGGTCGTCCAGGCTGATCCGGATAATGCCGGCGCACTCCTGCAGGCGCGGATAGAATTCCGCGGGAACACCGTCCTTTGTCGCAATCCAGCTCAGCGGCGCGCCGCTTTCGTTGAAGGCAACCCTCCCCTTCAGCTCCGTAAACTGGTCCAGGTTGAATTCCGTCACGATCAGCTCAGGTTCGGGCGTGGACGTGGGTTCCGCCGTGGGCTCCGCCGTCGGTTCGGCGGTGGGTTCCGCCGTCGGCTCCGCGGTGGGCTCGGCCGTGGGCTCCGCCGTAGGTTCCGCCGTAGGTTCCGCCGTAGGTTCCGCCGTCGGCTCGGCGGTTGGTTCCGCCGTAGGTTCCGCCGTCGGCTCGGCAGTCGGTTCGGCGGTGGGTTCTGCCGTCGGCTCCGCGGTCGGCTCCGCGGTCGGGGCCGGCGTCGGGGCTTCGGTAGGTTCCGGTGTCGGTGTTTCAGACGGATACGGCGCGGCGTCCGGGTTCTCGTACAGGTAGGTCTGCGTCCGCCGTCCGGCGATGCCGTCCTGCGTCAGTCCGTTGTAATACTGGAACTTCTTCACCGCGTTATATGTCTGCCGTCCGTAAGCGCCGTCCGCGCTGCCTTCCGGCATGTATCCAAGTTCAATCAGCCGTTCCTGCAGCTTCCGCACGTCGCTGCCCCGGGCATTCATTCCGATATTGTGGTATGCGGTGTTCGGGGTAATCTCCGGCACGGGCGCGGGGGTGATTTCCGGCTCCGGCGTCTTCCCGCTGATAATCCGCATCGTGGGGCTGCTGTCCTCCGCGCTCTCCACCACGGCGGTCGGGGTAACAACGGGTTCAGGCGTAACAGACGGCGCAGCCGTGCTCTGGACCGTAACGGCAAACACGGTCGTCATATAGATCAGCAACGTCTTCATAAAGTCCATATATGCCACTCCCCTGACTGTGCCGGAATCATTCCGATTATACCAAACACAGCACTTAATGACAATCCCCGTTTTTTATGGTATGCTTACGGCAAATGCCGCAGAACCGCTGCGGCAGAAGCGTTTCAGTAGGAGATTTCCGGAGGGTGTATGGAGCAGCTGGAAGCCGGGATCCTGGGCACCGTTTTTCGCAACGAGGAAAACGGCTGGTCCGTTATTACCGTTCGGGCCGGCCGGAATGAAACCACGGTCGTGGGAACGCTGCCGGAGCTGAGCCCCGGGGAACAGGCGGTATTTACCGGGGAATGGATTGAGCACAAAACCTACGGCCGCCAGTTCCGCTGCGTTTCCTGTGAAATCCGGGTGCCGACCACCCTGCTGGGAATCGAGCGCTACCTGGGCAGCGGGCTGATCCGCGGGGTCGGTCCTTCCACCGCCGTCCTGATTGTCCGCCATTTCGGGGAAGAAACGCTGACCGTCCTGTCTGAGCATCCGGAACGGCTGACCGAAATCCCCGGCATCGGCAAAAAGCGCTGCGCCATGATCTCCGAAAGCTTCCGGGAGCACCAGTCCGCGCGCCGCGCCATGGTATTCCTGCAGTCCTACGGAATTCCCCCGGCGCTGGCCGTCAAAATCAGCAAATTCTACGGGGACCAGACCCCCGATATCATCCGCCAGGATCCGTACCGCCTCTGCGATGACCTGGAAGGCGTCGGTTTCAAAACCGCGGACCGGATCGGCATCGCCCTGGGGGTTGCCCCGGACAGCGACAGCCGGATCAAGTGCGCCATCAAATATATGCTGCGGGAAGCTGCGGCTTCCTCCGGCCACATCTATCTCCCGGAGGATGAGCTGTGCGCTTCCTCCGCGTCGCTGCTGCAGATCTCCCGGGACCTGTGTGCCCGGGCGCTGACTTCCCTGCTGCTCAGCCGCTCCCTGATCGGGGAAAGCGACGGGGAGGGGGATCCCCGGCGGGTTTACCTGCCGGCCTTCTGGCATGCGGAGCAGGAGGTTGCCCTGCGGATCCGGGAGCTGATGTGCGCCATCCGGCCGGATAAGTTTGCCGGTGCCGCCCGCGCAATCTCCGGTTTTGAAAAAAACCACGGAATCCGGTTTTCCCCCAGCCAGCGCAAAGCCATCACGCAGGCGCTGGAAAACGGGGTTTTCGTAATTACCGGTGGTCCCGGTACCGGAAAAACCACCATCATCAACTGTATTCTTGAGCTGCTTTCCGCGGAAAACAGCGTCATTCTCTGCGCGCCGACCGGCCGCGCCGCCAAGCGCATGACGGAAGCGACCGGCTGCGAGGCAAAGACCATCCACCGCCTGCTGGAATACGGCGGGGACGAGGGGATTTTTGCCCGGAACCAGGACCACCCGCTGGACGCGGACTGCGTCATCGCCGACGAAGCCTCGATGATCGACCTGATGCTGATGCGCTCGCTGCTGCGGGCCATTGAACCCGGCTGCCGCCTGATCCTGGTCGGCGATGCCGACCAGCTTCCCAGCGTAGGACCCGGCAACGTCCTGCGGGACATCCTGGACAGCGGCGCCGTTCCCTGCGTCCGCCTCACGGATATCTACCGGCAGAGCGAAGCCAGCCGGATTGTGGTCAACGCGCACCTGATCAACCAGGGGGAGATGCCCCTGCTGAACGAGAAGGGCACCGATTTCTTCTTTGAGCGGAAAACCGCGCTTTCCGATGCGGCGGATACAATCGTCGGCCTGATGACCCGCCGCCTGCCCGCCTACCTGGGATATCCCGAAAAGGAGGCGGCCGCCCAGGCCATGCGGAACATCCAGGTGCTGGCCCCCGCGCGCAAGGGGGAATGCGGCGTGAACGTGCTGAATTCCCGTCTCCAGAACGCGCTGAATCCCGCCTCCCCGAAGGTGCCCCAGCTGGTATGGGGCGAAACCGTTTTCCGCCGGGGAGACAAGGTCATCCAGACCAAAAACGACTACCAGCTGGAATGGATCCGGAATTCGGGCAGCGGCTGGGAGGAAGGAACCGGCGTTTTCAACGGGGATGTCGGCTTCATCACGGAGGTGGACACGGAGAGCAGTTCGCTCACCGTCCTGTTCGATGAGGACCGGGAAGTGGTCTACGAAGCCGGGGACCTGGAATCCCTGGAGCCGGCCTACTGCCTGTCGGTCCATAAATCCCAGGGCAGTGAATTCCCGGTTGTGATCATGCCGGTCACTCCCGGTCCGCCGATGCTGCTGACCCGGAACCTGCTGTATACCGCCCTCACCCGGGCCAGGTCCATGGTGGTGCTGGTCGGCAGTGAGGAGGTCATTCGCCGGATGGTGGAAAACAACCACGTAGCCCGGCGGTATACCGCCCTGGCCCGGCGTCTGTCGGATGCGGGAGGCGAAGAATGAACCTGAATCCCTTCTTTGCCCCGCTCGGTGCCAACTGGCCCGCCGTCCGCGGCTTTATCCGGGACCTGGTCTGGCCGGAAGGCGCGGTCTGCTGTGCCTGCGGAAAAATTTCCGACGGAAGCCCGCTGTGTCCTGCCTGCCGCTCTGCCTTGCGGAGTGACGGATCCATGTTTCGCTGGGAAAAGGAAGACCTCGGCGGCGGATTGACCGCCTGGTGGATGACCCCGCATACCGGAATTGCCCGGACACTGGTACTCCGCCTGAAGCATCGCGCGGAAGCCTGCATTGCGAAGGAACTGACAGCGCTGCTGCGTCCCCTGCCCAAGGATTTCAGCTTCCCGGAGGGAACCGTGGTCACCTGGGTTGCCATGCCGGAAAACCGCCGGCGGGACCGGATGATTGACCACGGCCGCCTGCTTGCGGAAGCGGTGGCGGAAGAGCTTTCCCTGCCCTGCCGTCCGCTGCTGGTCCGCCGGAAAACCCATGACCGGAACCAGGCCCGCCTGGGCCGTGAAGCCCGGCGGAAAAACCTGCGGAACGCCTTCCTTCCGGCCGCGGAAATGGATTTCCCCGTCCTGCTGGTGGATGACGTGCTCACCACCGGCACCACCGCCCGCCGCTGTGCCGAAGCGCTGCGCGCCGGAGGAGCCCCGTCCGTAACGGTCCTGGCGATGACACGCGCCATGGGCGGCAGGCCGGCATAACCGGCCGGCGCCGCGGAGGCGGACCGGGCCGCCCGGAATCGGAAAATGTTGACGAATAAGCGTTCCGGCGGTACAATGGTGGTTGGTCTTGATGTAATGACGATGGAGGGAAACCCGTGCTAGAGTGTATCGTTACCAAGTTCGGCGGCAGTTCTCTGGCCTCCGATGAACAGTTCCGCAAAGTCCGCAGTATCCTGGAGCTTGAGCCCACCCGGCGCTATCTGGTCCCCAGTGCCCCGGGCAAGCGCTTCCCCAATGACGAAAAAGTCACCGATCTCCTGTATAAGTGCCATTCCCTGGCCAGCGAAGGCAAATCCTTCAAGGACGAATTTGCCAAAATCCGCGACCGTTATCTGGATATCGCCCGCGGCCTCCACCTGAAGGTGGATATCGAATCCAGGCTGCAGGAAGTCGAAGACGGAATCGCCTCCGGCAAAAACGCGGACTGGTGCGCCAGCCGCGGGGAATACCTGTGCGCGCTGCTGATGGCAGATTATCTGGGCTGGCGTTTCCTGGACGCCGCCGACGGCATCGTCTTCAACGATGACGGCCAGCTGAATGACGAGAAAACCCAGGAAAAGCTCTCCGCCCTGCTGGCGGACGGCAAATCCACCGTGGTTCCCGGCTTCTACGGCGCCAAGGAAAACGGGGAAGTGCATACCTTTTCCCGCGGCGGCAGTGATATCACCGGCGCCCTCGTGGCCCGTGCCGCCAATGCCGATGTGTACGAAAACTGGACGGATGTTTCCGGTTTCCTGATGGCCGATCCCCGGATCATCGAAAACCCGGCCGAAATTTCCTCCATCACGTATAAGGAACTGCGCGAACTGAGCCACATGGGCGCGTCCGTCCTGCATGAGGACGCGATGTTCCCCGTTCACCGCGCCGGAATCCCCACCAATATCCGCAACACCAACAAGCCCTATCATCCCGGTACAATGATCAGCAAGAACGCGCCGCATGAGGTTTCCGTTCCCACCATTACCGGCATTGCCGGCCACAAGGGATACAGCGTCATCAGCGTGGAAAAGAACATGATGAACAGCGAGGTCGGTTTCGGCCGCAAGGTGCTGTCCGTGCTGGAGGATGCCGGGGTTTCCTTCGAGCATATGCCGACCGGTATTGACAGCATGTGCGTGGTCGTCAACAGCGTAAGCCTTGCTCCCCACCGGGAGGAAATCCTCGCGAAAATCGAGGAGCTGGTGGACGGCAGCGGCAGCGTCTCCGTGAACGACAACATGTCCATCATCGCCACGGTCGGCCGCGGCATGGTGCACAACTGCGGTACCGCCGCGCGTCTCTTCTCCGCCATGAGCCGGGCCCGGATCAATGTCCGGATGATCGACCAGGGCTCCAGCGAACTGAGTATCATCGTCGGTGTCAACGACAGCGATTTTGAAGCAACCATTCACGCGATCTACCACGAGTTTGTGGAATGAGGGAAAAGCCATGAAGGTTCTCGTTACCGGTTACCGGGGCCAGCTGGGCTGGGAAGTGGTTCGTCTGCTCGAAGCGCGCGGGGTTCCCTGCCGCGGGGTGGACCAGGAAGACTTCGACCTGACAAAGCCGGAGGATGTGCTCGCCTACGTCCGGACATATGAACCGGACGTGATCGTCCACTGCGCCGCGTATACGAACGTGGACAAGGCTGAAACCGAGCCGGAGATCTGTGCCGCCGTCAATGCCATGGGTACGCTCCACATGGTGCGTGCGGCGCTGAGCGTCGGCGCGAAGATGGTCTACATCTCCACGGACTATGTTTTCCCCGGGACCGGCGACACGCCGTATGACATCGGTGATGCCTACGGCCCGAAGAACGTCTACGGGGTCAGCAAGGTCCAGGGCGAGGACGCCGTCCGTTCCCTGGTCAAGCGCTTCTTCATCCTGCGCACCAGCTGGGTCTTCGGGAAGCACGGCACCAATTTCGTCCGCACAATGCTGCGCCTCGGCGCCGAGAAAAAGGAGCTGCGCGTGGTCAGCGACCAGGTCGGCTCCCCCACCTACGCCGTGGATCTTGCCCGGGTGATCTGCGATATGATCCCCACCGAGAAATACGGAATCTACCATGTCCGCAACGAGGGCTTCCTCTCCTGGGCAGATTTCGCGTCCATGATCATGGAAAAGGCCGGCCTCTCCTGCCGGATCGTTCCGGTTCCCACCTCCGAGTATCCCGCGCTGGCCAGGCGGCCCCTGAACTCCCGGCTGAACGGCAGCAAACTGCAGGAATCCGGGTTTGCCCCGATGCCGACCGTGGAGGATGCGCTGGACCGGTTCCTGGCGGAACTGAACGAAGACTGAAAACACCCGGCGGGAATCCGGAAAACCGGATTCCCGCCTTTTTTATCCCGGTCCCGCGAAGGAGGTATGCTGTATGGAAACCGTTGCCGGTGAATGGATCATGAAAGGCTGCCGGCGTTCCGACCCGGAATGCCTGCATTCCCCCGATGACCTGCTCGCTCTGGTCCGGAAGGTCGGTTTCCTGCCCCTTTTCTCCAACGGTATTCCCGGTTTTTCCGTGGAAGAGCATACCCCGCCGGCCGACTGGTGGACCGGCAGTTCCCTGGACCCGTGGGACTGGCGCCAGCTGCTGGCGCCTCATCCGGACATCGCCTACGGGAAATTCTTTGACCGGAAAGCCGGCTTTGTCTCCCGGGAGTGGTTCCCCTGCTTTGCCAATTACCGCCGGGACGGCTATGACTGGGAAGGCATGTACGAGGACGGCCGGATGACAAGCCGCTGCAGGCGGATCCTGGATGTGCTTGCCCTGGACGAAAACGCGGCAGGCCGCGCCATGCTGTCCGGGGACCTCCGGAAACAGGCCGCGCTGGAAAAGGGCTTTGAAGGTGCCCTGACCGACCTGCAGATGAAAACTTTCCTGATCATGGGTTCCTTCCGCCGGCGGCGGAACCGGCTGGGAGAGGAATACGGCTGGCACGTGGCCGAAATGATGACCCCGGAAACAAAATGGAGTTACGATGAGGTCAACGCCTGCAGTGAAAAGCCGGCGGAATCCTGGGACCGGATCACGGAACAGGTCCGGAAGCATTTTCCCGGCGCTTCCGGTCCGGAAATCCGGAAAGCCCTCGGAATCCGGTACTGACTCCCGATACGTCAAAGCCCGCCTGCGCTGTGCGCAGGCGGGATTTTGATCTGCCCTCAGAAGAAACGGACGGTCTCCGCCAGGTCCTTCCGGGGCCGCGGCGCGGGATTCTCCGCGCGTTTGCCGACAGCAATCACGGACATGATCTCCTCGTTCTCCGGAATGCCGAGTTTCTCGCGGATCACACCGGCGTCCCGGATCCCCATGATCAGGGTGTCATACCCGCGGTTCCGGGCGGCCAGGATCAGGTAGGCGTCGTGCAGCCCCAGGTCATAGGCGCCCCAGCCGTTCCCGATTTCATTGGCGGGCGTTCCGTCACTGAAACCCACAATGTTCCGGACGTAGGTGGTCACCACCAGGGAGGCGTTCGCGGAGCTGCTCCGGTTGAAGGACGGAAGCGCCTCCGCGCGCAGCTCTTCCAGCTTTTCAGGGGTCTCCAGGACATAGCACCGGGACGTCTGCTGGTTTTTCCAGGACGGGGCCTGCCGCGCTTCGGAAAGGATAACCTCCAGTTCCTCGCGGGGGACTGCGGCTTCATACTTCCGGACACTCCGGCGTTCGGCAATCAGTTCGGTAAACTGCATGGGTTCTTCCTCCTTTTTTATTCCTCTCCGGTCGTATCCGGCCGGAGTTCGATTCCGTTGCTCTTCAGGCCCTTCCGGAAATCCTCCGGGACCGGCGCGCGGAAGCACAGCTCCCGGCCGGTCCGCGGGTGGACCAGCCGCAGCGAAAACGCGTGCAGCATCAGGCACGGGACGGCGGCTCCCTTTTCATATCCGTACAGCGGATCGCCGCATACCGGATGGTGGATGCTGCGCATATGCACCCGGATCTGGTGGGTCCGCCCGGTCAGGATATGCACGTCCAGCAGGGTGCAGTTCCGCCCCTCCGCCACCGCGCGCCATTCGGTCACCGCTTCCCGGCCTTCCGGATCCACGGCCATCTTCTTGCGGTCCTTTTTGCTGCGCCCGATCGGCGCTTCCACGCGTCCTTCGGCTTCCTTCAGCGTGCCCTCCACCAGTGCCAGGTAGTGCTTTTCGATCTTCCGGTCCTTCAGCATTCCGCTCAGCGCTGTCTGGGTGTCGTCATTCTTGGCCACCATCATCAGGCCGCTGGTATCCTTGTCCAGCCGGTGCACAATGCCTGGCCGCAGCTCACCGCCGATTCCGCTCAGGGACGACAGCCGCGCCAGCAGCGCGTTGACCAGTGTTCCGTCCTCATGGCCCGCGGCCGGATGCACCACCATGCCGCGCGGTTTGACGACCACCGCCAGGTCATCGTCCTCATAGAGCACCTCCAGCGGAATATCCTCCGCCTGCGGCGCCGCTTCGCGGGGAGCCGGAACCGTCAGCACAACCGTCCGGCCTTCCGCCGCTTTGGTGCCCGCCTTCCGGCACTCCTCGCCGTCCACCCGGCAGTATCCCGCCTCCATCAGGGTGGCTGCCCGGCTGCGGCTCAGCCCGGAGGCTTCGCTCAGCTGGATATCCAGCCGCCGTCCGTCGCTCCGGATCCGGATCTCCTTCTCTTCCATTCCCGACTCCTTTTCACTTCGTACGCAGCAGGCTGAGTGCCGTCAGCGCGCAGCCGATACACAGGAACGAATCCGCCACATTGAATATCGCGAACCGGACAAACAGCACTTCGATCATATCCGGCACAAAGCCGGTCGCAAACCGGTCCACCATATTCCCGGCCGCGCCGCCCAGCATCATCATCAGGCCGGTCATCGCCAGCACCGGAATATTTTTCTTCCGCAGGAACAGGAACGCGCCGGCAATGATCAGCAGGCTCAGGACGCCCAGCAGCCATGGATGGCCGCTCAGCATGGAGAACGCCGCGCCGGTGTTCTCCGCATAGCGCAGCCGGACGACTCCCGGGATCAGGGGGATTCCCTCCGGCGGAATACCGACGGCCAGGATCTTTGTCACCCGGTCCGCGGCGAATACCGCCGCGGGAATCAGCCACATGGCTTTTTTCTTCACTGTACGCCTCCGTCCGCCGCAGCGGCCTTCTCTTCATTCAGCTTTTCCATCCGGGCGTTCAGCTTCCGCATCACCTTCAGCGATTCAGCCAGCACGTCCCGGTCCTTCAGCGCCGGATCCCGCAGCATCAGGGATACCGGCGGCCGCGCCGTCAGTCCCAGCCGGCCGTCCGTTTCGGCGATGGCCTGCAGGAACAGGGCCGGATTCGGGATATACCATTCATCCAGCTTCATCATCACGCCGCCCTTCCCGCGGGAGATCTGGCTGATTCCCATCCGGTTGCACAGCCCGCGCAGCTGGCTGACGTCAAGCAGCGTGTTCACCACCGCCGGCATCTCGCCGTAGCGGTCGATCAGCTCGTCGGTCACGTCCGCCCGCTCCTCGTCGGTCGTCACGGAGGCGATTCGCTTGTACATCTCCATGCGCTGCTTTTCCTCGGACACGTATTCGCCCGGCAGGAACGCGTCCACCTGCAGGTCCACCCGGGTTTCCAGCTCGCGGGTCACCCGCTTTCCCTGCACCTCCGCCAGCGTTTCCTCCATCAGGCGGCAGTACATGTCGTAACCGACCGTGGCCAGGTGCCCATGCTGCTCCGGCCCCAGGATGTTCCCGGCACCGCGGATCTCCAGGTCGCGCATGGCGATCCGGAAGCCCGCGCCGAACTCCGTGAATTCCCGGATGGCGGTCAGCCGCTGCTGTGCTGTCTCGGAAAGGATCTTGTCCATCCGCACGGTAAAATACGCATACGCCTGCCGGTTGCTCCGGCCGACCCGGCCCCGCAGCTGGTACAGCTGGCTGAGGCCGAAGCGTTCCGCGTCATAGACGATCAGGGTGTTCGCGCTGGGAATATCCAGCCCGTTCTCGATAATGGTCGTACACAGCAGCACGTCGTAGCTGCCGGAGTAGAAGTCCATCATCACGTCCTCGAGTTGGTGCTCCCGCATCTGCCCGTGGGCAATCCCGATGCGCGCTTCCGGCACCAGCGCCCGCAGGCGCTCGTGGAACTTCTCGATGCTGCGGACCCGGTTGTACAGGAAATAGACCTGTCCGCCGCGGCCCAGCTCCCGGAGGATCGCGTCCCGGATCAGCGCGTCGGAATACTCGGTTACCACCGTCTGCACGGGAATCCGTTCCTCCGGCGGCGTTTCCAGAACGCTCATGTCCCGGATCCCCGTCATGGACATATGCAGGGTCCGGGGAATCGGGGTGGCAGACAGCGTCAGCACGTCCACCTGCCGCTTCATGTTCTTGATGACTTCCTTGTGGGCCACACCGAAGCGCTGCTCTTCGTCCACGATCAGCAGTCCCAGGTTTTTGAATTTCACGTCCTTCGCCAGCATGCGGTGGGTGCCCACCAGGATGTCAATATCCCCGGCCGCCAGCTTCTCCAGCACCTCCCGCTGCTGTTTCGGCGTCCGGAAGCGGGACAGGAAATCCACCCGCGCGCCGGTATGGCGGAAGCGCTTCACGATCGTGTTGTAGTGCTGCTGCACCAGGATCGTGGTCGGCGCGAGCAGCGCCACCTGCTTGTTGTCCGCAATGGCCTTGAACGCGGCCCGGAGGCTGACCTCCGTTTTGCCGTAGCCGACGTCCCCGCACAGGAGGCGGTCCATGTTGCGGTCGCTCTCCATGTCCTCCTTGATCTCCCGGACGGAGCTGGCCTGGTCCGCCGTCAGCTCCCAGGGGAATTCATCCTCAAACTCCCGCTGCCATTCCGTATCCGGGGAGAATGCGTACCCGGTGTTCCGGCTGCGCTCCGCATACAGCTCCTTCAGGTCAAAGGCCAGCTCCTTCAGGCTTTCCTTGACCTTGCCCTTCTGCCGCTCCCATTCCCGGCCGCCCAGCTGGTTCAGCTTCGGCGGCTGGTTTGGGTTGCCGATATACCGCTGCACACGTTCCAGCTGCTCCACCGGCACATACAGCTTGTCGCTGCCCGCGTACTGGATCAGCAGGTAGTCCCGCCAGGTACCTTCGCTCTGGATCCGGGTGGTTCCCTGGTAGATGCCGACGCCGTGGTCCTCATGCACCACATAATCGCCGACCTTCAGGTCCGTGAAGGTGGAAATCCGTTCCCCGGAATGCTTCCGGCTCTTGCTCTTCCGGTATCCCTCGCCCCAGATATCCGCGTCGGATACCACAACGGTCCCGCTGTCCCGGAGCACGAATCCGCTGCGCAGCGTGATGGGCAGGATCACGGCCTCTCCCGCTGCGGCGCGCCGGCCTTCTTCGCTGAACACTGCTTTTTCGCCCAGCTCCGCCAGGCTTTCCTGCAGGCGTTTTCCGCGGGAGGATCCGCCGCTCAGCAGGTAAATCCGGTATCCGGCTTCCCGCCATTTGGCCAGGTCATTCCGCAGCAGGCGGATCTGTCCGCCGTAGCCGGGCACCCCGGCCGCGTCCAGCGTAATCACGCGTTCCGGCTTGATCCCGCCCAGGGAAAGCAGCATCTCCGTCAGCAGCGCCACGGGGCGGGTTCCGGTTTCCTTCAGGATCCCGTCCCAGTCCGTCATCAGGGTTTCCTGCTCCGGGACCGCTTCGCCGCGTTCCATGGCGGATGTCAGGTCCTGCGCGAAACCCTGCAGGCGTTCTTCCACCCGGGTCCGCAGCCGGTCCGGCTCGCACAGCAGCACCAGGTCCGGCTCAAACCAGTCACAGACGCTGCCCGTCTTTTCCGTCAGCACGGAAATCCACGCCCGCATCCGCCGGAACGGAATACCGCCCTCCAGCTGGTCCGCGTCATTCAGCAGCCGTTCCATCCGCCGGGCTTTCTCGCTGTTCTCCGCCTCCCGGTAATTCTTTTCCCGGACGGCAGGCGCCAGCCGGCTGTCAAACAGTTCCGCGTCATCCTCGTCATCCGGCAGCGGCGGCAGGGAATCCAGCAGGGATTCCGTCACCGCGGGCCGCTGCGCGGCATCCGCGTCCAGCACCTTCCGCATCCGTTCCGCCGCGGGAGCATACTCCGCCTCCGCCAGCAGCGTTTCACAGGCCGGGGCAATCCGGGCCTCTGCTGTGTCTCCCAGGCTTCGCTGGCTGATCGCGTCAAACTCCCTGACGCTGTCAATCTCATCATCAAAGAACTCGATACGCAGTCCCTGGCTGAGCGCCGGCGGGTACACGTCCAGGATGGACCCGCGCAGGGCAAACTGGCCCTTGCCCTCCACCATGCCGACCCGGTCGTATCCCATCCGCGCCAGGCGCGCGCAAAGAGCGGAGGGAGCGATCACGTCTCCCGCCTTCAGCGTCATGCATGCCTTCCGGAACGGTTCCGGCCGCGCCATCCGCAGGGCCATGGCCTCCGCTCCGGTACACAGCACGCGGACGTTCCCTGCCGTCACGGCAGTCAGCGCCTCCAGGCGCCGCCAGCTGCTTTCCTGGCTGCCGACCGCGCGAGTCAGGTCAATTTCCCCGCCGGGCAGGAATGCGCCGTCATCTCCCGTTATCTGGCGCACGTCGTCCGCCGCCCGGGCCGCTTTCAGGTCATTCTCCATGACCAGCAGTGCTTTCTTCCCCGCCCGGGCTGCTCCGCAGGCGATCACCGCCGCCAGGGTCGCGTTCACGCCGCTCAGCGCGACGGTCTTTCCGGCCTTCAATCCGGTCAGCTCATCCAGTCCGGGTATCTGTATCTCTTCCAGCAAAGCGCTTCCTCACTTCCTGTTGCCCGTGTTCATCGCCGTATTGATCCCGCTGTGCACCCATACAAGGGCGCTTTCTGCCGCGTGGTCAAATGCCTGCTCCATCCGTTCCCGTTCTTCCCCTTCGCAGCGGCCCAGCACCCATTCCACCAGGTCCGCCCCCGCGGGCCGGTCCCCGGTCCCGATGCGGATCCGCGGAAAATCCTGGGTCCCGATGCAGCCGATGATGCTCCGCATGCCGTTGTGCGTGCCGGCTCCGCCGTTTTTCCGGATCCGGATGCTGCCAGGCGCCAGGTCGATATCGTCATAGATCACCATCAGCCGTTCCGGAGGGCACCCGTACCGCCGGAGCAGCTGCTTCACACACTCCCCGCTGTGGTTCATATAGGTGGTCGGCTCACACAGGATAATCTCCCGGTCCCCGTCCGCCGCCTTTGCGGTCATTCCCTTCAGCAGGAGCCGCTTCCGCAGGGAAACCCCCAGCTTCCCGGCCAGCTTTTCCATCACGTCAAATCCTGCGTTGTGCCGGGTGTGGGCATACTTTTCCCCCACATTTCCCAGCCCGACAATCAGGTAGATTTCCTTTCCCATACCATTCTCCCCAAAAACACCTTTTGGCGAAGAAGAGCTTCTCCTTCGCTGTGCACAGTTTCTCATGTTTTCCACAACCTGTCAAGAACAGAAGCAGTACTTTCAAAATCCGCCCGTTGGTGATATGATGCGTACCATAGAAACGCTGAGGCGGGAGGAAGAATCATGAACCTGATCATCCCGAAAGACTACAACCCCGTGCTGGACCTGCGGGATACCGAGATTGCCATCAAGCTCGTCAAGGACTTCTTCGAAACGGAGCTGGCCCGTGCCCTGAACCTGACCCGTGTTTCCGCGCCGATCATGGTCACGCCGGAGAGCGGCCTGAACGATAACCTCAACGGGGTGGAGCGTCCCGTATCCTTCGATGTGCTCGAAACCGGCCGCCAGGTGGAGATCGTCCACTCCCTGGCCAAGTGGAAGCGGCAGGCGCTGAAGACCTACGGCTTCTCCGTCGGCGAAGGTCTCTATACCGATATGAACGCCATCCGGCGCGATGAGATCACCGACAACATCCACTCCATCTTCGTGGACCAGTGGGACTGGGAGCGGATCATGGCGCCTTCCGAGCGCAATGAGGCCTTCCTGCGGGATATCGTCAACCGGATTTACCTGACCCTGCGCAAGACCGAGGGCTTTGTCTGCGCCCACTATCCGCACATCAAGCCGGAGCTTCCGGACAATATCACCTTCATCACCACCCAGGAACTCGAAGACCGGTATCCGGACCTCTCCTCAAAAGAGCGGGAATATAAGGCAGCCAAAGAATACGGCGCCGTATTCCTGATGCAGGTGGGCGGCGCCCTGCGCAGCGGAAAACCGCATGACGGCCGCGCCCCGGACTATGACGACTGGAACCTGAACGGCGATATCCTGCTCTACGATCCGCTGCTGGACATCTCCCTGGAGGTTTCCTCCATGGGGATCCGCGTGGATCCGGAGGCCCTGCGCCGCCAGCTGAAAATCCGCGGCTGCGAGGAGCGTGCAGAGCTGCCCTTCCAGAAGGCGCTGCTGAACGGCGAACTGCCCCAGACCATCGGCGGCGGTATCGGCCAGAGCCGCATGTGCGTTTACTTCCTCCGCAAAGCCCATGTAGGTGAAGTGCAGGCCAGCCTCTGGCCCGAAGATGTCCAGGAAGCCTGCCATAACGCCAATATTCCGCTGCTGTAAGCCTGCGGATGCAAAAACCAACCGGCGGTTTTCCGCCGGTTGGTTTTTTAATTCACCGGTTGTTTTTCTGATTCACAGTATCAATCGCGGAGTGTCGCAGCTGCGGGGCGCAGTTGGGACACGGCGACAGTTTCCGGTAGGTGGAATCCTCCAGCTCGCCATAGGTGAATTCCACGGTTTTCGAAGAACCGCGGATCCGCTCGCATTTCGGGCTGGAATGGTAATAGCTCTTGTCGCGCTTGGCGTTGTAATACAGGATCAGGCTGTCATCCGGATAGCCGAGTGTCCGTCCGGCGTCATCCCAGATGATCACCTTCGTGAAATCCTGTCCCTTTTTGCTTCCGTTGCTCAGGTGCTTCCACAGCCATTCATCATTGATGCCCTCCGGCGTCTTTTTCTGCTGCACCCGGATACATCCGTGGCTGGCTTTCTCGCCCAGGTAGCGCTCGCAGCGGGTATAGCTCCAGGTTGTATTGCCGCTGCTGTCCGTCCGCGGAACCTTCGGAACCTCGTGGATCAGGATCCCGTCATTGATCCGGATGGCGTTTTCGCAAAGCATATTCGCTTCGCCCTCTTCATCCTTCAGCGTCAGCCTTCCGGTCCAGCTGACCATCAGGAATTCACCCGCGGGTGTTTCGTTCCACGGGTTCTTTTTCTTGGGATTGTAGAAACCGGTGGAAACAAGCAGGGTGCTCAGCAGTTTTCCTTCCTGGAAAACATACATGCGCTGCTGCTGCTTGTCGATGACGATGCCGTAGGTCTGGTCCACCGGCACTTCCTTCAGCAGTTCCGTTTTGACATAGCCCTGGAACAGCGTCGCCCAGACCTTGACCGGGGATCCTTCCACGCTGGAGGAATACGCCTCGATCAGCGACCATTCCTCCCCGCGTTCCAGCACATGCACGCCCTGGCTGTCATAGGTCACGCAGCCCACATAGTCCTCGCAGTCCTCTTCCGGACGGGCCTGGACCTTGTGCTGCTGCCGCTGGTTTCCCGCAAGCACCGTCACCGGCTGGGTCAGCACTTCCCAGATCTCATCTTCGTCCATCCAGCCCATCTTCATATTCCAGAAGCAGAGCGGGTGGTCGCATTTGACCGGGCTGTTCTCATTGGCCCGGTGGAATTCGATATCCTCCGCCCAGCCGAAAATGGTTTTCTCATCCTCGAGGATCACTTCATCCACAAAATCCACACCGAGGAGGTCCGCGATATCAATGTCCGGTTCCTCCGCCGCGGCCGGCAGACTGCAAAACAGGACAACCCCGGCCGACAAGGCCGCGATTGTCCTGCGGATATTGATGGTATTCTTCACAATCCGTTCTCCGTTCCCCTGCTTACTTCATCGCCTGCGTCGCCGCCCAGCCCTTGTCGATCATTTCCTGGTGGCTGGTCGCGTACGGTCCGATGTTGGTCACCTGCTCCTGCGTCCGGGGGAAGTGGATGCAGCTGTGGCCGTCAAAGTTGTTGTCCCGGATATGCTGGACTTCATGCGGCATGGAATGGGTGGATGCCATATACACGGAACCGTCTGCGAAAATCACCCATACCGGCCGCGGGTTCCAGGTGTTCTTGCCGAATGCCCGCAGCATCTTGGCCGTGTCGTTCGCCGTCAGCGGCTCATTGTCCGCGTGCGCGCCGAGCGAGAAGATATGGACCTGCCAGGAAATCCCGGTCTGGTAGTCATAAACGGTGGCATACGGATAGCTGCGGCAGACCGCCTTCACCGTCGTATACCAGTTGGCATAGATCACCTTGGATGGATCCGGCCTTCCGGCAATCGTTCCGGTCTGTCCGGCCGGCTTCGGGGTTGCGGTGGCAGCCACGGGGGTCGCCGTCGGGGCGGCGGCCGTACCCAGCTTCGCCTGCGTCAGGCTGCCCGCGATTCCGTCCGCGGTCAGCTTGTTCTTCTTCTGGAAGGCAGCAACCGCGTCCCGGGTCTGGCTTCCGTAAACGCCGTCCGCGTTTCCGTTCAGGTACCCCAGGGCAATCAGCTTCCGCTGGAGCTCTTTCACCACGTCGCCGGAATCACCCTTCCGCAGGGTGGTGCTGACGGTCGTCCCGGATTTCGGGGTTGCGGTCGGTGCCGGGGTGGTTGTTGCCTGTGCGCCCGCACCGTACAGCTTCTTCTGGGTCAGTTCACCGGCCGCTCCGTCCGCGGTCAGTCCGTTTGCCCGCTGGAAAGCCTTCACCGCGGCAACCGTCTGCTTGCCGTAGTTGCCGTCCGCCTTTCCGGTCAGGTAACCCAGCTGGATCAGCGCTTCCTGCAGCTGGGCCACATCCTGTCCGGCACTGCCCTTGCGAAGGGTTTTCCAGACAATCGGCGCTTCGGTCACCGGAACGGGTGTAACCAGTTCGTATACCGGGGTCGCGGTCGGCACCGGGGTGGCCGTCGGCACGGCCGGAGTGGGAGTCGCCTCCGCTTCCGCCAGCGTCTTCGCCGCGCTGCTGAACAGGACGTTATAGGTGCTCTTTCCCGCAACGCCGTCCGCCTGCAGGCCGTTCAGCGACTGGAACTTTTTCAGGGCTGCCACGCTGTTCTTTCCGAATATTCCGTCCGTCTTCCCGGTATAGTAGCCCAGGTCCTTCAGGCGCATCTGCACCGTCTTCGCGTCCTTGTTGGATGTTCCGGAGCGCACCGTTCCCTTGGGAACCGTGTAAACCGGTTCCGGCGTCGCGGTCGGCGTCGGCTTCGGGGTGGGCGTCGGCTTCGGGGTGGGCGTGCTGTCCGCGCTCAGCGCGGAAGTGTCATAAATGGCTTTCTGGGTAGCGTCATCGGCAATGCCGGTGACCTTGATCCCGTTCTTCTTCTGGAAAGCCTGCACCGCGGACTTCGTTGCCGCATCAAATGTGCTGATAATGGTTCCCTTGTAGAATCCGAGCTCCTGCAGGCGGGCCTGGAGCAGCTCCACTGCCTGGCCCATATTGCCCTGCTTCATGGTGACACCGGCCGCCGGGCTCAGCGTCTTGATTTTTGTTGCGGTGCCCGATGCGTTCTTGGGGCTGCCGGAATACAGGAACGCCTGGATATTCGCATCCATCAGGCCGGTATCCGGATAGTTGTTCGTCCGCTGGAACGCGATCACCGCGTTTTCGGTCGCGGTGCCGAACATTCCGTCTGCGGTCCCCCGCAGGAAACCCAGCTCAATCAGCGCGTCCTGCAGGGCCCGTACCTCGGCGCCGGAGCTTCCGAGCCGCAGGATCACATATCCGCCGGCATTCTCCTCCGGGGTCAGGGTCGGAATCGGCGACGGCGTTGCCGTCACCTTCACCTTGGTTTTCGACACCTTTTTCAGGACGATGAATTCGCTCTTCACATAGCCGGTATACTTGCCGTAATCGACTTCCGCCCAGTCACCCTTTGTGCCCCGGACGGATATTTCCGCGCCGGAGGGAATTTTCTTCAGAAGGGCGGAACGTGTGGACCGGCTGGCCCGCAGGTTCACCGTATCCCGGGTCACCGTGGAATACGGATAGCTTTCGACGACTTCCATCTCTTCCGCTGCCGCCGTGCTGACCGGAATCTCCACTGCCAGGATGCAGATCATCAGCGCCATTGTCACCGCAAGCGCCGCGCTCATCCATTTTTTCAGCTGAGACATTCTGTCTTCCCCCCGCGTTGCAAAATGGGCATAAAAAACCCGTTGACATAAGTATACGCAATAATTTTACCTTCTGTATTGCGGAATGTCAACGGGATTTATTAACCATTTTGTAATATTCTGTCATCTGACAGAAATATTTCAGTTCTTTCCGGCCTTCAGGTTCTCCAGTGCCCGGACTGCAGCTGCCTGTTCCGCCTGTTTCTTGGTCTTGCCGCTGCCGGTACCGATCACCTGACCTCCGTAGTATACCGCCGCTTCGAAGACCGGTGCGTGCGGCGGACCGCTGGTGCCGGTAATGCGGTAGGTCGGGGTTTCGCCTCCGTTTTTCTGCAGTTCCTCCTGCAGCAGGCCTTTGCTGTCCTGCATGGGGCGGACCACTTCCTCCTCACCCGGCCAGCACCGTTCCATCACCCCGCGGGCAGCTTCCATGCCGCCGTCGAGATATACGGCGGCCAGCACGGCTTCCATCGCGTCGCACAGGACGCTCGGCTTTGTCCGGCCCCCGGTCAGTTCCTCGCCCCGGTCCATGATCAGGGCTTCCCCGATCCCCAGCTTTTCCGCGATCTGGCTCAGCGACGCTTCGCAGACCAGCAGCGCCCGCAGGTGGGTCAGGGAGCCTTCGCGGTCTTCCGGATGCCGGCGGTACAGCCGGTCGCTCATCAGGTACTGCAGCACCGCGTCGCCGAGGAATTCCAGGCGCTGGTTATCCTGTTTTCCCATGGACGGGTGCGTCAAAGCGCGGCGAAGCAGCGCTTCGTCGCGGAATGTGTACCCGAGGGCTTTCATGACCTTTTCCATTATCCCTTGACTTTCGCGATATACTCCACCACGTCGCCGACGGTCTTCAGCTTCATGATCTGGTCGTCCTCCACCGTGATGCCGAAGGTGTCTTCCAGGTCCATGATCATTACCATGATGTTCGCGCTGTCGGCCTTCAGGTCTTCCATCAGGCGGGATTCGGGCTTGATTTCGGCGGGATCCACCTTCAGCTGTTCAGCGATCATATTCTTGACTTTTTCAAAATCCATGGCTGCTCCTCCTCAAATTCCCTTTTCGTAATATCGGTAACCGGCGGGACCGCCGGGATTACCCCTGTGCCTGTTTGGCAACGCCTTCCTCGATGATCCGGACCACCTGCCCGTCGATCATCTTGATGCACTGCCCGATTGCACTGCAGAACGCGTATGCGTTGCTGGAGCCGTGGGCCTTGACGACTGCGCCCTGGACGCCCAGCAGCGGCGCGCCGCCGATTTCGTCCGAGTCCATCGCCTTCTTTACCCGCCGGAATGCCGGCTTCGCGATCAGCCCGGCAATCTTCCCCCGGGTGTCAGCCATCAGCTCCTGCTTGATCATTCCCATCAGGGCCTTGGCCAGGCCTTCGGTATACTTCAGGATCAGGTTGCCGCCGAAACCATCCGTCACGACAACGTCCGCCTGGTCCAGCGGAATGTCCCGGGCTTCCACGTTTCCGACGAAATTGTACGGCGCTTTCTCCATCAGCGGATAGGTTTCCTTGACCAGGGCGTTCCCCTTTTCCGCTTCTGCGCCGATGTTCACCAGTCCGATACGGGGGTTCTTCATCCCCAGCACGCCCTTCATATAGGCATCGCCCATGATGCCGAACTGCACCAGGTATTCCGGCTTGCAGTCCACGTTCGCGCCGCAGTCGATCAGCAGAAAATGCCCCTTGCCGTTCGGAACCAGCGGAGCCAGTGCCGGGCGTTCAATACCCGGAATCCGCCCGAGGCGGAACATGCCGCCCGCCAGGGTTGCTCCGGTGGAGCCTGCGGAAACAAAGCCGTCCGCCTCGCCGCTGCGAACCTTCAGCATGCCCTGGACCGTCGCGCTGTTCACCTTTTTGCGCACGCCCATCACCGGGCTTTCATGGTTCGTGATGACTTCCGGGGCGTCCTCAATCGTCAGCCGGTCTTTCACGTCATCATAGTCTCCCAGGAAAGGGGTAATCTCATCCGGTTTCCCCGCCAGGATAATCTCCAGCCCGGGATACTTCCTCAGCGCCGCCAGCGATCCCCGGACCGGTGCTTCCGGGGCCAGGTCGCCGCCCATGGCATCCACATAAATCTTCATGTCCGTCCCACTCCCGTCATCTGTAAAAACTATCGCAGCCGCATTCCGCGGTCCGCTTTTTCCGTCTGGTTACTGCGGCAGCGAAAGCGAATACATCGTTTCACCGGAAGCCAGCAGCATTTTCCCGTCCGAAGTGATTCCGTAAAACGCCGTAATCTCCGCGCCGGCTGGTGTGGGGATCTGGTATCCGAAAAAGCGCTGGCTGCTCATGTCCGCCCGGTAGATGGTGTCTCCGGACGCGGCGTAGATATTCCCGTGGTAGATGGCCGCGCCGACACAGCTGGCCGGCAGGGTATACCGCTTGTCGATGTCCCCTTCCAGCGTACGCAGCTCAGAGATGATCTGTGAACTGCTCGTCTGCCCGGTCGGAGCCATCAGGATCCGGGCCCGTCCGCGCTCCGGAACCTCCGTGTCGATGACCTTCCATCCATATACGAGCATGGTGGCGTTTGTATCCTGCATGCCCTTATAGTCATATGTGTATACCTGCTGCGTGGTGAATACGCGGAGCTTCGCGTTTTCATACACCACCTTGTAGGTCAGGTCCTGGCCCAGCGAAACCCGCTGGTAGTTCATCTTGCCCACCTGGAATGTGTTCATGATGGTGTTTGCCGCGGTACTGTATACATCCAGCGACAGGGTCCACAGGTACTGTCCCTGGTCGCCGTAGAACCCGGTATCCAGCAGCATCAGCCCCTTGAAGTTCTCCTCCAGGTCCACCGGTGCGCCTTTCAGGTCCTTGATGCTCAGGATCGGCGAAGTTTCCTCCCCGATCACGACCGCGATATACCGTTCGCCCACGCGGGCAAACTGCACATTGCCTTCCAGCGTTTCATTGTACGTGGCGTTTCCGTTCTGGTCCACCAGGAAAAGCTGGGCGCCGGCCCAGATGGCCAGGTGGGACGGACCGACACTGAAGGAAATCTCACCGCCTGCCGGAAAACTCCACCGGATGGTTCCCGAGGAGGACAGGTGATGGATGTACATTCCGTCATAGTAGATCAGGCCGTCCCGGAACGGGGTCACATTCTGGTTGGAATAGCACGGAAGCCGGCTGATGGTGATTTCCTTTCCCCGGCCATATCCCCGCAGGAAATGAATCCCCAGCAGAACTGCCACCACGATCGTCACAAGGATGATCCAGCTGCGGATCTGCCGCCGCCGCTGGTTTTCCTCCGACGCGGCGCGCTCCTCCGCGGCATTCCGGCTCCGGGTTCTGAAAATCTGGTCGTTGATTTTCTGGTTGTCCCTTGCCATTTTCGGGCTCCTCTTGCGTCATTCTTCCAGGGATTCGATCCGGTCCATCACAGGGTTCATCCAGTCTTCATTGAACAGCTCAATCACGCCGGTATCGCATGCCCGTGCAAGTGTGGGATCGAGCGGAATCTGCGCCAGGACAGGCAGCCCGTAGGAAAGCGCGACGTCCGCGGTGCGGCTTTCGCCGAACGGGAAGATCTTCTTTCCGCAGTCCGGGCAGGAAATCCAGCTCATGTTCTCCACAATCCCAAGCACCGGGATGTTCATCATCTTCGCCATATTCACGGCCTTTTCGACGATCATCCCGACCAGCTCCTGCGGGCTCGTCACAATGATGATCCCGTCCACCGGCAGGCTTTGGAAAACCGTCAGCGGCACATCGCCGGTTCCCGGAGGCATATCCACAAACATAAAGTCCACGTCGCCCCAGATCACATCGGTCCAGAACTGCTTGACCGTTCCGGAAATCAGGCTTCCGCGCCATACCACCGGATCCGTATCGTTCTCCAGCAGCAGGTTGACGCTCATCATCTTCACGCCGGTGCGGCTTTCGGCCGGGATAATCCCGTCCTCGCAGCCCATCGCCTTGTCCCGCACCCCGAACATTTTCGGAATGGACGGTCCGGTGATATCCGCGTCCAGGATCGCGGTCTTCTTCCCGTTCCGGGCAGACAGCGTCGCCATCAGCCCGGTTACCAGGCTCTTCCCGACACCGCCCTTGCCGCTCATCACGGCGATCACCTTTTTCACGTGGCTCAGTGCGTTCGCGGGTTCCCGGAGGCTTTCCGGTTTCCGGGACGCACAGTCCACGTGGCAGGTGGAACAGTCATGCGTACATTCAGTCATTGTCCTTCGTCTCCTTTTTCTGTCACGGCTGCCGCCGTGATCACACAGCTGCCTTCCGTCGACGGCTTTCCCGCCGCATCGCGGGAGATCACAATCAGCAGTGATTCCCCGTCTCCCCCGGCGTCTTCTGCGGAAATGCGGATGCTCCTTTTCTTGTCCCCGGGGGAAAGCCAGCCCCTCCGGGTACCGATCCGCCCGTCATCCGCCTTGGTGGTTCCGCCGTCAAAATCCCATGCCCCGTCCTTCCGGGTGACCATGCGGTATTCCATCCGTACCGGGTCTGTCACCGTAAAATGAAAGGACAGGTATACATCATCACCCTTCCGGATAACCGGGTCAAATTCCAGTCCCCGGACCGGATGCTGCGTTTCCCCGTGCACGTGGAAAAGCGGCTTCTCCCGGTCTTCCGGATACCCGGCGGCCGTGGATACACCGCATATTGCCCGGATCCGGGCGGCACACTCCCGGGCGCTGACCGTCCCGCTGCCGTCCGGATCCAGCTGTTCCGGGCTGCTGGCACGAAGCGCGGTATCCAGGGCGGCGGTAAAGTATCCGTTCCCGGTTTCCGCATACAGGTCCGTTGCGGGAGAAATCCAGAAGAAACTGTCTTCTTCCGGTGCACAGCTGACCAGCAGCTGGTACGCAGGGCCGCGGAGCGCGGAAACCGCCGCGCCGGAATGGCAGGCATCCAGGATGACCACTTTCCGTCCCGGAACCCCGTCCAGGATTCCGCGCAGCGTTTCCGGCAGCAGTGCCTCCTCGGACTCTCCGTCGGAGAGCAGCAGCGCCGTCCGGGGTTCTCCGTCCTCATCCCACTGGATTCCGTGCGTACTGATATACAGCCAGCTCGTATCAGCCGGCCCGGCCTCCCGGAATGTATCCCGGATCAGTTCTTCCAGGCCGCTTACCGTTGCCGGTTCATCTGTCCGCCTGGCCACCGAGATCATATCCGGCACAAAGTCCTTTGCAATGTCTGCCATGATGGCGATATTGCCTGCAGAGCAGGGGGATGTGTCCGCCATCGTCACAAACCGGTCATACCCGATCAGGAGCCCCCGGCTGACACCGGCTTCCTCTCCCTTTTCACGGGGATTCCCCTGGCAGGCGGAAAGCAGGAGGCACAGACAAACGGTCAGCAGTGCCGCCAGCCCCCGCCGAAAACCTTTCATTCATCCTTTTCCTTTACTGAATTAGTATCCGAAAAGCACCACCAGGGTCTTCGATCCGCAGATGCCGTCCGCGTCCAGGCCGTTCGCCTTCTGGAAGTTGACGACCGCCTGGGTGGTTTTATCATCATAGACGCTGGTGATCTCATCCAGGTATCCCATCTGCTTGAGGCAGTCCTGGATCTGGTAAACAATATCACCCGTGGCGCCCGGACGCACGGTTTCATATTCCGTGCTGGCCTCCTTCGCCGCGCGGGCCTCGGAGGAATACAGTTTTGCCAGCGTATCGCTTCCGGCGATTC
This sequence comes from Clostridiales bacterium, assembly GCA_017569285.1. Lineage (NCBI taxonomy): Bacteria > Bacillati > Bacillota > Clostridia > Eubacteriales > Clostridiales bacterium. The sequence continues at coordinate 1,479,615 of CP069419.1, forward strand.
CGTCCACGCTCAGGTTGTTCTGGATCTGGAACGCACGGACCGCATCCGAGGTGGTCTGGCCGTAATCCCCGTCCATGTTTCCGTCGTAGTAACCCAGCTCATACAGCGTATACTGCAGGTTCCGGACTGCGGTGCCGGAATCACCCGGGCGCAGCGAGGAGTAGGAAATCGGGGAGTTGCTGCCGGTGCCGTACAGCTTGCGCTGGGTGGCAGGTCCCGCCTTGCCGTCCACGGTCAGGTCATTCCGCAGCTGGAATGCCATCACGGCTGCTTCGGTCGCGTCACCGAAGGATCCGTCCGAGCTGCCGGAGTAATATCCGAGCTGTTTCAGCCGCTGCTGGAGGTTCTTGACTGCCGTTCCCTTGGAACCGCTCTGCAGCGTTTCATAGCCGGTGGATGCGATTCCGGAAGTGTCCCGGCCGGACTTGTTCTTTTCGGAAGAGTCAATCTTTGCGGAAGATTTGCTCTTGTTGGCCGATCCGGAGTACAGCTTGCTCAGCGTGGCGCTGCCGGCTTTGCCGTCCGCGGTCAGGTTGTTGTTCTTCTGGAAGGCGATCACGGCAGCCTGGGTCGCGACGCCGAACTTTCCGTCCGCCGATCCGCTCAGGTATCCCAGGTCCTTCAGCTTCTGCTGCATCTTCTTGACATCGCTGCCTTCGCTGCCGAACTCCAGGGTTTCGCCGATGCTGGCCGCTGCCTTGGAGGTGCGGGCCGCCTTCGATGAATACAGGGCGCGCAGGGTCTCGGGACCGGCAACGCCGTCTTCCCACAGGCCGGATGTCTTCTTCTGGAACGCGCGCACAGCCGCATCGGTGGCCGCGTCAAACTTTCCGGTCACCTTTCCGTCCAGCCAGCCCAGTTCAATCAGCCGGCGCTGCAGCGTTTCCACCCGTTTCCCGCTGTCGCCGCTGCGCAGGTAATAATCCTTGCTCAGGTTCGGGGTTGCGGTCGCTTTCGGGGTCGCCGTCCTCTTCGGGGTGGCTGTTGCATGCGCTTCCTTATAGGTAACCGCTTTCTTGGAATTCAGCTTGGCCAGCGTCTTCTCCCCGGCCTTGCCGTCAGCGCTCAGGCCGTTCGCTTTCTGGAACTCCTTCACCGCCTTCTCGGTGCCTTCGCCGAAGTCACCGTCCACGCTGCCGGAGTAATAGCCCAGTTCCTTCAGCCGCTTCTGCAGGGCGCGGACAGCCTCGCTGCCCTTGAAGCCCCTCTGCAGGCTCGGCGGGGTCGGCGACGGAGAAACGGTCGGCGTTACCGACGGGGACAGGGACGGCGATACACTGCTCGTTACCAGGCCGATCGTCGAACCGGGTTCGGGGCTGGCGCCTCCGTCCTGTCCGCCCAGGTTGATGGACACACCCATGGGAATCGGCGTGTTGCCCCAGTTGCTCCAGTCCGGCGATCCGCTGTTGCCGGCAGGCGTCGCGCCGGTCTGGCCGGCAATCGTATTCTGCGCAGCGCCGGGATTGGCCGTGGCCTGCGTTTCATCCGGGGCGATTCCGGCCGGTGCGGCTGTTGTTGCCACCGGCACGGCGGTAATCACTTCGAAGCTTGGCTTGTTCACTGTCTGGTTGCCGTCGTTGTTCACGTCATCCGGCGGTACATAGCAGCCGGTCAGCAGCAGGCACAGGGCCAGCACAGCCGTCAAAGCGATGATTTTTCCGTTCCTTTTCATCTTCATTCCTCCTGACCCGAAGGAAACAGCTCCGTGAATGTCACGTAGTGATCCTCCGTATACCAAACATGTCCGTCACTGGAATAGACGATTCTCGCTGCAGTTCTCTTCCCCTTCGTATAGTAACAATCCGCTTCAAAGTATTTCCGGCCCTTCACGGTCGGAAGGACGCCCTCATAGTTTCCGAAACGGTCGCCGCCGATACTCTTGCCGGGCGCAACGTCGCTCACGTAATTGCGGGTACTGTCCCACCCGAGGTCCTGCGCTTCCTTCTTCGTGATGAAGTTGTCCGGCAGCTTTCCGTAGGTAAACAGGTAGTCCGCAATCGCCTGCGGCTCGATGACCGGCCCGGCCCGTTCCTCCGCCGGCGTGGTTTCCTCCGTCTCCGGAACGGTTTTTTCCGCTTCCGGAACGGTTTCCGCCAGCGGCAGCTCCGCAATCTCCGCGATTTCCTGGACGACTGCCGGAAGGCTGCAGCCGGTCAGCAGCACCAGCGCCGCCAGCAGCACCAGCGCGAAGGCTCTGAGTTTTCCTCTCATTATTTATGGTACCTCTCTCCGGCGATGATCTTCTCCGCCCGGTACAGCTGTTCCAGGAGCATCACCCTGGCCAGCTGGTGCGGAAAGGTCATCCGTCCCATGGAAAGCTCCTCGTCCGCCCGGCTCAGCACATTCTGCCCGAGTCCGAGGCTTCCTCCGATCACAAACACAATCCGCCCGGCCCCTCCGCTCCGGAGGCCGCTGATATGGGCCGCCAGTTCGGTTGATGACATTTCCTTCCCCGGAATCGTCAGTGCAATTACCCGGTCCCCGGGGCGGATCTGCCGGAGGATGCTCTCCCCCTCGCGCTGCCGGACCTGCTCCTCCAGCGCCGGGGAGTTGCCTCCCGGCGGTTCCGGAAGATCCGGAATCTCCAGTTCCTCAAATTTGCCGTACCGTGTCAGCCGCCGGATATACTCGTCCGCCAGAAGGCGGTGCGGCTTTTCCCGCAGCCGGCCGACACAGACCAGTGCCATGCTCATTTGGGTGAAACCCGCGGCAGGCTCTCCCGGTCAATCAGGTTCCAGGGCATATTCACGCTCTTCTCGCGGTCGCCGCTGATCATCCGGAGGATCTTCTCCGCCGCCAGCACGCCGAATTCTTCCTTCGGATGCGCCAGCGTCGTCAGCCGCGGCTGGATCATCTCGGAGAACGTCGCATTGTCAAATCCGATGAAGCCGATTTCCTCCGGCAGCCGGACGCCCAGGTTTTTCAGCATGTCCATCAGGGACGTGGCGAAAACATCATTGTAGCAGACCACGCAGTCCGCTTCCCGCCTCAGCAGCATATTCACAAACTCGGCGCCGTCACCGTGCCGGAACAGGCTCATCCGTTCCTCCGTTCCGAAGCAGAGCAGCCGCTCCGGCGGAACGTCAAAGCCGCGGGCATGCAGCTCGTCGGTAAAACCGGCCAGCCGCTCCTGTCCCTGCACGTCGTCCGTCTTGAACACGCCGGCCAGCCGCCGGTATCCGCGGTCCAGCGCGATCTCGGCTGCCGTTTTCCCGCCGGCATAGTCATCCATCTGCAGGTGGGGAATATCATTCATGCCGGGATAGGTCCCGTTCATGAACAGCACGGGGATGTTCCGTTCCCGGAACCGGTGGAACAGGTCCGCATTCGGTGAATCCTTCGCGGTCCGGTTGCCTTCAAAGATCAGGCCGTCCACGCCGCCTTCCAGCATCCGCTCCAGGATATCCCGCTCCGTATTCCGGTCGTTGTATGTCGCGCTCAGCGACATCACCGCGCCCGCCTTGTTCAGTTCGGATTCGATTCCCTGCAGGATCGACGGGAAAATATAGTCGGTAATATAGGTGGCGACAACACCCACCTGCACCGTCCCCTGGCGGTGGCGCGGTCCGTGGCGTACATAGGTTCCGCTGCCCCGGCGGCGGTCCACCAGGCCGTCATCCTCCAGCAGCGCAATGGCCTGCCGGATAGTCTGCCTGGATACATCAAAACGAAGGCGAAGTTCCTCCTCCGTCATCAGCGTTTGTCCGTCACGGAATAAACCCTTTGCGATCTCCTTGCGCAAAGTATCCGCAACCAGCAGGTATTTGGGCTGCCCGGACATGAAAAACACATCCCTTCCGAATAAAGGTTGTGCCCATTGTACCAGACAACTCGACATTTTTCAAGGGTTGTTCGAAAAAGGTACGAACAATTGCGGGTTTATTTTTTGTACGCGGTGGTGAATCCGTAAATCGCGATTCCTGCGGCAATCGCCAGGTTCAGGGAATCGACCCGGTCATTGCTCTCAATCCGGACCGGCTGTCCGTAACCGGAAAACTCCGCCGGCAGGCCGCTGCCCTCATTGCCGAATACCAGGGACCAAGTTTCCGGCAGTTTCCCCCGCAGGACGTCCCCCAGCGGAATGGAAGCATCCAGCATGAACGGATACAGCTGCCGCGCGGCAAACTCCTGCCGGTATTCTGCATAATTTTCATAGATATGCACCCGCATGCCGAACAGGCTGCCCATGCTGGCGCGCACCGTCTTCGGATCGAACAGGTCCACGCAGGGGCGGATCATCGCCAGGTCCTCCACGCCGAATCCCAGCGCCGTGCGGATAATCGTCCCAACGTTCCCGCCGTCGCCCGGGCAGTGCAGCACCACATGCGGCCGGTCCTCCGCCAGGCGGTCGGAGAACTTCTCGAATACCGCCGCGGCAAAGCAGTTTTCCTTGCCGCTGATCCGGGCCAGCGCCCGGTCGGCTTCCTCCACGCGGATCCCCAGCCTCTCCGCCTCAGCGGTCAGCTTTCCGACGCCTTCCCGTCCCGCCGCGGCGGAATGAACCAGGATCCGGCGCACCTTTTCCGGCCGGTGCAGCAGGCATTCCATAGCCGGAAAGATCCCCGGGGCATAGCTGTAATCCAGGTGGCTCCTGTAACCTTCCAGAGACGGCATACATTTTTCACTCCAATCCGAGTGCCTTCGCCGCCGGATCGATATCCAGCGTAGCGAAATAGTCTTCCGCCCGTTCCGCGCGGCGGATCAGCCGGTCCGTTCCGTCCGCCTGGTGCAGCACTTCGGCCCCGCGCAGGCGTCCGTTATAGTTGTATCCCATAGCCGAGCCGTGGGCGCCGGTATCGTGGATCACCAGCAGGTCGCCCAGCCGGATCTCCGGCAGCGGCCGTTCCACGGCAAACTTGTCGTTGTTCTCACACAGGCTGCCGGTTACGTCATAGATATGGTCGGCCGGCAGTTCCCGTTTCCCGCATACCGTAATATGGTGGTATGCGCCGTACATGGCCGGGCGGATCAGGTTGACCGCGCACGCATCCACCCCGATGTAGTCCCGGTAAATCTTCTTCTCGTGTACCGCCCGCGTTACCAGCCAGCCGAAGGGGCCGGTCATCCAGCGCCCGAGCTCGGTCTTGATTCCCACGCCGCCTTCCGGGAAAACTTCTTCATAGACCCTGCGCACGCCTTCCCCGACTGCCAGGATATCCGTCTTTTTCTCCTCCGGGCGGTACGGAATCCCGACGCCGCCGGACAGGTCCGCGAACGCGAACCGGAGACCGGTTTCCCCGGACAGCTTCTTTCCCAGGCGGAAAAGCGTGCCGGCCAGCGCCGGGAAATAGTTTTCATCCGTTGTGTTGGAAGACAGGAACGCATGCAGGCCGAACGCCTTCACGCCCATGCCGGCCAGCCGCTCCAGCGCTTCCCGGAGCTGGGCGTCCGTCATGCCGTACTTTGCCTCGCCGGGATTGCCCATGATCGTGTTGCCGATGGAGAACTGTCCGCCGGGATTGTAGCGGAGGCAGACGGTTTCCGGAATCCCGCCGTTGTCCCGCAGCAGATCGATATCCGAAATATCATCCAGATTGATGAACGCGCCGAGCGCCCGCGCCTGCGCGAACTCTTCCGGCGGCATTGCGTTCGCGGACAGGATGACCTCCTCCCCGGAAAAGCCGCACGCTTTGGCCAGCGTCAGCTCCGTGGCCGAAGAGCAGTCCAGTCCGCATCCTTCCTCCTTCAGGATCCGGAGAATCGCCGGATTCGGCAGCGCTTTCACCGCAAAATACTCCCGGAATGACGGGCACCAGGCGAACGCCTTGTTCAGCAGCCGCGCGTTCTCGCGGATGCCCTGCTCGTCATACAGGTGGAAGGGCGTCGGAAACTGCTCCGCCGCCCGGATGAAAACTGAATCCGGCAGTGAAAAGTTTGGCATGGTGGTTGTCCTCCTTCGCGCCTGCGGCGGCTGTCCTGCGGCGGCCGCTCCGGCGGATGTGTATTAATCCCGGTAATCCTGCAGGGATACGGATACCATTTTGCTGACGCCCTGTTCCTCCATGGCTACGCCGTACAGGGCATCGGCCCGTTCCATCGTTCCCTTGCGGTGGGTAATGACCACGAACTGGGTGGATTTTGAGAAGCTGGAAAGGTAATCGGCGAAGTAGCCGATATTCGCGTCGTCCAGCGCCGCCTCAATCTCATCGAGGATGCAGAACGGCGTCGGTTTCAGCCGCAGGGTTGCGAACAGGATCGCGATTGCGGTCAGCGTCCGCTCGCCGCCGGACAGCAGGCTCAGCAGCTGCAGCTTCTTGCCGGGCGGCTGGGCATTGATTTCGATTCCGCAGTTCAGCGGATCCGACGGATCCATCAGGATCAGCTCCGCGTGGCCGCCGCCGAACAGCTGGCTGAATGTCTCGGTAAAGTATTCCTGCAGCATGGCAAACCGTTCCGTGAATGTATCCCGCATCTGGTTCAGCAGCCGGCTGATCAGTTCCCGCAGGTCCTTTTCCGCCTTCTCCAGATCCTGGCGCTGGGTTTCCATCTCATCCGCCCGGGCTTTGGTCGCGGCATATTCCTCCACCGCGTGGACGTTGACCGGGCCGAGCGCCCGGATTTCCGCCGACAGCTGGGCCGCCTGGCGGTCCGCCTCCGTCGCGTTGAAGTTTTCGGCAATCCGGAACTCCTCCGCACCGGCATAGGTCATCTCGTAGGTATTCCAGATCCGGTCGCGCATGGCTTTCAGGTCGCCCTCCGTCCGGGACCTGGCCAGCTCCAGGCGGTGCGCCTTGTCGCTGTCCCGGCTGTGGGATTCATGCAGGCCTTCCATTTCGGACAGGATATCCCGCAGTGCCTGCTGTTTCCGTGCCCGGTCCTCTTCCAGTGCCTTGGCGACCTGTTCCCGGCCCTCCTGCTCTTTTGCGGCTGTTTCCCGCAGTGCCGTCAGGCGTTCCGCCTCCGCTTCGTCAGCGGTTTCCTGCTGTTCCAGTTCCTGCAGGGCCTGCCGGCGTTTCTCCTGCTCCTTTGCCGTCTTTTCCTTTTCCTGGACCAGGCGTTCCCGGTCGCGCCGCAGCGTCTCCAGCTCATGCCGGAGGTCGGCTGCCGCGAGCGTCAGCTGCATCGTCTCCGCAGCGCGCTCCTCCAGCTTCCGGCGGGCTTCCGCCGCCTCGGCGGCCAGCACCCCGGCCTGTTTTTCCATTTCATCCCGGGTTGCCTCGGTCTTTTCCGTATGGTCATCCGCCATGGACAGCTGTTCCTTCATCTGGACCATGGATTCCATCAGCTGTTCCCGGGCGGCTTCCGTCTCATGCAGCCGCATCGCATGGAGCCGCAGTTCATCCTCCGCGTTCCGGGTATGCTCGGTTTCCCGGGCCACCGCGATTTCCTGCTGGTGCAGCGCCTCCAGCGCGTCCGCGGAACGGGTTTTCAGGGAGTCCTTGGCCGCCTGGCCGTCCTGCATTTCCTTCAGCAGGCGCTCCAGCTCGTCCTGCCCGGCGGACAGCGCGTCCGTCAGTTCCTTCAGTTCCCGTTCCCGGGAGAACAAGTTGATTGCCTTGGAGGAAACAGATCCGCCGGTCATCGATCCGCCGGAATGCATCACATCGCCCTGCAGCGTAACCAGGCGGAATTCATGTCCGCCTTTCCGCATGATCGCAATTCCATGGTCCAGGTTGTCCGCCACCACGGTCCGCCCCAGCAGGTTTTCCACAATCTCCCGGTATTCATTGTCACACCCGACCAGGTCGGAAGCGATTCCCAGGCAGCCGGGCATGCTGAGCGTTTCCCGCTCCTGCGGCGTCAGCATCCGGGAACGTACGGAAGTCATCGGCAGGAAGGTTGCCCGCCCCAGCCGGTTTTCCCGCAGGAACTCAATCATCTCCTGCGCGGTTTCCTCGTCTTCCGTCACGATATTCTGCTGCGCGTTGCCCAGCACCATATCCATCGCGGTTTCATATTCCCGCGGAACGCGGATCAGCTGGCTCAGCGGCCCGCGCACACGGCGGATTCCCCGGTCCCGCGCATACAGTACCACCTTCCGTACGGCATGCGTATATCCTTCCATCTCCCGGGACATCTCGTCCAGCAGTTTCTGGCGGGATTCCATGTCCCGCATTTCCGCCAGTTTCCGGTCATACTGTTTCCGGGCCTCGATCACTGCGGCATCTGCGGCGTCCAGCTGTTCCCGGGTTTCCCGCAGCGTTTCGGACAGGCGTTCCTGCGCGGCGGTTTCCTCATCCAGCCGCAGTTTCGCGTCCGCTGCGTTCTTTTCCAGTTCCGTCCCGGCGTTCCGCATTTCTTCGCATCCGGCGGTGATTTCCTTCAGCCGGGTTTCCATGGTTCCCAGCATGGTCTTCAGGCGTGTCTGGTCGTTCAGTGCAGCCGCGCGGCGGTTCATCATGTCGATGATCGCGGTCTTCTGCTCTTCCAGCACGCGGTTCTTTTCCGCCTCTTCCGCGCGGGCTTCCTCTTCCGCCTGCCGGGCCTGTTCCAGCAGTGCTTCCTGCTTTGCCAGGGATTCGGACCGTTCCCCGCTGCCGTCGCCGGCTTCTGCGGTCAGCCGTTCCATTTCTTCCATCCGCTCCTGTGCGGCGCGGATTTCCTCCGTGATCCGTTCGCGGTTCTCTGCACGCGCACGCCGGCGTTCCTCCACGGAACGCACGGCATCCTGGGCCTCATGGACGGCTTCCACGCCGGCCATCAGCGCGGTATGCGCCCCGGAAATCTTTTCATCCAGCTCGGCAATCTCGTTCTGCCGTCGGTCGCGTTCTTCACTTTTTTCATGAAGGGTAATTTCGGTCTGGTCCAGCACCGCCCGGATTCCCTGCAGGTTCCGGTCCGCTTCCTGCAGCCGGGCTTCCATCCGGTCGCTCCGGACCAGGAACAGGTTCAGGTCCAGCACTTTCAGCTCGGCCGCCTTATCCAGGTAAACGCGGGCGTTCTTCGCCTGCTCCTCCAGCGGGGAAAGCTGCCGTTTCAGCTCGTCCAGGATGTCATTCACCCGGTCCATGTTTTCCAGCGTATGGGCCAATTTCTTGTCCGCTTCTTCCTTGCGCGCCTTGAATTTGACGATACCCGCTGCCTCTTCGAATACCAGGCGCCGGTCCTCCCCTTTCCTGGAGAGGATTTCGTCAATCCGTCCCTGGCCGATGATGGAATATCCTTCCTTGCCGATTCCGGTATCCCGGAAAAGGTCCACCACGTCCTTCAGGCGGCAGGATGCACGGTTCAGGTAATACTCGCTGTCGCCGTTGCGGTAAACACGGCGCGTGACCATAACCTCCGCGTAATCCAGTGCAAGCGCCCGGTCCTCGTTCTCAAAAACCAGGGAAACCTCGCAGTACCCCAGCGGCTTGCGCTTCTGTGTTCCGCTGAAAATCACGTCCTGCATGCTGGCGCCGCGCAGCGTCTTCGCGCTTTGCTCGCCCAGCACCCAGCGGACCGCATCGGCAATATTGCTTTTTCCGGAACCGTTCGGTCCGACAATGCCCGTAATGCCCTGGTTGAAAACGATCTCCGTTCTCTGGGCAAAGGACTTAAAGCCGTACAGTTCCAGTCTCTTCAGTCGCATAGTTCCTCCAGATTCATTCCGGGCATAAGCTTACGAATATAGAATTATACCATATTTCCCCGGCAGGAAACACCCCGCGACACCAAAAAAACACCCGCGCGGCGGATAAAAAAATTTCTGTTCCCCTTGCAAATCAACAATCCTTCTGATATAATTCTTATTCGGCACATCCTTGCGCTGCGGATTGCAGCGCCAAAAGTCCGTGAGGAGGTGAAAGAATGATGAACAGGTATGAAATGATCTACATCATCGACACCGGTCTGGAGGATTCCGCCCGCAAAGAGCTGGTTGAAAAGGTTTCCGCCCTGATCGCAAACAACGGTGGTGAGATCGAGAAGGTCGATGAAACATGGGGCAAGCGCCGCCTGGCCTATGCGATCGACTACAAGACCGAGGGCTGGTACGTGCTGGTGACCTTCAAGGCACCCGCTGATCTGCCCCGCGAGCTCGAGCGTAACCTGCAGATTAACGAGAACGTTCTCCGTTATCTGGTCGTGAAGCTGGAGGAAAAGCGTTCTGCTGTGAAGCCGCGCGCCAACCGTCCCGCTCCCGTGGCTGCTCCCGTTGAGGAGGAGGCCGCTCCTGCCGTCGAGGAAGCTCCTGTGGCCGTGGAAGAAGCTGCCGCTCCCGCTGAGGAAGCCGAAGCTCCCGCCGCTGAAGAAGCTGCTCCCGCTGACGCGGAGTGACGTCTGAGGAGAGGAAAAAGACATGAATAAGCTGACAATTATCGGAAACCTGACCCGGGATCCGGAACTGAGAACCACTTCTACCGGTGTGAACGTATGTTCCTTCTCCGTGGCTGTGAACCGCCGCAATCGCCGCGAGGATCAGTCCGGCCAGCCGGAAGCTGATTTCTTCCGTGTCACCGCGTGGCGTCAGCTCGGCGAGCTGTGCGCCCGGTATCTGACCAAAGGCCGCAAGGTCTGCGTGGTCGGTCCGGTGAGTGTCCATACTTTCCAGGGCAACGACGGAACCACCCGTGCCAGCCTGGAAGTTACGGCCGAAGATGTGGAATTCCTTTCTTCCCGGAATGAGGGTGAAGCCGGCGCCTTCGGTGCCCCGGCTGCCGCTCCTTCCGCAGAACCCCCGGCCGCCGGTTTCACTGCGGTGGAAACCGACGAGCTGCCCTTTTAAGTGACGCTCAAGTTTTAAGGAGGTAAACCCCTATGTCTGAAGATCGTGGCGAAAGAAGGCCGCGCCCCCGCGGAGGACGTCGTCCCCGCCGGAAGGTCTGCAACTTCTGCGTTGATAAGATCGAGTACATCGATTACAAGGATATCAACCGCCTGCGCCGTTTCACCAACGAGCGCGGCAAGATCCTGCCCCGCCGGATGAGCGGCAACTGCGCCAAGCATCAGCGCCAGCTGAGCGAGGCCATCAAGCGCGCACGTGCCATCGCCTTGATGCCCTACACGGTGGAATAATCATTCACAGAAGTACGGTCCCGACAATTGTCGGGACCGTTTTTTATGCCCGGAACAGGTGTCCCTGCCTGCCGCCTCCCGAAACATGCGGATGAAGGCAGCAAAAAACATCCGGGACCGCGGTCCCGGATGTTTCGGTCATATGCTCATTTCAGGTCCGTCGGCGTTGCCGGATCCGGAGCCGCTGTCGGCGTCGCGGTCGGCGCTGCGGTTGGTGTCGCAGTCGGTTCTGCCGTCGGCGCCGGTGTCTCTGTCGGCATCGGGGTCGGCGTGCCCGGGTTCGGGTCATACAGCAGCATCAGCAGGTCGCGGGAAGCCTTTTCGCCGGGCTTCTCGTCCTTCTCGAGCGGGATACTCCAGTATTCCTGGAACTTGGCGACCGCTTCAGCGGTCTTCTGTCCGTATATCCCGTCCTTCTTTCCGGGATCATAGCCCAGCTGGGCCAGCCGCGTCTGCATGTACAGGACGCTGATACCGCGGTCGCCCAGCTTCAGCGGCAGGTAAGGATCATAAACCGGCGCGTCATCCGCAAACAGGCGGTTCCGGACCTTCTTCGTGATATAGTTGTGTTCCCGTACGCCGATTGCGTCGCAGAACAGGTTGATTGCCAGCTGGGTGTTGTCTCCGTAAGAGCCGTCCACCTTGCCGACCGGATATCCCAGGTCCGCCAGCCGCTGCTGGATCTTCCGTACCGTGCTTCCCCGGGCGCCCTTACCGATCGCCCCGTCCGGAATATCGCTTTCCTGCTGGGAGGACCTGGGGGTTGCCGTCGGTTTGGCGGTGGGCTTCACCGTAACGGTCGGTGTCGGGGCCGCTGTCGGGGCGGGCGTTGCAGTGGCAGCCGGGGTCAGGATCAGCACCTGCTCCAGTTCCCAGGGCTTTGTTACACCTTCCCGATAATAGTACAGCTTTCCGTCTGCCAGGAAGGCCGCCTTTGTCAGTTCGCTGACGGCCGGGTATTCCACGGTCTTTCCGGTCGCAAGGTCAATCACAAACGCCTTGTGTTCGGCGGTTGTCACCGTCAGCGCATCCTTGGTCACCGCCATGGACAGCGGTTCCGGAACGCTGAGACCGTAAAAGCTCAGGGCAACCCCGCCCGTCGCGTTGTCCGGGGTCACTTTTCCGGGAATCGGGGCCTGCTTGACGCTGTACCCCTTTTCATCCGTCAGGTCGATCCAGTACACAAACCGCCCGTCATCGGTATACGCAACCGCATGGCTGGAAAGCACGGTCTCCCCGGCCTTCAGGATTCCGTCCTGCAGCTCCGCCGCGCCTTTGCGCAGCGCAGCGGTCTCCTCCTCCGTCAGGGCAATGTCCCGGGGAAGGTCGGAAAGCCCGCTTTTCTGCAGGGCAAAGAAATGTCCGTCCGGTGCCGCGCAGTAGATCTCAATTTCCGAACATCCGATCAGATCCGTCACTGCCGCGGAAGACTGGCGGATCAGCCCGTTGGCATCCTGCAGCATCAGCCGGTCGTTCTCCCCGATCCAGGCTGTCACGTCTCCGTCCGTGATCACAGGCGCCGCCATGGCGGTCCCGATCATGCCGGCCGCCAGCAGGATGGCGGCAATGACTGCTGTAATTTTACGCATCAGAAACAATCCTCCTCCAACAGCGTATTACTGTCATATATACAGACGGGAAAAATACCGGAAATCTTCCGCTTTCCGGAAAACATTTTCTGTTTTTTTATTCTGCCTCGGCCGGCAGGTCGTTCACCACATTCCGGGCCCAGAAATCCGAGCGGAGCATGATCAGTCCGATCACCAGCTTGAGGATATCGATGAACTGGACGCAGAAATAGATCCGGATGATATCCAGGTCGGTAAACCGGGTCAGGCAGAACGCCAGCAGCACCGTTACCGCCCAGGTGTACACCGCGTCAAAGAAGAAGGTGATCACCGTACGCCCGCCGGAGCGGATCGTAAAATACGTCACATGTGCAAATGAATGAATCGGCAGGGCCAGCCCCGCGATCACCAGCAGCTGCTGCGTCAGGCTCCGGACGTCGTCCCCGACATTGTACAGCATCGGCACCAGCGGGGATGCCAGGATCATGACCAGGCCGATGATCACATGAATCACTTCCGTCAGGAAGATCAGCTTCCGGTCCACGTCCCGGGCTTCCGCCATCTGTCCCGCGCCCAGCCGCTGCCCCACCATGATGGATACAGCGCTGCCCATGGCAAACATGATCACACAGAACAGGTTCCACGCCGTACCGGTGATATTCAGTGCCGCCACCGCGTTCAGGCCCCGGCTGGAATAAAACTGGTTGATAAATGTCATCCCCAGGGACCAGAGGATCTCATTCACCAGCAGCGGCATCGCCGTCCGGGCCACACGCCCGACCAGCTGCCCGGGCACACGGAAGTTCCGGTACGCCCCGGCAATAAAGGGATATTTATCCTCATGGTGATGGGTATGGAGCACCACGATGGCCAGCTCCGCGTACCGGGAAATGATCGTGGCGATCGCCGCGCCGGCCACTCCCATGGCCGGAAAGCCCAGGTTGCCGAAGATCAGCACCCAGTTCAGCACCAGGTTGGTCAGGATCGCGATGATCCCCGCTTTCATCGGGGCAACGGTTTCCCCGGATTCCCGCAGCGTACCCGCGTAAACCTGAACCAGGGCAAACGGCGGAAGGCCCAGCAGCATAATCCGCAGGTATTCGACGCCTTCCCGCAGCGCCAGCCCCATATCACCGCCGTTGCTTTCCCCCATCAGGAATGAAGCGATAAAGCTTTCCCCGGCCAGCAGGTAAACCGCAATGGCCAGCACCGAGCTGCCCACGGCAAAGCTGATCTTGATCCGGAACGTATTCCGCATTCCGTCCATATCGCCCTTGCCGTAATACTGGGCGCCGAAAATACTCACACCGCTGAGCCCGCCGAAAATCGCCAGGTTGTATACCATCATCACCTGGTTGGCAATGGACGCGGCGGAAATCGCTTCCGTTCCCAGGCTGCCGACCATCACATTATCCAGCAGGGAGACGAAGGAGGAAATAAACTGCTGGATAATAATCGGAACCAGCAGCGTCAGCACACTTTTATAAAAGCTTCTGCTGCCGACAAAGCGTTTCAGGATTCTGTTCATATTCCCTCTTCAGGGGCAGGTCCGGCTGCCCCGGGTTTCTTCATTTCATCACCATGCAGGTTTCGGTTCCGTAATACCGGAAGCAGCGAACCGCCTCCGCGTCAATCCGTTCTCCCGCGATCAGTACGGGCACCGCCGGCGGACAGCCGGCGCACGGATCGGCCAGGATCCGTCCTTCCGCCTGTTCCACGGAAACCTCTTCCCGGGGAGACAGCATCGCCTGCCGGATCGTGCAGGCCTTTTCCGGTTTCCGTACGGCAAACCGCATTCCCGGAAGCGGTTCCAGCTTTGGAATGCTGCGCAGCGCCTGCGCAAGGCGTTCCAGGTTCTCCTCCGGAGTATCGGGTGACGGCATCAGTACCGTAAAGTCCGGATCTGCAAATTCACATACGATTCCCTGTGCCTGCAGGAGTTCTGCCAGGCGTGTGCCGGTCAGTCCCCGGTCCCGCGCCGCAAGGGTCAGTTTCATCGGTTCATTTCCGGTGAGCGTCCAGCCGTCCTGCCGCAGGCTGCCGCGCATTTCATCCAGCCGGCATACCGTCTGCCGAAGGCGTTCCGGCCAGATGCCGGCCAGCTCCGCGTTCATGCGGTCCAGGGACTGCAGGATCAGGTAGGACGGGCTGGTGGATGCAAAGAAAGCCATCGCCTGCTCCGCCTGTTCTGCCCATTCCTCCGGCGCTTCCCGGGAAATGTGCAGGTACGCAGCGCCAGTCAGGCAGGAAAGCGTCTTGTGTGCCGAGTCGCAGGCCATATCCGCGCCCAGCGAAATCGGATGCATATCTTCCGGCAGGTATCTCAGGTAAGCGCCGTGCGCGTTGTCCACCAGCAGCGGCACACCCTTCCGCCGGCAGACGCCGGCCAGCCCCCGGATATCCGCCATATTTCCCGTATAATCCGGCGAGGTCACGTAAACCGCCATATAGCTTTCGCTGTCCAGCCGGGACTCCAGCGTTTCCGGGGTGATCCGGCAGGAGAGCAGTCCTTCTCCCCCGGCGGGAAAGATCCAGTCGATTTCCAGGTCCAGCGCCGCCGCCGCCGTCATCAGGGTCCGGTGTGCGTTTCTCCCGGCCAGCACGCGCAGCGGAAGCCCCTGTTCCTGAGCCCGCAGGGCCGCCAGGTACAGCATCGCCCGGATGCACAGGGAAGATCCCTCCGCGGAATAGACGGTCCGCCCCGTACCGAACAGCGCGGCAGCATTTTCCTCGCTCTCCCGGATGATCCCGCGGGAACGGTACAGTTCATCTGCCCCGGGAATTTCCGTAATGTCCCGGGGTTCCGGCCCGGTCAGCGGTTTGCCCTTGTGTCCGGGCATGTGCATCCGCACCCCGTTCCCGGTCCGGTACTGTTCCGCAAAATCACAGATCGGTGTATTCATCTCATGCGTCCCCGTCTGTCTGCAGGGCAGCCTGCAGGGCGATCGCGCACTCCATCCGTTTCCGGAAAAGCTCGCATCCGTAGGCATACACGCCGCGGACCGATCCGGTCGCGTGGTATGCGTTGGCCGCGCATCCGCCGGAGCAGTACAGGCGTGCCCAGCATTCCCGGCACTCCGGCCGGGCATAAACGTTACAGTCAGCAAATTCCTGCCGGATCTCCGTATTCGTCACGCCGTGCCATACGTCGCCCAGGCGGAATTTTTCCTCGCCCACAAACTGGTGGCAGGGATACAGGTCGCCCCAGGGGGTAACCGCCATATACTCCGTTCCGGATCCGCAGCCGGAAATCCGCTTGTAGATGCACGGTCCGCCGGAGAGGTCCAGCATGTAATGGTAGAACGTAAACGGCCGGCCTTCCCGGTTCCGCTGCAGCATCAGCCGCGCGAGATCCTCATACTGCTTCAGTACAATCGGAAGGTCTTCCTTCGTCAGGGCAGCCGGGTCCCCTTCCGCACAGACCACCGGCTCCATGCTCAGCTCGGTAAAGCCCAGGTCCAGCATCACCTTGATATCCTCAAGGAAGTCCGGATTCGCGTGGGTAAATGTACCGCGCATGTAGTAGTTCTTCCCGCCGCGGGCTTCAACCAGTTTCTGGAACTTCGGTACGATCTTTTCCCAGCTTCCGTTGCCGGCATAGTCCACGCGACAGCGGTCATGGATTTCCTTCCGCCCGTCCAGGCTCAGCACGACATTGCTCATCTCGCGGTTGGCGAAATCAATCACATCGTCATCAATCAGCATTCCGTTGGTCGTCAGCGTAAAGCGGAAATGTTTGCCGTTTTCCTTTTCAATGCTCCGGGCATAGACCACCAGCTGCTTCACCACATCAAAGTTCATCAGCGGTTCCCCGCCGAAGAAATCCACTTCCAGGTTGCGCCGGCTGCCGGAGTTCGCCACCAGGAAATCCAGTGCCTGTTTGCCCACCTCGTACGACATGACGGCGCGTTCCCCGTGGTACTTCCCCTGGCTGGCAAAGCAGTATGCGCAGTTCAGATTGCAGGTATGCGCCACATGCAGGCACAGCGCCTTCACCACACCGGCGGTCCGCTGTTTCAGCGTACCGGCCATCGGTTCAAACACATCCGGCGAGAACAGCTTTCCCTGTTCCTTCAGCGCGGTAATCTGGTCGTAGCATTCCGCAAGCTCCGCCGGATCCTCGTGGAACCGCTTTTCCATTTCGGCAATCAGCTCGTTCCGTCCGGTATTCTCATAGGCGCCGATCATCTCATAGGCGATCTCATCCACCGCGTGCACGCTGCCCGAACACGTATCCACCACAATATACCGGTCATCCAGATGAAAACGATGTATCATATCTCCACTCCCGTCAGGTCATAAAAAATGCCGCCTTTCGGCGGCACAGTCAGGCGAAATGATTATTCGGCCTTTTCCTTGCTGTTCTCGCACTGCTGGTTGGCGATGCCGCAGCTCGTCTTGCAGGCGGACTGGCAGGAAGTCTGGCATTCGCCGCATCCGCCGTTCTTTGCGCTTTCGCACAGATCACGGGTGTTCAGAGTCTGAATATGCTTCATCATCATTACCTCCTCGTCCGGATTTCGGGACCTATTCTACCATAGCTGGTCCATGAAGTCAATCGCGGTTGAGCCGGAATATTCAAGGCTTCCGGGCTCAGATTCCGCGGAAGGAGAACCTGAATTCCATCGGTCCGGAAACATCCGGCAGGTACTCGTCATGGGTTCGGGCGCCCCAGCTGTCATCTCCGCCGACACCCATCTGGATCGCGCTCATTTTCAGCACGGTATAGCAGACCGGCGGCAGCTCAAACCCGTGCGCCGCGTTTTCCAGCTCGTGCGGCGTCCAGGGCAGCGCTGAAAATTCCCCGCCGTTCAGCCACAGGCGCAGGCCGCGGCCTTTCGCGTCCGTGATATCCGCCCAGCGGATACCGGTCCGGTTTCCGCACTCCTGGGGCATCAGGTAGGGCGTCAGGTTTTCATCCGCCCGGTATTCCCAGATTCCCAGCCGGGCGCCCTGCCGGCGGTCAATATGGTTTTCCTCCGGCCCAAGGCCGTAGAAGCGCACCCGGTTATAGTCCGCGTCCAGCTTCGTGATCATGCCGAATTCCGGCATCACACCAAGGCCTTCCACGGGATCATAATGCAGGCAGACATCCACCCGGCCGCAGGGATGGATCCGGTAGGTAGTCCGGCAGACGGCCGGCGGATTGGTCGGCAGGTCGGTTTCCGCGGTAAAGGTCACGCTTCCATCCGCTTCACGCACCGGCCGCATGGCGGCATTCGCCTTCCGGGTCTGCCCCGTATATCCGGCCATGGCATACATGGACGCGATCTTCCACTGCGCGTACCGCTGCGGCATCCGGTTGCCGCAGTCGTTGTTGGTCGGTGCCCGCCAGAAATTCGGCAGGACCGGCGCCTTCAGCATTTCCCGGTCTCCCCAGTGGTACGAGGTCAGCGCACCGTTGCCCCGGGCAAACATCACCTCAAAGGATTCCCCGGCCACGCCGATATTCCATGGGCTTTCACTGATCCGCAGTTCCGGCATGGGCATATGCTGCTCCTCCCGGCCTTCCACGGTCCAGGTTCCCTGGCCGAACGCGGTTTCATACCCGGCATCCGCCCATTCCGTGTCCTCCTTCAGCAGGAAGCTTACCGTCACGGCATACTCCCCGGGAATCTCCGGCTTCTCAAAGGGCATCGGGTATACCGCGGAGGACAGCGGCGGCACATCTGTCGCGATCTCGGTTTTCCGCAGCAGTTTTCCGTCCCGTTCCAGCTTTGCCACGCACCGGAAGGCGGATGTGGAGGTAAACATGTGTCGGTTGATGATCTCGATCTGCTCCGGTCCAACCTTTGCCACGATATTCTGGTAATTGTACCGGATCTCCTGCAGCTTCGGGGTACCCTTCCCGTCTGCAAACACAATTCCGTTCCCGCAGAATATGCCGTCGTTCGGCCGGTCGTCCCAGTCGCCGCCGTACAGCAGCGTTTCCTTTCCGAACCGGCTCCGGGCGGTCATTGCCTGGTCAATGAAGTCCCAGATGAATCCGCCCTGGTACAGCTCTTCCTCATACGCCAGCTCGGTATACTTATGCATCGCACCGTTGGAATTCCCCATGGAGTGCGTGTACTCGCACAGGATGAACGGCTTGTCGCGGTGGGTTTTCAGGTATTCCCGGATGCGTGCGGCCGGCGTGTACATCTCGCTCTCGATATCTGTAATTTCCCGGATCCGCTGTTCCGCCGGCATATGCATGTCGCCCTCGTAATGGACCGGCCGGGTGGGATCCAGCCGGCGCATTTCATTGCTCATCGCCAGGATCACCGTACCGGACAGGCTTTCATTGCCGCAGGACCAGATCAGGACACACGGATGGTTCCTGTCCCGCCCGATCATGGAGCGCACCCGGTCCAGCAGCAGCGGTTCCCATTCATGGAAATCCCCGGGGAACACCTTGTCCGTCCGTCCGTTCCAGTACATATCCCACATTCCGTGGGATTCCATATTGTTCTCGTCAATCACATAAATGCCCAGCTCATCGCACAGGCGGTACAGTTCCCCGGAGTTCGGATAGTGGCTGGTCCGTACGGCGTTGATATTGTTCCGCTTCATCAGGATCAGGTCCCGGCGGATTTTTTCCGCGGTCACGGCCCGGCCGGTCTCACCGCAGAAATCATGCCGGTTGACGCCCTTGAACACCACACGCTTTCCGTTCACACGGATCACGCTGTTCCGGATCTCGATTTTCCGGAAACCGGCTTTCAGCCGCAGGAATTCCGTTTCCCCGGCCGGGGATTTCATCTCCGCCTCCACCGTATACAGGTACGGATCCTCCGCCGACCAGAGGCGGACGTTATCCACCTCCAGCGTTCCGCAGGTCTCCGTCTCCCCGTCGGTTTCCGCGGAAACCTCTGCAACGGTTTCCCCGTCCCGCTTCAGCCGCAGGCAGAACCGGCTTCCCGCCGGTGCTTCGGTCTTTGCGGTCCAATTCAGAATCCCGCGGGTCATGTCCGCATCCGGCTCCGCGGTCCAGGTCAGGTCCCGGATATGGGCTTCCGGAACCGCATACAGGTATACCTCCCGGTACAGGCCGGAAAAGCGCAGGAAATCCTGGTCCTCCAGCCAGCTGCCCGCGCACCAGCGGTAAACCCGGCAGGCCAGCTTGTTCTCCCCGTCTGCCAGTGCGTCCGTCAGTTCAAACTCATGCGGTGTAAAGCTGTCCCCGGAAAAGCCGATATACTTTCCGTTCAGCCAGACCGCCAGGCCGCTTTCCGCCCCCCGGAAGGATACGAACAGGCGTTTCCCCGTCATTCCCGCCGGCAGGCGGAAGGTTTTCACATAACAGGCTACGGGATTGAACCTTTCCGGCAGTTCGCCGGGGCTCAGCGTCTCATGCCCGTCCCAAGGGTACTGGACGTTGCAGTACTGCGGTACGCCATATCCCTCTGTCTGGATATGGGCCGGCACGGTAATATCCGCCCACCCGCTGCAGTCATAGTCCGGCTGCTCAAAGCCCGGTACCACCTGTTTTGGATTCCGTGCATAAAAGAATTTCCACTGCCCGTTGAGGCTCATCCGCAGGGAGGAAACCCCCGCGTCTGCCTCCGCTTCCGACCTGTATACCGTATAATCAGCGTGCGGGTCCAGCCGGTTCTCCCGGAAATAGCCGGGATCCTTCAGCCTGCTCTCATCAAACATATCTCCATGCTCCTTTATCATTCGCTTACTTTTTGTTTTCGGGCCGGATCACACGGGTCAGGATGAACAGCACGATAATCGCGCCGCCCAGAATCCACGGCACCGCGCCCAGCAGTCCTTCCCATGCCTGCTGCAGGAAGGACCGGGCATCCTCTTCTGCGCTGTCTTCCGCCGTCTCCGCAGCCGGAGCCTCCGCAGATTCTTCTGCAGCTTCTTCCGCAGCTGCCGTCTCTTCCGTTTCCGCGCCCCCGGCAGCCATGTCCGCAGGTTCGGCTCCGGCGGCACCCGTCTCAGGCGCTTCGTCTGTTTCCACAGCTGCGGAACCCATCAGCAGCACAGGCTGTTCGGTCGGTTCCGCTGTCGCCGCCGGCATCGGGACATCCGGTGCGCTGGCCTGCATGCCTTCTGCTGCTCCCGCCTCCAGGGCAGCCCCTTTGTCCGCCGCTTTCGCCGAAAGCAGCCCCATTTCCGGTGCCGGCATGGAATCCACGCTCATTTCCGGAAGCCCGGCCTGTTCCGCCGCGGCTTCCGCCTCATCATACACGGCTTCAGCTGCTTCCTGTACGTTATTCGCCGCCATCAGCATATTCGCCGCCGGAACCGGGGTTTCCGGTGCGGATGTCTTTCCCTGCAGCAGGCCGTTGTTCCGGGCGATCACCACGCCGCCGACCAGGATCACAAACGCTGCAGCGGCGCTCAGGATATAGCGCAGCTGGCCGCGGCCCTTCCGGGGCTTCCCGGCTGCCGTTTCCGGTTTCCCGGCCGCGGCTTCCTCCCGGATCATCCGGGTCCAGTTTTCATGGAAATCCGCCGGGACTTCCGGGGTTTCTTCCGCCATCCGGGCCAGTTCCTCATCGAGCGCGGAGAAATCCATGTCATCCGTGCGGCCGGTATTCTTTTCCTGATCGCTCATGACCGATTCCTCCTTTCGCTCTGTTGGACGTTCCCCGGCGGAGAAAGTTCCCCGCCTTCCGTCAGCCATTCCTGGAGCTTCGCCTTGGCCCGGCTGACCCGGCTTTTGACCGTTCCCTCGGATACTCCCAGCCGGACCGCTGCGTCCTCGTAGGAAATGCCTTCCAGCTGGGTCATCACCAGCGCTTCCCGCTGATCCTCCGGCAGCTGCGCGATCCCTTCCCGCAGCCGCTGCCGCCGGTCCGCGGCAATCACCTTTTCCTCGGTTCCCGGTTCGGGGTCCGGCGGATCAAATCCCGCCTCCCGCAGCGGCTCGATGGACTCGCTTCGGTCCCGTCTGGCTTTCCGCATCGCATCCAGGCAGCAGTTCGCCGCAATCCGGTACACCCAGGTTTCAAACGCGCAGTCCCCGCGGTAGCTGTCCAGCGACCGCCAGATTTTCAGCATCGTCTCCTGGGCGCAGTCCGATGCCGCTTCCCGCTCTCCCGTATAATGCCAGCAAATCCGCCATATCCGTCCTTCCAGCGGTGTCAGCAGGCTTTCAAAGGCTTCCGGATCTCCCTGCCGGGCTCTCCGCAGCAGCAGCTCATCCATTCCTTCCCTTTCTCCTTCCCGCCATCCATGGAAAAAAACACTTGAATCATTGTCCTGTTTTTTCTAATATGATAGCATACGTCAGGTCTTTTCGCCACACCGGAAATAAACCGGCCGAAAGTTCCGGCGGCCGCGGGCGGATATCGCTCCGTATCGCGGAAACAGGCCGCGTACAGAAAGGTTTTCCATGATTCAGACAGAGAATACCGCCATCGTTCTCCGGCATGCGGATTACCGGGACAACGACCGGATGATCACGCTGCTCAGTCCGTCCCGCGGACGGATTGACGCCCTGATCCGCAGCTGCCGGAAGCCGAAATCGCACAACCTGAACGCAGGGGAGCTTTTTGCGCTCGGCGACTATATGCTTGTAGAAAAAGGCGGGCGGAACACCGTCACCTCTGTCCGGCTGATCGAAACCTTTTACCCGCTTCGCAACGATTATACCCGGCTGACAGTCGGTGTTTACCTGCTGAACCTGGCGGACGCCGCCGCGGAACCGGAGCAGGAGCAGCGGGAGCTGTTCATGCTGCTCATCCATACCCTGTCCCGCCTCACCTTTTCCGACCAGGAATGGAAACCCCTCCTCGCCGGCTTCCTGCTGCATTTTTCCGCCTGCCAGGGCTTCCGTCCGCGTCTGAGCCACTGCGTCCACTGCGGAAAGCGCATCCCGGATGAGGGCCCGTTCTTCTTTGACGGGGCGGAAGGCGGCCTTTGCTGCGCACAGTGCCGAAAAGAAAAGAGCCAGGTTCCCCTGGCTCCTGAACAGGTCCGTTGGATGCGCGGCGCGCTGTCCTCCGGTTCCGCGTCCTGGATTGACACCCCGGACGCGGTCGCGCCCCTCCCGCTCCTTCGGAATTATGTGGAGCAGCGGATGGGCCGTCGGATCAGAAGCGCTTCCATGCTTCCGGACAACTGATCTTATCCCTTCACCACACGGTTCAGGATCTTCCTGCTCCGCTCCAGGAATGCCGTGATCTCCTCCGCCTCCAGCGGCTGTGCCGCCATGCGGGCCAGATCATACACCTGGCAGCAGAGCATTTTTGTTTCTTCATCCTCCGGATCCCGTGCGGCCAGCGCCTGTACGGTCTCGTTCCGCCGGTTCAGCACCAGTGTGTAGCTGTCCGGAATCGGGAAATCCTGGCCGTAGATCCGGCTCATTTCCTTATAGCGGCGCATCTGTTCATCTTCAGTTACCATTGCGGTCATGTCCGGGTCTCCCAGGGACTCCAGCTTCACCTCGAGGCTGTCCTTCCCCAGCGCGCCGCGGAACAGTGCCTGCAGCTTCTCCGCATCCAGGTCCTTGCCCTCGTCGGACTCCTCCTTCAGGCCGTCGATGTCCGCGTCCACCCGGGCAAAGGTGATCCGGTCTTCCTCGCTGCCCTGGTATTCCATAAAGGACATGAAGTTGCCGTCGATCAGCGTATTCATCACCGCAACTTCAATTCCGCGGTCTGTATACAGCTTGACCGACGCCGCCTGGCGCTTTTCATCGTTGGTGTAATAAATCTTTTTGTCGGTCTTGTCAAAGTTGGCGGCCTTGTATTCATCAATGGTCTCGTACTTGCCGTCCGTCTTCTTCAGCAGGATGGCGCCCTTGATCATGTCATGGAACTTGCTGTCCCGGATCGCGCCGTATTTGACGAACGGGGCAATGTCATCCCAATATCCCTCATAAGCCTCCCGCTCTGTATTCATCAGGCCGTTCAGCTTGTCCGCCACCTTCTTGGTGATATGCGCGCTGATCTTTTTCACATACCCGTCGTTCTGCAGGAAGGACCGGCTGACGTTCAGCGGCAGGTCAGGGCAGTCGATCACGCCCTTGAGAAGCATCAGGAATTCCGGAATGACTTCCTTGATGTTGTCCGCCACGAATACCTGTCCGGCAAACAGCTTGATCTGGCCTTCATGGGTGCCGAAATCGTTCTTCAGCTTCGGGAAGTACAGGATTCCCTTCAGGTTGAAGGGATAATCCACATTCAGGTGGATCCAGAACAGCGGATCGTCAAAATCGGTGAATACCTTGTGATAGAACGCCTTGTACTCCTCATCCGTGCAGTCTGCCGGCTTCTTCAGCCACAGCGGGGCAGTCTCGTTGATCTGCTGCGGCTTCGGCATTTCAAGGATCTTTTCGGTCTTCGGCGTGCCGTCCTCGTTCTTCTCATCGCCGACGGGGACGTCCTTCTCCACGGGCTTCGCGTTCGCGTCCTCCAGCATGACCGGGTAGGCCATATATCCGCAGTAGCGGTTCAGGACCTCCCGCACCCGCCAGGTATCCAGGAATTCCTTCTCATCCTCGGTGATATGCAGGATGATGTCAGTTCCGTGCGCCGTCCGGCTGCCCGCGGAGATTTCATAGTCCATGCCGTCCGCGGATACCCAGGATACCGGCTCCGCCCCTTCCGTGCAGGACAGCGTTTCGATTTCCACCTTTTCGCTGACCATAAACACGGAGTAGAAGCCCAGGCCGAAATGCCCGATAATGTCGCCTTTCTCCTCCGGCTTGTCCTCAAACTGCTTCATGAATTCGGCCGCGCCGGAAAACGCCACCTGGTTGATATACCGGCGGACCTCGTCATCCGTCATGCCGATACCGGTATCGGAAATCCGGATGGTCTTTTTTTCCTTGTCCACGGATACCGTCACAGTCATGGGCTCTTCGCTGTCCGGATGCAGCATCCGGAACTTGGTAATTGCATCGCATGCGTTCGACACGGTCTCCCGCAGGAAAATATCCTTATCTGAATACAGCCACTTCTTGATCACCGGCATGATATTCTGCGCGTCAATCGAAACAGAACCGTTCTCTTTCTGAATTGCCATTTTACTTACCTCCTGACAAAAAACCCGCGGATTCCCGCGGCGGCACCTCTTTCTGTGCATGCGTATTGTAACACCCGGGAAACCAAAATACAAGAAAAAATTAGCACTCTCGTTCCGAGAGTGCTAATTGTGTTTTTCGTGCAGGAATTATACCCCGAGATCCTCCTCCAGCAGGGCAAGATCGTCTTCTTCCTCTGCTGCCTGGGCGCGGACGGCATTCTGCTCTTCCGTGGTCAGGTTCTTCGGTGCGAACAGTTCCGCGCGGATCTGGCGGTCGATCTCGGCTGTCACCTCAGGATGGTCCTTCAGGTACAGGCGGGCATTGTCACGGCCCTGGGCCAGGCGCTGGTCCTGGTAGGAGAAGAACGCGCCGCTCTTGTGGATGATATCCCGCTCCACGGCCATATCCAGCAGCGTACCTTCCGTACTGATTCCCTCGCCGTAGATAATATCGAACTCAGCGACCCGGAAAGGCGGCGCCACCTTGTTCTTGACCACTTTGACCTTGGTGCGGTTGCCGATCACTTCACTCCCGTTCTTCAGCTGTTCGCCCTTGCGGACATCCAGCCGGACAGAAGAGTAGAACTTCAGTGCGCGGCCGCCGGGCGTCGTTTCCGGATTTCCGTACATCACGCCGACTTTCTCACGCAGCTGGTTAATGAACACCGCCACACACCCGGTTTTGTTGATGACACCGGTCAGCTTGCGCAGTGCCTGGCTCATCAGCCGGGCCTGCAGGCCCACAAAGGAATCGCCCATCTCGCCGTCGATTTCCGCCTTCGGCACCAGGGCAGCCACCGAGTCGATCACGACGACGTCCAGCGCGCCGCTGCGGACCAGGGCTTCGGTGATTTCCAGCGCCTGTTCGCCGGTATCCGGCTGGGAAACATACAGGTCATCAATGTTGACGCCCAGCTTCTTCGCATACAGCGGATCAAGGGCGTGCTCCGCGTCCACAAACGCGGCAATGCCGCCGGCCTTCTGCGCTTCCGCCACAATGTGCAGCGCCACCGTCGTCTTGCCGGAAGATTCCGGCCCGTAGATCTCCACAATCCGGCCGCGGGGAATGCCGCCGACGCCCAGGGCGTAGTCCAGGGTCAGGCATCCGGTCGGAATCACGGGGATATCGCGGTTAATCGCATCCGATCCCATCTTCATGACGGCGCCTTTGCCGAATTGCTTGTCCAGATCCGCCAGTGCGTGTTCCAGTGCCTTGAGCTTCTCCGCCTGTACACTGTCGGCTGCGGGTTCGGTTTTCGCGGGTTTCTTCGTCGCCATGATTGTCTTCCTCCAATATGGTTTTTCATCGCTCCGGGGCGATTCTTTTCTATCGGTATTTTACCGCCGGGCCCTTGAAAACACAAGGGGAACAAAAACTTTTTCTATTCCTCCGGGCACCGTTTCCAGGCCCTCCGGACCCCCGCCGCATCGGTGGTGACCACCGCTGTTACGGATGCCGGATCCAGCTTCAGTTCCTGCGTCAGTTCCGGATACCGGAAGCTGCGGCGGAAGCGCTGGTCCGCATAGAAAACACCGTCCTCGATGCGCCCGGTTTCCCAGGACTCCACATTGTCCGCCGCTGACTGCTTTGCCGGGAAGGCCGGATTGTCCATTTCCAGTCCGTTCATACGGAAGCGTCCGCCCGCTGTGTCGTCCTCAGTCAGCAGGTGGACCTTCCCGCCCTTCCCGCACGGGCACAGTACCGTCAGGTTGTCGCTCTTCAGCCGGTTCAGCGCAATGGAAACGGCCTCAGGATTCACATCCAGCCCGGCGAAGCGGCAGCCGATCCGGTCCGCTGCCTCCAGCGTCGTACCGCTTCCGCAGCACAGGTCCACCACCAGGTCGCCTTCCTTCGTTACAGGCAGCAGCAGGCGCTCCAGCAGCTTCAGCGGCTTCTGGGTGGCGTATCCGGTCCGTTCCGGATCGCGTTGCTGCAGATGGCTGATATCCGTCCACACGTCGCCCGGATAGACCGGTTCATCATCATAATAGCGGTATTCCTTCCCATGGGAGACAATCCGGGAGAACATCCTTCCCTGCTCGTCCCGCCCCCGGGCCATATGGTTCCGCCGGCCGTCACCGCGCGGAAGCGGAACCCGGGTCAGGTCAAAGTCATATTTCGGGCCCTTTGCGTACAGCAGGATCACATCATGCTTCCGGGAAAAATAGCGCCGGGACCTTCCGCCGCTTTCATATGCCCAGATAATCTCATTCAGGTACCGTGTCTTTCCGAATACCTTGTCACACATGATCCGGGCCGGTGCCGCCATCCGCCAGTCCAGGTGCAGGTAAAACACGCCCGTATCCGCCAGCAGTTCCTTCGCGACGCCGGCCATCCGGCGCAGCAGCCGCAGGTATTCCTTTTCGCCCGTATACCGGTCTTCATATGCCGGATAGCGCGGTGCGGGAGTTCCGGTTTTCCATCCCTGCTCCCCGTACGGACGGCGGCGCATGAATTTCTCCCCGGTCATAAAGGGCGGATCCAGATAGACGCACTGCGCCTTTCCGGCCAGGTCCCTGATTTCCTGCGGCAGCGCCATCACATTGCCGCATACGAGCAGGTTCTCCCCCGCTCCGATGACTTCCCGGTTGATATTGACCTGTTCAAACATGACTGTCGCCTCCCAGCCGGTTCCTGAGCTGTTTCAGCTCGTCCTGTTCCTCCGTCAGCACCTCCAGAAAACGGTATTGCTCCCCGTCCGCCGCCAGCATTCTCCCGGCTTCCCGCACCGCCTCGGCAAATTCGGGATCCAGCGCCCGGATTCCCTGCCGCGCCAGCGGACACACCGCGTAAGCCCGCTGGTCCATCGCCGCTTTTACCGTTCCGTCCCGGATCACCGGAAGCAGCGGAAACAGGCGGCACGCCAGCGGACGGTCCTCCCGGCTGCATGTACCCGGACAGATCACCATCGGCCCGGCCGGTGTCTGCCGGATCGTCCATCCTTCCCGGTCCCGGTAAAGCATGTCTTCCCCGGGAAACAGGAGCATTCCTGTTTCCTCTCCTTCCTGGGAATCGCAGCAACGGCTGCCGCACACCCGGCCGCAGTCCCGCTTCAGCGGTGTGATGCTGTTCAGTTTTTCCCGGGCACGAAAAAGAGCATCGTCCATATTCCGGCATCCTCCGCAAAGGTTCCGTTTTCTGTTTCGATGCTCTCATGATAAAGCCGCCCGTGCGGTTTTGTCAATTCTTTCCGGGGTCCCGGTCCCCGAGCTTTTTCCGCGCCACCAGCAGGTAGCAGGCCATGTGCGCGGCGAAGGTCGCAAACCAGGATATCGGATAGGACATATACAGGATTTCCTGGGTCGGGTTGGCAGCAAATACCGTCATGATCCAGATGATCCGGAGTACGCACGCCCCGGCGAGGGAAACGATCATCGGCATCACGGAGTATCCGATTCCCCGCAGCTGGCCGACCATCACGTCCATCATCCCGCACAGG
This sequence comes from Clostridiales bacterium, assembly GCA_017569285.1. Taxonomy (NCBI): domain Bacteria; kingdom Bacillati; phylum Bacillota; class Clostridia; order Eubacteriales; species Clostridiales bacterium. The sequence continues at coordinate 1,507,525 of CP069419.1, forward strand.
AAATAGGTGGGCAGGATAATATCCATCCGCTTCAGCCCGGCGGCAATCACGTCTGGCTGGGAATTGTACAGCCCGATCAGTTCCGCCCCGAAGGCGCGGATCAGCAGTCCCATCCCGATTCCGATCACCGCCACGGTTCCCAGGCAGCACCAGAGGACCTTTTTGACACGGTCCGTTTTCCCGGCGCCGTAGTTCTGGCTGGCAAACGTCATATCCGCCTGGTGCTGGGCATTCATCGCCGTGTAGACGAATCCCTCGATGTTCATCGCCACGCCGTTTCCGGCCATCACGACCGATTCAAAGCTGTTCACAGCGGACTGGATCAGCACATTCGAAATGGAGAAAAGGCTTCCCTGTAGCCCGGCCGGCAGGCCGATCCGGATGATTTCCCCAGCGCTTTTCCGGTCAATCCGGCATTCCTGCAGGTTCAGCTGGATCACCCCGCGCGTCCGCAGCAGGCAGATCATCACCAGCGTCATGCTGATCACCTGGCTGGCCACCGTCGCGATCGCGACACCCGCCACGTCCATCCGGAACGCAATCACCAGCAGCAGGTTCAGCAGCACGTTGATCAGCCCGGCGATCATCAGGTAGACCATCGGGCGCTTTGTATCCCCGACTGCCCGCAGGGTCGCCGCGCCGAAGTTATACAGCATGTTGGCCGGCATGCCGATAAAATAGATTTTCACATAGAGCGTCGCCCCGTCGATCACATCGTCCGGGGAACCCATCAGTTCCAGCAGCGGCCGGGCCATGAAGAACCCGAACAGTCCCACGGCGATTCCCATGAACAGCGCCATGGTGATAGCCGTATGTTCCGCCTTCCGCATCCGGATGATGTCCCGGGCGCCATAGCACCGGGCAATCACCACGCTTGCTCCGACACTCAGGCCCATGAAAACATTCACCAGCAGGTTGATCAGCGAGCCGGTGGAGGATACTGCCGCCAGGGCCGTATGGCTTTCCGCGTAGTTGCCGACAACAATCACGTCGGCAGCATTATATAAAAGCTGAAGGATGCCCGTCAGGATAAGCGGGCCGGAAAAGGCCAGGATCTTCGGAAGCAGAGGACCTTCCGTCATGTCAATCTCGTGCTTCTTTTCCCTTCTTCGTCCGATCGTGGGCATGCTTGCTCCTCCGTATCAGGTTCGGTTGGTTTACTGTTCGTACCGGGTCAGTGTAATCCGCGTTATCACGGGATGGTTGAACAGCCGGCCCGGCTGGTAGTTATAATGGGGGTCCGATCCCAGTCCGGGACTGATATACTGCGGAACGCCGTTTACATAGCTCAGTCCCATGATCTCTGCATCCTCCGGAAACCAGCCCAGTTCCGGTACATAGATGGCGCCGCCGAACGGAAGCCGCCACTGGCCGCCGTTATAGTGGCCCGCCAGGATCATGGAAGCATAGCGGATGGAAAACGCAGCTCCCTTCCCGCTCCATGCGGCTGTGCCGGATACATATTCTTCCGACAGCGGGGTATGCGTCAGCACAATCTGGATATCCTCCGGCTTTACCTGGGTTTTCAATTCCCGGATTTCGGCAATGCGCGCAAGCTGGTATCCCGTTGCGCGGATCCTGGCCGCATCGTCCGCCGTCAGGGATGCCGCCCGCTGGTTCAGGATATCCATCTGGGTTCTGTATGTCGTTTCCAGCCCGTCCAGGTCAATGGCGTACAGATCCTCCGGAATGAACCAGATCGTCCCCTTTTTGCGGGTCTCCGATACCGGCCGGTCCAGGATCGTAACCCCGGCCCGGATCATCTGTTCCGCCCATTCCGTGTAAACCGACAGGCTTCCGTGGGCGGAATAATCAATCGGATCCCCGTCCACATCGCCCGGAATATAATACTTCGGTGTCTCCTTCGGCATCAGGGCAATCAGCTCCAGAAGAGGATTAATATCCCGGTCCGGACCGAGAACATCCCCGGTGATCACCACAGCGGAATACCGCCGGGCACCCAGCGCGGACGCGATCGCCCTCTGTTTGTCCCCATACCGTGCGCCGTGCAGGTCGCTGATATGCAGGATGGAATACTCTTCCAGGTCTTTCGGCAGGTTCAGTACGGTAACGCGGAGATCCTCCACCACCACACGGTGCGAAGTCATGATATTTCCCATAAAGAGGGCCAGCACCAGGAACAGCAGGACGGCCAGGACGAAAAACATCCGGCGCTTGGCCCGTTTCTGCCGGCGCATGATATCCGAAGAAAAGATGTACCGGTTCTGGTACTGCTTCATTCCGGCTTCCCCCTTTCTGGCGATATGCGACCATTATAAAAGCTTGTTCCCCAATTGGCAATACGATCATGAACCCCGCCCGGGATCTCCGGGCGGGGATTCAGACCGTTCATTTCCGGGTAAAGCGGAAGACATTCCAGGATGCCGGGGCCAGCTGTGCCCGCAGTGTTCCGTTTTCACAGGCCGTCCTGCGGTTCTCCTTCGGAAGGATGGTATCCGGATGCTCGTATGTATTGGCGTCATTCGGGTTTTCCGCATACATTTCCGTATGCCCGCTGAACGTCCATCCGGCAAACCCGCGGACATCCATCGTCAGTTCCTGCAGCTCATCCAGGCACGCGTTGATCACATACACATACGCTTCCCCGGCCGCCTGATCCATCGCGGCAGCTGCCTGGATCGTCGCGGCGTTCTCAAACCCGGCGTACTGGTTCATGTCGTCAATCACATATCCCGGTACATCATAGGTATCACAGGTTACCTCACAGCGAAGGGACACTCCCTTTGCGGTCCGGATCATCTGGGTAAACGGATAATAGCACGCACCCTTCCAGGCATGCTCCCGGTCTGTACGGCACAGGTCATTCAGTCCGCCGGTTGCACAGCCGATCTTCACGCGGTCCGCGTGCCTCAGCATCACCAGCATCGTGCTCGCGGTGCCCAGTGCCCGCAGCATTTCCCCGTCCATCGGCGGCATGCGCCGGGTGGACCAGTCATCCGGATCATGGCGGACATACTTCCGGTCCGGATCAAATCCGCAGAAGTTCTCCGCGTGCTGCTGCCCGCCGATTCCCGGATGGAAATCTCCCCGCGGCCGGAACATGCTGCCGTATTCATCCAGGGACAGCATCATCGTTTTTTGAATACGCAGCTTGGTGCGCAGGTAATCGCACAGCGCGATCTCCGTGCGGATATAATCCTCGAATGCCAGGTAGCCGGCCAGCAGCGCCTGCGGCAGGTCCGGCGGCGCGGAATGGTAATGGTGCAGGGAAATATAATCCACCGTTTCGTAGCATTCCTCAAGCACTTGGCGGTCCCATTCCGGATAATGGTTCAGGAAGGGGGAACAGGACACACAGGCCACGGTTTCCGCTTTCGGATCAATCCACTTCATCGCCTTGGAAGTTTCATGGGCAAGTATGCCGTACTCCCGGGGCTTTTTCTCCCAGGATGCAATCTGCCACGGACCGTCCATTTCGTTTCCCAGGTACCAGATCTTCACCCCGTACGGGTCCGGATGTCCGTTCTTTTTCCGCAGGTCTGACCAACAGGTCCCGCCGCTGAAATTGGTATATTCCACGCAGTCGGCTGCATCCTGAAGCGTTCCCGTACCCAGGTTCACGGTATAGATTGGTTCCGTCCCGGCCTTTTCCGCCCACTGCAGGTATTCATCATGTCCCACATCGTTGGGGATATACTGGCGCCATGCCATATCCAGGTGGGTTCTGCGCTCCGCCATCGGGCCGATGGAATCCTTCCACTGCCACCCGGAAACGAAGTTTCCGCCCGGCAGGCGAACACAGGGAAGCCCGGTCTCCTTCAGTGCGGAATAAAAATCTTTTCGCAGTCCCTGCTCATCGGCGGCCGGGTGCTTCGGATTGTACATGCTTCCGTTCACCATGGATCCGATCGGTTCCAGGAAGGCGCCGAAAAGGCGTGGGGAAATCTCCCCGATTCTGAAATCCGGATGCACCGTCAGTGATGCTTTCTTCATAAATGTTGTCCTCCCCGAAAGTTGGGTTAACGAATATGTTTACAAAAAACAGACCGATGAGCTATTATATCATACGTTGATTCATTCTGAAATCATGGAATATCAAAACAGGAGGTTCTGACCGATGGCGGACCGCAAACAGGTGATCAATCCATATCTGCCCAACTGGGAATACGTACCGGACGGTGAGCCGCATGTGTTCGGGGACCGGGTCTATGTCTACGGCTCCCATGATTTTTTCGGCGGCGATGTGTACTGCATGGGCGACTATGTCTGCTGGAGTGCCCCGGTGGATAACCTTGGCGACTGGAAATATGAAGGTGTCATCTACCGTAAAGACCAGGATCCGCACAACACGGACCTCCAGGGCAATCTGTACGCCCCGGATGTCACCCGGGGCCCGGACGGCCGGTACTATCTGTACTATGTGCTCAGCACCTGGGGCGTGGTCTCCGTTGCGGTCAGCAATGTCCCACAGGGACCGTATGCGTTCTACGGTTATGTCGCTTATCCGGACGGAACACGCCTGGGCGAAAAGGCCGGCGATGAACCCCAGTTTGATCCCGGCGTCCTGACGGAAGGAAACCGGACCTACCTTTACACCGGTTTCTGCGGATACGGGGATAAGTCCCGCCATGGAGCCATGTGTACTGTGCTTGGCCCGGATATGCTGACCGTGCAGGAAGCGCCGCGCTTTGTGGCGCCGGGAGTCATGTACAGTGAGGGAAGCGGCTTTGAAGGGCATGAGTTTTTTGAAGCGCCCTCCATCCGGAAGCGCGGAAACCTGTATTACTTCATTTATTCTTCCATCAGATTCCATGAGCTGTGCTACGCGGTCAGCACGGAACCCACCGGCGGCTTCACGTACAAGGGATGCATGATCAGCAGCTGCGACCAGGGAATTGACTCCTATAAGCCGGCAGACAAGCCGATGTATTACACCGCCAACAACCATGGCAGCATGGAGAAAATCGGGGACAGCTGGTATATCTTCTACCACCGCCATACCAACGGAACCAATTATTCCCGCCAGGGCTGCTTTGAAAAGCTGAACTTCCGGGAAGACGGAACCGCCATCCAGGCGGAGATGACTTCCTGCGGCAGCGTCCGTCCGCTGGAAGGAAAAGGATGGTATCCGGCGTATATCGCCTGCCATCTGTTTACCAGCGAGGAAGTAGTCTATGTTCCCTGGAGCGGCTGGATGGATGACCGTTTCCCGAAGATCACCCAGGAAATCGAAGAGGGCGGTCATGGAATCGGCTATGTGGCCAACATGCGCTCATCCGCAACAGCGGGTTTCCGCTATTTCGACTGCCGGGATATTCGGAAGGTCAGCATCCGTACAAAGGGATATGCCAACGGACAGATGGAGCTTCGTACCGCCTGGGATGGAGAGATCATCGGTACCTTCCCGATCGGTTATGCCAATGTATGGCATGACACGGAAGCCGATATCACGATCCCCGATGGTGTCCGGTCCCTGTATTTCACCTTCACCGGCCAGGGGCACCTCCAGTTTGCCGGCTTTACCCTGAATTAACCACATCAGCCGCTTGCGTTAGCAAGCGGCTATTTTATTTCTGCCGGGATTCTATAAGAAAACCGCTTGCGTTATGCAAGCGGCTGTATTGGAATCCGGGCGAAGCTCTGACGGCCCGCAGTGCGGGGAGTTGCAACTATTGAGGTTGCGGACGAACCGCCGACGACTGCCAGTGGCAAACGAGAGAAGCGTCTCCCCAGTGGGGAGTGCCGTAGGCAAGCGACTCGAGTTTGTTAGCGCGAAAAGTCCTGTGGGATCCGCTCCAAGGAGACCACAGGGCTATTGAGCGAACGGAAGAGTCTCGTCGGCGGTGAGGTCAATCGAAAGGGAGTGGTCTCCCCAGTGGGGAGCCACGACCATTGAGATTGCGGGGAGCGAGGGAAGCGGTGCCCCAGTGGGGCATTTGACGAAGTCAAAAGCGACCCGAGCGAGTCAACCGAAGCAAGCAATGCGACCGCTCCAAGGGAGCAGTGCGCCAACTGAGGTTGCGGAAAGCGCCGGCTAATGACAAAAAAACTGCCGCTTGATTGCGGCAGTTTTATTTGGAATCCGGCGGCGACCTACTCTCCCGGACCGTTACCAGTCAAGTACCATCGGCACTGAAGGGCTTAACTTCTGTGTTCGGTATGGGAACAGGTGGGACCCCTTCGTCATTGCCACCGGAAATGGTGAGCTATATTTGTGACTTCCGTTCTTTCCCTTGGGTCTGTTCTTCCGTCACATCGTTCCTTTAGCGGAACTCGGCCCCTTCCGTCGTCCTTTTCTTCCTCTTCCAGGGCCTTTCTGGGATTTACGCGTCAACCGGCAGGCACCGCAACCTCAATGGTCGCAACTCCCTGCCAGGGAGCTTGCTCCCTTTCGGTTGACCTCACCTTTTACGGTATTTCCGCCACAGGCGGCCGTAAAAGGTTCGCCCCTGACAACTGCACAGCTTCCAGATTCAGTCTTTGCCTTTACCAATTTGTCTCAAGATCACGCGTAAAATCAAGCCCTCGACCTATTAGTATCATCAAGCTCCATGCGTTACCGCACTTCCACCGATGACCTATCTACCCGGTCGTCTTCCGGGGGTCTTACTTGCTTGCGCAATGGGAGTCTTATTCTTGAGGTGGGCTTCACGCTTAGATGCCTTCAGCGTTTATCCCATCCGCATTTCGCTTCCCTGCTGTGCCGTTGGCACGACAACAGTTGCACCAGTGATGCGTCCATTCCGGTCCTCTCGTACTAGGAACAGCTCCTCTCATGACTCCTACGCCCACGATGGATAGGGACCGAACTGTCTCACGACGTTCTGAACCCAGCTCGCGTGCCGCTTTAATTGGCGAACAGCCAAACCCTTGGGACCTGCTTCAGCCCCAGGATGCGACGAGCCGACATCGAGGTGCCAAACCTCCCCGTCGATGTGGACTCTTGGGGGAGATCAGCCTGTTATCCCCGAGGTAGCTTTTATCCGTTAAGCGACGGCTTTTCCACTCAATACCGCCGGATCACTAAGCCCGACTTTCGTCTCTGCTCGAATTGTCACTCTCGCAGTCAGGCACCCTTCTGCCTTTGCACTCTTCGAATGATTTCCATCCATTCTGAGGGTACCTTTGGGCGCCTCCGTTACTCTTTCGGAGGCGACCGCCCCAGTCAAACTGTCCACCTGACACTGTCCATTACCCGGTTTACGGGTCCATGTTAGAATTCCAGTAACAGAAGAGTGGTATCCCAACGCCGGCTCCTCCAAAACCGAAGTCCTGGGCTCTCAGCCTCCCACCTATCCTGTGCATCCGTTACCGAAATCCAATATCAGGCTACAGTAAAGCTCTACGGGTCTTTCCGTCCAGTCGCGGGTAATGGGCATCTTCACCCATACTTCAATTTCACCGGGCCCCCTGTTGAGACAGCGCTCAAATCGTTACACCATTCGTGCGGGTCGGAACTTACCCGACAAGGAATTTCGCTACCTTAGGACCGTTATAGTTACGGCCGCCGTTTACTGGGGCTTCGGTTCGATGCTTCGATTGCTCTAACATGTTCCCTTAACCTTCCAGCACCGGGCAGGTGTCAGCACCTATACGTCAGATCTCTCTTTCGCAGATACCTGTGTTTTTGCTAAACAGTCGCTTGAGCCTATTCTCTGCGGCCACTCTCGTGGCACCCCTTATCCCGAAGTTACGGGGTCATTTTGCCGAGTTCCTTAACAAGGGTTCTCCCGTTCGTCTCAGGATTCTCTCCTCGCCCACCTGCGTCGGTTTCCGGTACGGGTACCTTCAGATGTACTAGCAGCTTTTCTCGCCAGCGTGAACTCACCTGCTTCCCTACTTAATTTCGGTCCGCATCACATCTCAGCTTAGAGGGACGCGTACTTCACTACGCCCCAACCTAGATGCTTGCACGGAGTTGACCATCACCCCGCTCAGGCTATCCTTCTGTGTCACTGCTTCATTCTTCGGTAGTGCAGGAATATACACCTGCTGTCCATCGCCTACGACCGCTGTCCTCGGCTTAGGTCCCGACTTACCCTGGGTGGATGAACCTTCCCCAGGAAACCTTGGGCTTTCGACGGCGAAGTTTCTCGCTTCGCTCTCGCTACTTATACCGGCATTCTCTCTTGTATGCGGTCCACCGTGCCTTTCGATACGGCTTCAGCCTGCATACAATGCTCCTCTACCACGCGCTTGCGCGCATCCATCGCTTCGGTGTCACGTTTTAGCCCCGGACATTTTCGGCGCACAACCACTCGACCAGTGAGCTATTACGCACTCTTTAAATGTGTGGCTGCTTCTGAGCCAACATCCTGGTTGTCTGTGCAATTCCACATCCTTCTCCACTTAACGTGTACTTTGGGACCTTAGCGGTTGATCTGGGGTGTTCCCCTTTTGCCCGCGGAACTTATCTCTCGCGGACTGACTCCCATGGTCTGCATTATATGGTATTCGCAGTTTGATAGAGTTTGGTAGGATTTGAGTCCCCCGCGCCCATTCAGTGCTCTACCCCCATTAATTACTCCATGAGGCTAGCCCTAAAGCTATTTCGAGGAGAACCAGCTATCTCCGGGTTCGATTGGAATTTCTCCCCTATCCACAGCTCATCCCCGCCTTTTTCAACAGACGTCTGGTTCGGTCCTCCATGGGATTTTACTCCCACTTCAACCTGGCCATGGATAGGTCACCCGGTTTCGGGTCTACGTCATGCAACTATCGCCCTATTCAAACTCGCTTTCGCTTCGGCTCCGAACCTTCAGTTCTTAACCTCGCTGCATAACGTAACTCGCCGGTCCGTTCTACAAAAAGTACGAGATCGTACATCGCGTGTACTTTCTCTGCTTGTAAACACAGGGTTTCAGGTTCTCTTTCACTCCCCTCCCGGGGTTCTTTTCACCTTTCCCTCACGGTACTATGCGCTATCGGTCACCATATCGTATTTAGGCTTGGATGGTGGTCCACCCTGCTTCCCGCCGGATTCCTCGTGCCCTGCGGTACTCTGGTTTCAGCTGGCCGTCTGATCTTTTCGCGTACGGGGCTGTTACCCCCTTTGGCTGAGCTTTCCATCTCTCTTCCGCTAAGATCTCGCGTGCGTGTCGCTGACCCACAACCCCGGGGAGCATGCTCCCCGGTTTGGCCTCTTTCCCGTTCGCTCGCCGCTACTTAGGAAATCATTATTTATTTTCTCTTCCTGCGGGTACTTAGATGTTTCAGTTCCCCGCGTGCCCTCCGGTAAGACTATGGATTCATCTTACGGTGACAGCCTCTTCGACTGCCGGGTTTCCCCATTCGGATGTCTACGGATCAATGCCTGCTTGCGGCTCCCCGTAGCTTATCGCAGCTTGCCACGTCCTTCTTCGGCGTATGGTGCCAGGGCATCCACCCTGTGCTCTTTGTAGCTTGATTTTTTCGTCGCTGATCCTGAGACCAATTGTTTTTGTGAAAATTTACATTTTCCTTACCTCAGCAGGTCTCCCTGCTGATGCAACTGGCCTTTCCTGAATCTTTCTTCGCTGTGCAGTTGTCAAGGTGCGATCTCGCGTGCGGTGCGCGAGAACTGCGACTGCAGTTCCGCGGTGCGCGTGCGATTCCTTATCCGCGAACCCTGAAAACGATACAGAGATTCAATTTGCAAACATTCAACAGCTGTTTCCTTTTTCGAACGTTCGTTGACGTTCCGTTTTGCTTCTTTGAAGCTTTTAGATGAAAGATTTCTCTTTCATATCGACCTCGGTTTCGGCGTCTGCCTTTCGGCTTCCGCTTTCTCCCTAGAAAGGAGGTGATCCAGCCGCACCTTCCGATACGGCTACCTTGTTACGACTTCACCCCAGTCATTGGTCTTGCCTTAGGCGGCTGGCTCCTTGCGGTTACCTCACCGACTTTGGGCACTCCCAACTCCCATGGTGTGACGGGCGGTGTGTACAAGGCCCGGGAACGTATTCACCGCGGCATGCTGATCCGCGATTACTAGCAACTCCGACTTCATGTGGGCGGGTTGCAGCCCACAATCCGAACTGGGACCACTTTTTCGAGATCCGCCCCCTCGCAGGTTCGCTCCTCTCTGTGGTGGCCATTGTAGCACGTGTGTAGCCCAGGTCATAAGGGGCATGATGATTTGACGTCCCCCACCTTCCTCCGAGTTGTCCCCGGCAGTCTCTTCAGAGTCCTCGTCTTTACACGTTAGTAACTGAAAATAAGGGTTGCGCTCGTTGCGGGACTTAACCCAACATCTCACGACACGAGCTGACGACAACCATGCACCACCTGTCTCAGTATGAGCAAGCTCACCTTGTATCTCTACAAGTTTTACTGGATGTCAAGACCTGGTAAGGTTCTTCGCGTTGCGTCGAATTAAACCACATGCTCCGCGCTTGTGCGGGCCCCGTCAATTCCTTTGAGTTTCAACCTTGCGGCCGTACTCCCCAGGCGGAATGCTTATTGTGTTAACTGCGGCACAGAAGGGTCGATACCCCTACACCTAGCATTCATCGTTTACAGTGTGGACTACCAGGGTATCTAATCCTGTTTGCTCCCCACACTTTCGCGCCTCAGCGTCAGTTACAGTCCAGTAAGTCGCCTTCGCCACTGGTGTTCCTCCCAATCTCTACGCATTTCACCGCTACACTGGGAATTCCACTTACCTCTCCTGCACTCAAGCCCGACAGTATCCAAAGCAATTCCCATCTTAAAAACAGGACTTTCACTCCAGACTTACCGGGCCGCCTACGCGCCCTTTACGCCCAATCATTCCGGACAACGCTCGCCCCCTACGTATTACCGCGGCTGCTGGCACGTAGTTAGCCGGGGCTTCCTCCTTGGCTACCGTCTCTTACTCTTCACCAAGGACAGAGGTTTACGATCCGAAAACCTTCTTCCCTCACGCGGCGTTGCTGGGTCAGGGTTTCCCCCATTGCCCAATATTCCCCACTGCTGCCTCCCGTAGGAGTTTGGGCCGTGTCTCAGTCCCAATGTGGCCGATCACCCTCTCAGGTCGGCTACCGATCGTCGACTTGGTGGGCCGTTACCTCACCAACTATCTAATCGGACGCGAGCCCACCCTTCACCGGATTGCTCCTTTGACCCCTTCGGGATGTCCCGTTGTGGTCTTATGCGGTATTAGTACAACTTTCGCTGTGTTATCCCCCTGTGAAGGACAGGTTGCTCACGCGTTACTCACCCGTCCGCCGCTAGAACATACATCTTCAGATCCATCCGAAAACTTCTCATCCGTCGCATGTCCCCGCTCGACTTGCATGTGTTAGGCACGCCGCCAGCGTTCGTCCTGAGCCAGGATCAAACTCTTCCGTTTAATCCTTAACATCTCTCGATGCTAAACTCTTTGGAATCTTCGCTGTCTTCTTCTGTGCATCTCTGCACAGTTCCTTTGTTTGCGCGTTTGTTTCTCTGTATCGTTTTCAAGGTTCGCTTCGCTCTTCCGGGGGCTCCCGCTCTCGGGCGAGCTCGGATAGAATACCAAATCAGAATGGCCTTGTCAAGCACTTTTTTTGGAAAATTTAAGAAAAAAAAGAAGAACTTTTTCGCATCCGTACGAAGCGTTTTACCCTGTCCAAAATCGTTCGTCTTTTGGATGGTTTTTGGCTTCTCCCCTGTGCGATTCGTTCCCCTTTGTCCGGACAGTCCCGTCCCGCTTTACACGCTTCCTTCCGGTTCCCCGGTTCCGTAGATATCGGGATACAGTCCCAGCTCCGTCAGTTTCCGTTTCAGGCTCTTCATATCCTCCCAGGCTTCCGGTTTCTTCGATTCATCCCGCAGCAGTGCGGACGGATGGTATGTCGGCAGAATCCAGACGCCCTTCTTCTCCGTCCAGTGTCCCCGGTCCCGGGTAATCCGGACATCCGGTCCCAGCACGTCCTTTGCAGCCGTCGCCCCCAGCAGCACGATTACCTTCGGGCGGACCAGCCAGGTCTGCATCCGCAGGTGGTTCTTGCACGTTTCCGCCTCCTCCGGTGTCGGGATCCGGTTATGCGGCGGACGGCACTTGACTACATTGCAGATATAAACCCGGTCGCGGGGCAGCTGGATCGCCTCCAGCATCCGGGTCAGCAGCTGTCCGGCCGGCCCTACAAACGCCAGTCCCTGCTCATCCTCCGCCTGGCCGGGGCCTTCCCCGATGAACATCAGCGGGGAATTCCGATCCCCCTGTCCGGGAACCTTATGCTGGATTCCCTGGTACAGCCCGCACAGGCGGCAGGCCTGTACCTGCTCCTCAAACAGTTCCCAGGTGATTTCCGCCATACTTTTCCTCCTCCGGCACCGGTCATTCCGCAAGGTACGGGGCAAAGAACCGGTCCAGCCGGTCCCGGTTGTCTTCCATGAACAGATTTCCCTTCATCCGGCTGAGATCGCTGCGGATCGCATCCGGGGAAATACCCCGGAGATGAACGTCGCAGTAATCCAGGATCATTTCCATGTCCGACCGCAGGACTGCGTGTCCGTCTAGGTGAATGATCATATTGTTTCGGTCTCCGATTCCCAGGAGATCCCACACCGGCTGCGAGGCAGCCCATGCCAGGCACTGGCCTTCCGTGTTGTTCCATCCTTCGGAAGTAATTCCCGTCACAACAATCAGGTGGCGCTCCGGTCCGGCTGCCAGCGCACAGAGCATATGCTGGTCCACCGGAAGCTGCTTCACGGAAGCGAACCGCCGGAAATTCCCGCAGAACCAGTAGCCTTCCCCGCCCTGCAGGTTGGAGAACGGTTCATTGACCGAATCATTGGTCCACTCCGCCGGGCCGCCAAGTCCGGTCAGGTCATAGGTTTTCCCGTGGTTGTCTGTCCGGTAAACCGCGATTCCGCCGGCCCCTGAGCAGGAAGGAATCGTCACCCGGATCCGGTTGTCATAGGCTCCGGCAACCGCCGCGCTCTTCCCGTACCGGGAAACGCCGCTGACCAGTGCGCACCCGGGGTCAATGCCCAGCGCCTCGCCGGCGCCGGATTCCAGCGCGTCAATCACCTTGCTGACGCCCCATGCCCAGGCCAGCAGCGTTCCGCGCTGCTCCGCGGGATTCGTCCGGTTATAGGGATACAGCGTATAAAACGCGCCGGTAAAGGTCTGGTTATCCTGCGCGACCTGCCCGCAGTCATACTGAATCCCGGCATAACCGCGCGAGATGGCGTAGCGGCAGTTGTCCGAAAACCCGCTCACCCATTCCTTCGTAAACCAGTTCTGGTAATGCCACGGCCAGTATTCCATATAAAACGGAAATCCGCCCGCCGGTTTTTCACCCGCCGGGATCCCGGCCAGTACGCTGAACGAGGCGCTCCGGCCTTCCGCTTCAACGGTCACCGTCAGCAATGTCCCGTCCAGCTCCGGTGCAGCCTCCGCCGTCCATGTCACGGTCTCCCGCGTGCGGTCCGGCATATAGCCGTACATATATTCCGAATACAGGGTCAGCAGCTCTTCCCGCCGCCGTTCCCAGTCTTCCGGTGTTTTCACTTCCCCGCCGTCCGCAAACCGCAGCAGTTCCGGCAGGCCCTCCGTTTCCGGTATCTGTTCCGGATTCAACATTTCCGCACCTCCAGCCGATATAATCGCCAGGCTGATGATCAGCGCGCACAGCAAGGCAGCCAGTCTGCCCATAAGCCCCTGTTCCTCCTGCCCGGATTCAGATCAGCAGTCCCAGCTGGGACATGGTAAAGATAAACAGGAAAATGGTACCGAGCGAGGCCACCGTACTGACAAACACCAGCTGGCCCGCCAGCTGTCCGTCACCGCCCATATTCTGGGCCATCGGATAGGATGCCGTCGCGACCGGCGTTCCATAGATCATCAGGATCAGGAACAGCTCCACGCCGCGCAGGCCGATCAGCCAGGCCAGCGGTACCATCACCAGCGGCAGCAGGAGCAGCCGGACCAGCAGGACCGTCGTAATCGTACGCCCGTTCTTTTTCAGCTCAGCAAACTGCAGGTTGGCGCCGAGAACAACCAGTGCCAGCGTGGATGCCATGCTGCCCAGGGCAAATACCGGTTCCTTCAGGAATACCGGCAGCTTGATTCCCAGCAGGTAGCACAGCATGCCGGCAACGCATCCCTGCAGCAGCGGATTTTTCACGATTCCCAGGAGCAGGGGCCCCGGCCGGACCTTTCCGCCTTCCCGGTAGTATTCCAGTACGACCACACTCAGGACATTGAACATCGACACCATGATCATCACCATGATACCGCATACGGAGGCTTTTCCGTCCCCGAACACGAAGGTGGTCAGCGGAATCCCGTATATAATGAAATTACTGCGGAAGATCGCCTGGATAATCGTCCCCCTCCGGGGGTTTTCCTTCACAATCCGCGGCACCACAATCATCAGCAGCGCCACCAGCACCAGCAGGGATACCGCGCCGGTAATCATCAGGGCCGTTGTGGGGAGGTTCTCCGGTTCCGCTCCGTATACGTTTTTGAACATCAGGAACGGGAAAAACAGCTTGAAATTCAGCGTGTTCAGCCGGTTCATGAATGCCCGGTCCGTTACGCCGGTGCGTACGGCCGCCCAGCCGACCCCCAGCAGGAGCAGCAGCGGCATCACCGCGTTGAATGCAACCTGAAAGCTTTCCAGCATTTTTCTCTTCTCCCGTCTTTCGTCACGGATCATATCCTTCTCCGGTTATCTTATCGCACCTTCCGCTTCCGCACAAGTCAAAACCGATCAAAAAAAGGAAGTCCGCTTGCCAATTCCCTTTTTTCCATTATAATGGTGTCATACCGGATAAACCGATATTGAAGGAGGCCTCCCGATGATTCGCCATATCGTACTTTTCAAAATCAAGGATGAGTATAAAGATGAAATCCCGCAGCTGGTAAAAAACTTCTACGGCATGAAAGGCCGGATTGAAGGCATGGTGGACCTGGAAGCCGGCGCGGACATCCTCCATTCCGAGCGTTCCTATGACCTGGCGCTGACCACGGTATTCGACAGCCGGGAAGCGCTGGAAGCCTACCAGACCCACCCGGTGCACCTGCCCGTCAAGGCACGCATGCATGAAGTGCGGTCCGCCTCTGTCGCCTGCGATTTCGAAATCGGCTGACAAGGCGTTCCGGCTTGAAACGTCCCGGACAGTATGCTATACTGTCCCCACAGATCAAAAGCATATACCGGTTGCTGAAAGGAGTCCCCCATGACAATTCGTGAATCAGCAGAAGATTATCTCGAGCAGATTCTGATGCTGCTGGAAAAGAAGGGCCATGCCCGTTCCGTGGATATCGCCGCGGGGCTGAATGTATCCAAGCCCTCCGTCAGCGTTGCCATGAAGAAGCTCCGGGAAAACGGTTACATCACCATGGGAGAGGACAACTGCATCTCCCTGACCGATAAAGGCTACGCGATTGCCCGCCGGATCTACGACCGGCACCAGGTCCTCACCCGGTTCTTCGTCCAGCTCGGCGTACCGGAGGATATCGCCCTGGAAGACGCGTGCCGGATCGAGCACGATATCTCCGAGGAAAGCTTCTCCGCCATCCGTGCCCAGGTCAAAGAAGCCTGAGCTTCGGTTCTGATCCCGAACAAAAAACACCGGCAGATATGCCGGTGTTTTTGCATTCCCCCTGCCTTAAGGCAGCAGCCATGAAAACCCGAAAAGCAGCAGGCTGGTCGTTTCGATCATCATTTCTCTTTTCTCCATGTGTTTCCTGAATACCTTATTTCAGCCCTTCGTAGATCAGCCCGCGCAGCGTGGGATGGATCACATCGTAATTGTAGCCGTAATTCAATACATGCATTCCGAAGAAGGCAGACAGGTGATTGGACGGGTCGATCATGGCCCATGCGCCGGCCGCGCCGTCCCAGCCGAATTCACCCAGTGCGCCGGGACCGCCGATGCGGGTGTTGACCCGGGTGCGCACACCCAGAGCGTAGGAATAACCGATCCGGTGCCATCCGTCAAAGGAACGGCGGCCCTTGGGACAAAGCTGGTTGGCGCTCCACAGCTGGATCATTTCCGGCGACAGGATATTCGCGCCGTCCTTTCCCCGTCCGCCGCAGGCCAGCGCATCGGTAAACACCGCATATTCCGCCACACTGCCGATGAGTCCTCCGCCGCCGCTCTCATACTCCGGGTTAAACCGTTCCTTGATTTCTTCCCGGGTTTTCTCCCGGAGGCTGTGATGATCATAGGAAAACAGGGGGCACAGGTGTTTTTCCAGTTCGTCATTGATCCGCATGGCCATGCCGTGAATGTGCAGGGGCTCCCAGATATGCTCCTTCAGGTATGCGGAAAACCGCTGGCCGGATACTGCCTCGATCACCGCCGCCAGCACATCGTGGCTGAAGCTGTACTGGAAATCGGTGCCGGGATCAAATTCAAGGGGATCCTCCGCTTTGGCCTCTGCGATCTGGCGGGTCGTCGCCCGCTGGTTGTTGTCCTTCATCACCTTTTCGATGGCCGGGATATCTGTATTGTAATTCAGGCCGCTCTGCATGCTCATCAGGTGCCGGACCGTCATCACGGTTTTTGCCGGCCGTACCGTATCCCCGTCCTTCACCGACAGGCGGGCATAGGCCGGCAGGTAATCGCTCACCGGATCGTCCAGGTTCATTTTCCCCTGTTCAATCAGCTGCATGGCGGCACAAGTCGTAAAAACCTTGGTCGCGGAATACAGGAAGAACGCTTCATCTCCCTGTATCGGTTCGGTACGGGCCAGGTCCCGGTATCCGGCCTGGTGGCGGTAAATCAGTTCATGGTCCCGGTACACGGCCAGGTCGCATCCCGGCACGTTCAGCTTGTGCAGGTAATCCATATATTCGGTCAGGCGGCTGAAATCCATGTCAGTTCCTCCTTCTGTCAGGCAGTTTCACTGCCTCTTCCTGATCTGCTTTTTTTCAAAAGCCTTCTCCTATAATAGAACAGAGCAATCCTTTTATGGAAGGTACCGGCAGTACAGCCGTCAGGCTTCCGCCTTTCCGGATGGATGGTCCTTTCCGGGGAACAGCCGTTCCAGGAACGGGAAGCAGCGCGGGTATACCGCGAACAGCACAAACAGGATCACCGCGTACCGCAGGGAGCGGACCAGGTGGGCGTCCAGGGTTCCGCTGTTCAGGAATTCGTTTCCGAACGGAAGCTTCAGCACGGTATTCAGCACATAGTACGCGGCAAACGCGCCGACTGTACGGAGGATCATCACCGGGATCTTCCGGGTATCCGCGAAACGGACGTATTTCTTCTCATACGGAACCGCTGCGGTCATGCCGGCCAGCATACCAAGCGTGGAAAAATAATCCCGGCTGCTGCACCAGAAGAGGCCCGGCAGTGTCATTACCAGCAGGATCAGGAACCGGTGGGTATCATTCGGCACCTTTTTTTCCAGCAGGATGGCAAACCCGACCGCCGCGAGGCCGACCGCCCAGCCCGCCAGCACGTCGGTGGGATAATGCACGCCGACGATGAACCGGCTGATCCCGATCAGCAGGGGCAGGATGACTGCCAGGATCCACATCCATTTTTTCCGGATTTCCCTGGCAATGCTTCCGTACATGCTGGCCGCAGACGCGCTGTGCCCGCTGGGAAATGAATACCCCTGGGCCAGGACGTCGGTCGGGGACGCGTCCGCTTCCACCAGCTGATGGACGCTGATATTTTCATGCACCATATAAGGCCGGAGCCGCAGCACCACGTTCTTGATCATCGGATACCAGGCATTGGCGGCCAGGAGCGTCAGGCCGACGCGCTTTCCGGCTTCCTTGCTGTAGCAGAACAGCACGACAATCAGCACCAGCATCGCGATCGTTTCCCCGCCGATGGCGGTAATCACCTTCGATACGGCAATCCCTGCGTCTCCCAGGTTCTTCTGCAGCCACTCAATCAGGGAAACTTCCCAGTCCATGTAAAAAACGTTTCCGTTCATCCGGATCCTCCTCTGTCTGCCCCCGCTGCAGGTTACAGCAGCTCTGTCAGGATCTCGCCGTTCCGGAATGTCACCAGCACGCCGTTTTCCGTGTCCTGTGTCTGCAGCACCTTTACATTCCAGGTTTCCAGCAGTTTCATGACCCGCGGGGACGGCGTATCCGGCTCGTCTTCCGTATTGGTGGAAATCACGGCCAGGGAAGGGGTCACCGTCCGGATCAGGTCTGTGCTCGTCGCGTCATTCTCGCCATGGTTGCCGATCTTGATCACATCCGCGTGCGAGATCAGGCCGGCCCGGATCAGGGAAGCCTCTTCCGGGAATTCCATATCCCCGGCCAGCAGCAGCGTGCCGCCGCCCGCCGACGCCAGCAGCACCAGGGAGTTGTTGTTTTCCTTTTCCGGATCCCGGGCAATCGGTCCGATCACCCGCAGAGATCCTTCCCCGAAGGGCAGCGTATCCCCGCCTGAAATCCAGGTAATTTCCCCGTCGTTCTTCTTAAGGGCTTTCACCGCCGGATGGTCTTCCTCATTCGTGTTGTAATAGGCGGACGCATAGATCCGGTCCACCTGGATGCCGGATTTCAGCAGCTTCTTCAATCCGCCCGCATGGTCCTTGTGAGTGTGAGTCACGATCACTCCGTCCAGCCGGGTAATTCCCTGCCCCTCCAGCACAGCCACCAGCTGATCAATGCTGTCGCTCGTTCCCGTATCAACCAGGTAGGCTGTGTTGCCGCAGCGGAGCAGGTGGGCATCCGCCTTGCGGACATTGATGGAAAGCAGTGTCATTTCTCCGGCGGAAACCGCCTCGTATACGGATGGAGTATCTGTCATATCCGGAACCGCCTCTTCTGTTCCGAGGACTGCCTGTTCCGCCTCCGGAAAGGTTTTTTCCGGAGCGGGAATTTCCTGCTCCGATGCGCAGGCCTGCAGGCAGCCGGTCAGCAGAAGCGCCAGGCAGAAAGCCAGTATCTTCTTCATGTTTCCCTCCTGCAGTCATATTGGTATAAATATATTTTATCATCTGTTGCGTTCTTTCACAATAGAGGCCCCAAAGCCTTGACGGATAAGGGTTCTTCTGGTAGAGTACTTGCTGTTCCGCGCCCCCGGCAGGAAGCAGGCGGAACAATCTTTTTTCGAGGTAATGTTGCATGCAGCAGAAGGCAGACCGTTCCGCCATCCTGGGAACGATGGACATGCGCCGCCTGGTTCCCAAGGTCAGCGTGCCGATCATGATCTCCATGATCGTCCAGGCGTTGTACAATATTGTCGACAGCATTTTTGTTTCCCGCTTCGACCCGAACGGGCTGACCGCGGTTTCCCTGGCGTTCCCCTTCCAGATGCTGATGATCGCCCTTTCCACCGGTATGGGAACCGGTATCAACAGCCTGCTCAGCCGCCGCCTGGGAGAAAAAAACGGGCCGGAAGCCCGCCGGGCTTCCTGGAACGGCCTGCTGATTGAAACCGTCTGCAGTCTCCTGTTCATGGTCATCGGGCTTTTCCTGGCCGGTCCGCTGATGAAACTCGTGGTCTCGGACAACCTGGCCAACAAGGAAAGCATCCTGCAGATGGGCACCAGCTACCTGTCCATCGTCACCCTGTGGAGCATCGGCCTGTTCACCGCCATTTACTTTGAGCGCCTGCTGCAGGCTACCGGCAATACAGTTGCCTCCATGTGCACCCAGCTGGCCGGCGCCGTCACCAATATCATCCTGGATCCGATCCTGATCTTCGGTTACCTCGGCTTCCCGGCCATGGGCGTCTCCGGCGCCGCCATCGCAACGGTTGCCGGCCAGTGGCTGTCCGCGCTGATCGGCTTTATCCTGAACCAGACGAAGAACAGGGAGCTGAAGCTGAACATCGCCGATTTCCGGATCCAGCGCCGCAATATCCGGGACATCTTTGCCGTCGGCCTCCCCAGCTCTGTCATGCAGGCCATCGGCTCCGTCATGAATGTCGGAATGAACGCCATTCTCTCCGGCTTTGCGGAAAGCAATGCCGCCCTGAACGTCATGTCCGTCTACTTCAAGCTCCAGTCCTTCATCTTTATGCCGGTCTTCGGCCTGTCCACCGGGATTATCGCGATTATCGCCTACAACTATGGTGCCCGGATGAAGGAACGGATCTATCAGTGCATACGGACCGCGCTGATCTGGGCGGGCACCATCATGCTGGTCGGAATGATCATCTTCATGCTCTTCCCGGATCAGCTGATGTCCGTTTTCGAGTCGGATGCGGATCCGGTGCTGACCGCCGCGATGACCCGGATTGGTGTCGTCGCCATGCGGATTATCGCCAGCGGCTTTATCCTGGCAGCCATCGGCATCATCCTTTCCACCGTCTTCCAGGCCGTTGGGAAAGGCATGTACAGCATGATCATGAGCATCTGCCGCCAGCTGCTCGTGCTGCTCCCGTCCGCCTGGCTGCTGGCCCGGCTGACCGGAGGCAACGTGTACGCCATCTGGTGGTGCTTCCCCATCGCGGAACTCGTCACCCTGTTCATCTGCCTGGGGCTTTACCGGAAGTGCAACCGGGAAATGATCGCAAAGCTGTAAAAAAGAATTTCAGGAAAAACTTGACATTTATTCGGTACCAAACTATAATCAACTTGTTCGGTACCGAATTTTTAATGGAACGACTTTTCCAGAAAGGAGCTGAACGGATCGATGATGAACCGTGAAAATGATGTGATCCTGGCGGCGCTCAAGCTGTCCCGCGCCATGCGGCGCTGCCCGCCCGACCGCCGGGATTTTGCTTTCCCGCCGGCTGCCGGCCGCCTGCTGGAATGCGTGGCTGCCAACAGCAATGTTTCCTCCCGGGAGCTGTGCGAAATGCTGGACGTCCGTCCTTCCTCCCTGAGCGAAATGCTGGCCCGTGCGGAAAGCGAAGGCTGGGTCACCCGTACCGTGGATGAGGAGGACCGCCGGATTCAGCGGGTTGCCCTGTCTGAAAAAGGACGGGAGATTGTCACCCGGATGCGGGAAGCCCGGGAAGCGGATTATGCCAAAAAGACCGCCTGCTTCTCCGAAGAGGAGAAGGCTGCCTTCTGCGCCCTCTGCAACCGCCTGAGCGACCATATCGAGTCGCTGGCCTCCGATCTCCCGGAGTCCATGCGCCGTCCTCCGCGGCCCGGCCATCCTTTCCCGCCGGAATTCCCTCGGGAGAAGGACGGGGACGATCCGGCCCCGAAGCCCCGGAAACCCCTTTTCCCCGGTGACATCCGGATCAAATGCTGAAAAAGCGCCCGCCGGGCGCTTGGGTAAAAATCAGAAGAGCAGGCGCCGTGATATGTACCCAGTTTCCTGGACACATTGATTTATGCTCGAGGCTCAACCCATGGATGCCAACCTGTATTTTACGGGTGGCATCCATTTTGTTTTTGCCTGGATGCGCTCATTGTTGTAGTAGTCAATATACTTGGCCATAGCTTTGGAGAATTCCTCATATGATTTGTAGTCTTTCTCGTATCCATAAAACATCTCGTTCTTTAGTCGTCCGAAGAATGTCTCCATAATACTGTTGTCATAACAGTTTCCTTTTCGGGACATGGACTGAATAATGCCACGTTTCTCAATCGTATTTCTGAAATAAGCATGTTGGTACTGCCAACCCTGGTCAGAATGAAAGATCAGACCATTAAGTGAGGAAAACCTGCTCAGCCCCTTATCCAGCATCCGTCGGATCTGTTCCATGTTTGGACTTAACGAGAGATCGTATGAGATGACCTCATTTGTGTGCATATCCAGAATTGGAGAAAGATAGCATTTTCCCCAAGATAAATTGAATTGAGAAACATCTGTTGTCCATTTTTGCAAAGGCTTTGTTGTACTGAAGTCTCGGTTAATGAGGTTATCTGCCACCTTTCCAACTTCTCCCTGATAAGAATGGTATTTTTCTTTCGGGCGTTTGCCTTTAAGGTCCATGCAGTGCATTAATCGCTGGACCTTTTTGTGGTTTACCTTATAGCCTCTGTTGATCAGTTCGTGGTGTACTCTCCGGACACCGTATCGACCTTTATTGTGTTCAAAGATTTCCCTGATCACACTTGCGACTGCTTCGCTCCTTTTGGCTACCACATCTTCTTTTGAAACTTCGTAATAGTATGTGGATCTGGAAAGGCACATCGCTTTAAGAAGATACTTCAGTTGGTATTCTTCTTCTCTGAGTTCTTTGATGATCGCTGCTTTTTCGCCTTGAGACGCGCAGCTTCCTTTTCTTCTCTCAAGGCGATCTCTTTTTTTATGACTTCGATTTCCGCTTTGATATACTCGTTTTCAGCCCTTAGCCTTACGAGTTCTTCATACTCGGACTCATTAAGTTTCCTAGGGTTGTTGTAATTGATTTTCTTCATATGGGGCTCCTTTGGTGGTCGACCTTTTCTCTTGTTTATAAGGCCATTATACCCCTCGTTCTTATATTTGCGAACCCAGCAAGTAAGTAATCCGCTATTTATACCCGCCTCATTAGCTACAGACTGGATTGATGAACCACCTAGGACTTTTGCAACCAGCTCATATCTCTCTTCTGGGGTCCAATCCTTATTAGTTTCCCGGGGTTTGAGAATATCTGGCCCATTTGCTTCTACTACATGAAACCATCGCAGGATCATATTATGAAAGTATCGCGCTTCTTTAATACCTGTAGGGGTCTCAGGCCACCTTCCTTCTCTGTACATCTCAATACATTTCATCTTGTACTCATAACTGTAACGCATAAAAATACCCTCCTTACTGGGTGTCCAGTAAAGAGGGTACATATCAGCCGTTACTCGGCCGCCTGCTCTTCTTCCTTTTCTTCGGGAAGGTCGGTCACCTGCATCCGGGTGACCCGGAACCCGTCCATCTCTGTGACGGTAAATTCATGATTGTCCACCTGGAAGGTGTCACCCACCTCCGGAACCTTTTCCAGCATCTCACCGGCCCAGCCGCCCACGGTATCCGCGTCGTACCGGTTTTCCATTTCGTGTTTCTCCAGCAGCTCCTGCAGCTGCATACTGCCGTCCACACTCATAGTGCCGTCTTCCTGCTCGACAACCTCTTCCTCGACCTCGTCGTGCTCGTCGTAGATCTCACCGACCAGTTCTTCCAGCACGTCCTCCATGGTGACGATGCCTTCCGTTCCGCCGTATTCATCCAGCAGGATCACCAGATGGGTCTTCGAAGTCCGGAACTGCTTCAGCAGGTTGCTGATGGACAGGGTGGCCGGTGCGAAGACCGGCTCCTTCATAATGCGGGTGATTTCCGTGCACCCGTCATGGGTCATCTTGTAGAAATCCTTCTCGTTCAGGATGCCGACAATATGATCCAGGTCTTCATGGAACACGGGGATCCGGGAGTAGAAGGTCTTTCGGAACAGCTCCGCGGTTTCCTCCACCGACGCGGTATCCTCAATCGCCGTCACGTCCACGCGGGGCGTCATGATATCGGAAGCATCCTGGTCATTGAACTCGATGGCGGAGCGGATCAGTTCGCCCTCATCCTCCTCTATGTCGCCCTCTGTCTGGGCTTCATCGATGATGGTAATCAATTCTTCCTCAATCTGGCTCTCTTCCTCATCCGGCTTGATTAGCTTCGCAAGCAGCTTCCGCCACAGGGAAAACAGCAGGTCCAGCGGCCGGAGCAGCCATACCAGCACCCGGATCACGGGGCTGACCGCCATGGCAAACTTCTCCGGCTGCTGCTTGGCCAGCGTCTTGGGGCCGACTTCGCCCAGGAACAGGACCAGCACGGTCATCACAATCGACGCGACTGTTGCTCCCAGGTCTTCCTGGCCCTTGAAAATAAACATGGTAAAAAGCACCGTTGCAATCGCGGTGCCCGCAATGTTGACCACATTATTCCCGATCAGGACCGTTGTCAGCAGGGAGTCATATTTCTCCAGGAGGTTCAGCGCGGTCTGCGCCCGTTCCTTCCGGGGTCCGTCCACCGTCTTCAGTTTCACCCGGTTGGAGGCGGAAAAAGCCGTCTCCGTCGCGGAGAAAAAAGCGGAAAGCGCAATGCAGATAATCAGGGCAATCCATAAGCCCATGAAAGCTTTCAATCCTTTCGATTACACACCGTAAAAAAGCATGTTCCGCTTCGGAACAGGCAGATTATAACATGAGAGCCCTTGATTTGCAACTGCGCCGCGTGTTGTGTATTCTCCGCGGGTATGTTACAATAACAGGCAGTGACTGAAAAAAGCAGAACAGGAGGCGCGGGGATATGAGCGACTCGTTCCGTCCGGACCGGGCTGTGCGTTATGCCTGCGCCGTTCTGGCAGATTCCGGGATTGGCCGGCTTCCGGTGGATCCGTTCCGACTGGCCGCCGATGTGGGGATTACCCTGGTTCCACTGTCCGCGATCCGGGAAAATCCCAACTGGATCCCGTATAACCTGCCGGCTGCCCTTCAGATGACACGCGCTGTCACCCTGTCCTATCCCACCTTCTGCATCGTCTACCGGGATGAGGACAGTACGCCGGACCAGCTCCGCCACGTCCTGTGCCACGAGCTGGGGCACCTGTTCATGAACCATTACCGGGATTATCCGGACCGGATGGAACCCGGTATGCCGGCCGACAACACTCTGGAAGCCGAAGCCGACTCCTTTGCCCGCAACCTGCTTGCGCCGGTGCCCGTTGTGGACGTCATCCGCTTCAACCGGCCCCGCCAGGCCCGCGCTTCCCTGTTCGGGCTGGACCGTCCGGCCTGGATCCACCGGCTGGAAGCCATTAACCGGGACCGTGCCTCCGTGGATGAGGATATGGCCAACACGGTGCTGTTCCTTTTCCGGGATTACCTGCTGGCCCGCCGGTGCACTGCCTGCGGCAAAACCTTCTCCGATGAAGCGCAGACAGACAGATGCCCCTTCTGCGGGGCAGAAGGGGCGGACTGGGTCCTGTAACCGGTATTCTGTTTTATACGTTCAGGGAATCAATATACCGGCACGCGGCCAGCGCGGCCACGGCGCCGTCCCCGGCGGCCGTTGTCAGCTGCCGGACCGATTTGCTCCTGCAGTCCCCCGCGACATAGATGCCGGGGGTTTTTGTTTCGCACTTCTCATCACTGTCAAAATAGCCCCAGCGGTTCAGGTCCGCCAGTTCCGCGAACGCGCCGTTCTCGGGAATCAGGCCGATGGCAACAAACAGTCCGTCGCATGCCACCTGTTCCGCCGCGCCGCCGTCCTGCGGTTCCACCATCACACTCCGAAGCGCGCCGTCTTCCGTGTTCAGTGCGGTGATCTTCACGCCGGTCTTCTTTTCCACATTCGGCCGGCTGAACAGGATATCCTGCAGTTTTTTCTCCCCGGTAAACTCCGGCAGGTCCTGCAGCATGATCACCTTTGCGCATTTGCCTGCCAGCAGGATAGCTTCCTGCAGGGCGGAATTGCCACCGCCGGCGACGCATACGGTCTGGCCGGAATAGAAATCCCCGTCGCACACTGCGCAGAAGCTGATTCCTTCACCCACCAGCTCATTCTCTCCCGGCAGGCCCAGCATCCGGTGCTTCACACCCGCGGCAATGATCACCGCGCGTGCGTCCCGCTGCTGTCCGTCATCCGTGAATACGGTTTTGTAATCCCCGTGGTCCTCCACCCGGAGCGCTTCCGCCAGGTCCACCTCCGCACCCTGCGCCAGGATCTGCTCCAGGAAAGCGTCGGCATATTCGTTTCCGCTCATCTGCGCGGTACCTGGCCAGTTTTCCACCTTCGGGCTGTAGGTAATCTGCCCGCCGAAGCCGTGCTTCTCGAGCACCAGTACGGATTTTCCGTTCCGCAGCGCATACAGCGCCGCCGTCATGCCCGCCGGGCCGCCGCCGATCACAATGATATCCAGCATATGTTTCCCTCCGGAATGTCGAAATAAATGCTCCGCGCGGAATGACGGGATTGTCGTCATCCCGCGCGGAGCGGATATGTTTTTGTCTGCGGTTTATACCGCCTGCCGGGCGGTCAGCATTCCCTTGATTTCGGAAACGCCGCGGAACTTCTCATATTCGTCCCCGCTGCCCAGCACCACCAGTGTCGGTGCCTGCTTCACACCGTACTTGTTGGTCAGCTCCACATTTTCCGTGGCCAGCACTTTCTTGAACAGGAAGCCGGCCTTTTCCAGCAGGCTGATCGCCAGCTTGCAGTTGGGGCAGGTCGCGCTGACAAAGAGCATCGCCCGGGGATTGCCCTGCTGGGCAGTCTTTGCTTCCGCCGGTTCTGCCGGGGCAGCTTCAGGCTGCGCGGGAGCTTCCGCGGCAGGGGCCGCAACGACGGGGCCGGTATGGGTCAGGTGGGAATGGCCGATGTCATAAACCTTCCGGTCCTTGAACTCCTGGGCCTTGCCGTCGTTCCAGTTCTGCACGGGACGGTAGTAACCGGTGATCCGGCTGTACACTTCCGTCTTCTGGCCGCAGTGCGGGCAGACATACTGTTCTCCCGCCAGGTATCCGTGGTCCTTGCACACGGAGTAGGTGGGGCTCATTGTGTAGTACGGCAGCTTGTAGTTTTCCGCGATCTTGCGGACCAGAGTTGCCGCGGCCTTCCAGTCCGGCAGCTTCTCGCCCAGGAAGGCGTGGAACACGGTACCGGAGGTGTACAGGGTCTGCAGCTCATCCTGCACGTCCAGCGCGGAGAAGATATCCTCGCTGTAGCCGACCGGCAGGTGGCTGGAGTTGGTGTAGTAGGGAGTTCCGTTCTCGTTCGCCGTAATGATGTCCGGATATGCTTCCTTGTCATGCTTGGCAAAACGGTAGGAGGTGGATTCCGCGGGCGTGGCTTCCAGGTTGTACAGGTCGCCGTACTGCTCCTGGTAATCGCTCAGGCGTTCCCGCATGTGGTTCAGCACGTCCTGTGCGAACTTCTGCGCTTCCGCATGGGTCAGGTCCATCTTCAGCCAGTTGGCATTCAGCGCCGCCTCGTTCATGCCCACCAGGCCGATGGTGCTGAAGTGGTTGCTGAAGGTGCCCAGGTAGCGCTTGGTGTAGGGATACAGGCCGCCGTCCAGCAGCTTGGTAATGACGGTGCGCTTGGTCTTCAGGCTGCGGGCCGCGATATCCATCAGCCGGTCCAACTTCTGGTAGAAGTCCTTCTCATTGGCTGCTTCATAGGCCAGCCGGGGCAGGTTGATCGTCACCACGCCGATGCTGCCGGTGGATTCGCCGCTTCCGAAGAAGCCGCCGCTCTTTTTGCGCAGCTCGCGCAGGTCCAGCCGCAGGCGGCAGCACATGCTGCGCACGTCGCTGGGCTCCATATCGGAGTTGATGTAGTTGCTGAAGTAGGGGGTGCCGTACTTGGCGGTCATCTCAAACAGCAGCTTGTTGTTTTCGGTTTCAGACCAGTCGAAATCCCGGGTGATGGAATAGGTCGGGATCGGATACTGGAAGCCGCGGCCGTTCGCGTCGCCTTCAATCATGATTTCAATGAAGGCCTTGTTGACCATGTCCATTTCCTTCTGGCAGTCACCGTAGGTGAAGTCCATTTCCTTGCCGGCGATGATGGCGGGCAGGTTGGCCAGATCCTTCGGGCAGGTCCAGTCCAGCGTAATGTTGGAGAAGGGCGCCTGGGTACCCCAGCGGCTGGGGGTGTTCACACCGTAGATGAAGCTCTGGATGCACTGCTTGACTTCCTTCTGGCTCAGGTTGTCCACGCGGACAAACGGCGCCAGGTAGGTGTCAAAGCTGGAGAACGCCTGGGCGCCGGCCCATTCGTTCTGCATGATGCCCAGGAAGTTGACCATCTGGTTGCACAGGGTGGACAGGTGGCTGGCGGGAGAACTGGTGATCTTCCCGGGCACGCCGCCCAGGCCTTCCTGGATCAGCTGCTTCAGGCTCCAGCCGGCGCAGTAGCCGGTGAGCATGCTCAGGTCGTGGATATGGATCGCCGCGCTGCGGTGCGCTTCGGCGATTTCATTGTCGTAGATTTCGCTCAGCCAGTAGTTGGCCGTGATGGCGCCGGAGTTGGACAGGATCAGTCCACCCACCGAATAGGTAACGGTGGAGTTTTCCTTGACGCGCCAGTCATTGATGCGCAGGTAGTTGTCAACCAGGTCTTTATAGTTCAGCAGGGCAGAATTGACATTGCGGACTTTCTCGCGCTGTTTGCGGTACAGGATGTAGGCCTTGGCCACATCCGCGTATCCCGCTTCGGAAAGCACCTTTTCCACGCAGTCCTGGATGCTTTCCACCGCGATTTTGCCGTCCTGGATCAGCGGTTCATATTCCGCGGTGACCCGAAGGGCCAGCATATCGATCACGCTGGGATGATACTGTTTCCCGAGCGCTTCGAATGCCTTGGTGATCGCTTTTGAGATCTTGCTGATCTCAAAGTCGACAATTTTACCGTCACGTTTAACAACCTGATACATAATTTTCCGCTCCTGCCATGTATATTTTGCTTTTCAGAACGAGGCGAGGCATGTCTCCCCCGTGTGCTTGCATAATATATCACGTTCAGGAGCGGAAAGTCAATATGTTGTATCAGAAAAATCTTTTTTCGTACTATATCTTGTGCTGGTCGTCCATTCCGCGGATTACGGCCGAAGGCACGTATTCCCTTGCGATTGCGGCATATTCCAGCATTTTTTCATCTTCCGGGGCATGAAATCCGCCGAAGGGAACCGTGTCCCGGTCCGTAAATTTCTGCAGGTAGTAGTGCCTCGCGCCCCGGATCCATTCCCCGATTCTGCGGAAGGAATCCGCATCGTGCAGCTCCGCCACCACGGTGGTCCGGAACTCATAATCCGTCCGGCCTTCCATCAGCAGGGACACGCTCTCCCGCACCGGCGCAAGTTCCATCTTTTCCAGCCCCGCAGTCACCGCGTAGCGGTCCGGGCTGTTCTTGATATCCATTGCCACATATGCTGCCAGGCTCCGGTCCAGGATCTTCCGCAGCCGATCCGGGTGGGTACCGTTGGTATCCAGCTTCACCGGATACCCCAGCTCCCGGATCTTTTCCATCAGGGTGATCGTATCATCCCGCAGCAGCGGTTCGCCGCCCGTGATCGCCACGCCTTCAAGCAGGCCGGTCCGCTTTTTCAGGAATGCCAGCAGCTCTTCCTCTTCCATCACAGCCGGTGCTGTTCCGTCTATCAGCTCCGCATTGTGGCAGAACGGGCAGCGCATATCGCATCCGCCCAGGAAAACCGTGCACGCTACCTTGCCCGGAAAGTCCAGCAGCGTCATCTTCTGCAGTCCGTGAATCTTCATATATATATCCTCCCGCCGCTCCATTGTAAATCGCGGCTTTCCCCCCGTCAAGCCATACCCTGGCATACAAAACAGGCCGGCGTAATCCTGCCGGCCTGTCATCAATGTCTGAATATTTACCGTCCGCCGTAGATTGCCCGGTATTTGGACGGGGTGCATCCGTTCTTCTCCCGGAAAGCGCGGTTAAATGTCGCCACGCTGCCAAAGCCGCTCCGGGACGCCACCTCCCGCATGGAAAGCTCCGTCCGGGTCAGCAGCTCCATCGCCACCTGCAGCCGCTTCTGGCACAGGTAATCCTTGAAGAAGTAACCGGTCTGCTTTTTGAAGGAACGGGAGAAATAATACCGGCTGAATCCCGCAAAAGCCGCCACGTCATCCAGGGACAGTTCCTCATGGTAATGCTCGTTGATATACACCATGGAAGCGGTGATCACTTCCTGGTCTACCGCCCGGACGGTTGTTTCCCGTCCGCGGTTGATGACACCGGACATATAGTGCTGACACAGCGCTGAATAGATCCGGATCAGGTAGCTGTAGATCATCGCGTTCCACGCGAGGTTCTGTTCCTTCTCGATGCTCCGGATTTTCAGCAGCATTTCCCGGATGCGCGTATGCGTTTCCGATCCGTCATGCAGGTAGAAAACCCGGTCAAACAGGCCCGGCAGGCGCTTCAGGTCCCGCAGGGACATCAGCACGTCCGGCTCAAACAGGAACAGCAGGCGGCTGCTGTTTTCCCCCATCGCCAGGGAATGGATCGCCTCATGGGGAATGACCAGTACCTCATCCTTGCGTACAGTGTACGGCACACCGTCCACCACGTATTCCACACTGCCTTCCAGGGTCAGCACGATCTCCACCGCGGAATGAACATGCTCTTCAAACCGCCACGGATCCTCCGAATACCATATACGGACAGACGTGTTGTCCGGGTAGGTCACGTATTCCCGCTGGCCCTGCAGTACCCGGAAGCCGTCTTCATACCGCTTTTCCCGGATTTCGGCGTTCGTCCTGCGCTGCTCCGACATGGTCATTTCCTTTCCGGCAAATTGATTCCTGGAAACCAGTTGTGCCTATTTTATCATACATTTGGGTTCCGTCAAATTCCGGCGGCTCCGTATCAGTCCAGGTCGCTCTTGGCGGTACCGGAAGACACAATCGCCAGCCCAAGTCCCACACCCAGGAAACCGAAGATCAGCATAATGGAGCGCCAGGTCACGGCAAACAGGCAGATTTTTTCCCACAGGGTGAGGTGCGTCACATCACGGTAGAGCCCGTAGCTGGTAACCGTTTCAACAAAATCAGTCTTCATTCTCTCCTTCATCTCCGGAGAGTCCAGCTTCATTCCCTCTTTGACCAGGTCGGCTTCCATCGCTTCAAACTTCTTCGTCAGGCCTTCCAGTACACGCATCCGTCCCGTCAGGCTATTGTCCGTCTTTTTCTTCACCAGCTGGACAAAGCTGTCCGACTTCGGATGGGTAACTTCCGGAACCGACCCGTCCGCCGGCGCTTCCGGAACATCCATGTCCGAGATCGTGTAAAGTTCCTGCAGCTGGTCCGGGTCAATGCTTTCCACACGGCCCTGGTTCGCGACGACAATTCCGATAATGGAGGTGGCCGTAATGATCACGCAGATCACAGCGATAACAATTCCAAGCTTCTTATTCACGCTTTACAACCCCTTTCCCGTTAACCCTTGACGGATCCCAGCGCCATGCCGGTAACGAAGTATTTCTGGAGGAAGGGATACACCACCAGGATCGGAACGGTGGATACCACGGTAATCGCCGCCCGAATCGTAATCGGTTCAGTCTTGGATGTCACCTTCAGCGCGTCTGCCGTCGTATTCGCCGCGTTGGAGTTCTGGCCGGCGGTCAGTATCTTCATCTGCAGCAGGTACTGCAACGTCTTCGGGTCTTTCGCGCCGGAGCAGTACAGCCGGGTGTCAAACCAGCTGTTCCAGCTGCCGACCGCAACAAACAGTGCCACGGTTGCCAGCACGGGGGTGCAGAGCGGGAAGATAATCTTCCAGTAAATCCGGAAATCACCGGCGCCGTCAATCCGGGCCGATTCAACCAGTGCGTCCGGCAGTCCCACAATATAGGTCCGGATCATAATCATGTTGAAACATGACAGCATGGTCGGAATAATATATACCCAGTAGGAATGTGCCAGGTTCAGCGTCCGGGAGATCAGCAGGTAGGTCGGAATCAGACCGGCGTTCACGTACATGGTCAGGACCATCACCGTCGTGATGAACTTGCGCAGCACATATTCACGCCGGGACAGGGCATAGGACAGCATGCCGGTCAGCAGCAGGTTCAGGAAGGTGATGATCACCGTCTTGGATGCCGACACCCATGCCGCGTCAAAGATCTCATCCTTGGAAAGGATGTTGTCGTAGCTCTTCATGCTGAATTTCCGGGGCAGTATGCCAATTCCGCCGCGCAGCGCATCCGTGCCGTCGTTGAAAGACGTTGCCAGTGTGTTCAGCACCGGGTAAACCGTAATCAGCATCAGGACAATCAGGACAACTGTATTGAATGCCGGGAATCCGATATCCCGTTCATAGCGGAAGAAATGAATCAGTACGAATGCCAGGATCCCCAGCAGGGCCAGCGCCGCATACTTCACGATCCGGTAAGTTTCCGGACCGGATACCATCTTCGGAATGCTGACCGTCCGGTCCGCTTTCTTGGTATCTTTATAGCCGAATTTCTGGCCGGATTCCTCGACTCCCTCCAGCGCGTCTTCCTCTTCCGCACCGTCAGCCACCATAATCATCGGTCCCTGGCGGACCAGCCGGTCCTGTTCAATGTCCATCCGGACGGTCAGGTAAACCACCCCTGCCACAAGCACTGCGGCAATGATCAGGATCACCAGGCGGAGAATCCGCAGGGTGGAAACGGACAATTTCTGCGCTTTCGCGGATTTGATCGTAAAGGCATACGCCCCGGCGACCAGGACCAGCAGCAGGATCGCACAGATCCGCAGCAGACGGTTATGTCCCCAGGCGTCTTCCGCCGCGCTGATTTCGCTTTCCGTTCCCCGGATCAGGCGGATGCTGGTGGTCCCGAGCTTTTCGAACTGGATAAACTCCATGTTTCCGAACGCTTCGGCTGCTTTTTTATTTTCTTCATCAGTTCCCCGGTTCAGCCAGTCCAGGTTTTCCATGGCTTTCAGCGGAACCAGGCCGGATCCTTCCACAGCTGCAATGCACTTATTCATTTCATCATCGCTGGCCATGGTAATCCAGATACTGTTGTTTTCGAATTTCTCAATCGGAATAAAGCGTCCTTCGCCGATCACACTTTCGTATGCGGTGATTTCGCTTTCCGGTGCCATCGTAACCCAGTAATTTTTAGAGGTAACAACCTTCTCTGTCAGGATCAGGCGTTTTCCGTTCCCGTCATATACCGGGTTCTCTGCAAGCGCAATGGTTTTGGCATCCAGTGCCTCAATGCGTTCCGCCTTTACGGCGTCCTGCAGCACCAATGCCTCTTCATTGATCACCACATTGCTGGCTGCCTTGTTGCCGGTGATCGTCATGACGATAAAGACCACCACAAGCAGAACCACAGCCGCAATTGCACAGAACCGCAGCTGGCCCGGCGCCATCCGGTAGCCTTTTTTGATGGTTTCCGGGATATCCCGGATTCCTTTTTTTCTTCCGGTAAATTGAATCTTCTGGGATGCTTCGCTTAACGTGCTCATACGTACACCTTCCTTGCCTTCCGGTTTCATTCTCACCGGCACGCCGGCTGCGCGCCGTTCCGTCAGATCAGCGTCTCCTCATCCAGCGCCTTGGCTGTCATGTTCGCGATTGTCAGCAGGATGATGGCAACCACGCTCTTGAACATGCCGGCTGCCGTAGCCACGCCGATGTTCAGCTTCTCAGTGCCGTACTTCAGCACGAAGATGTCGATGGTGCTGGCCACATCGTATACCACGCCGCGGCCCAGCAGGTACTGGATTTCGAATCCGGCATTCATCAGGTTGCCGATACTCATGATCAGAAGGATAACGAAGGTGGATTTAATACCGGGCAGCGTCACATGCAGGATCCGCTGGAAACGTCCCGCACCGTCAATCGCCGCCGCCTCATACAGGCAGGGGTCAATGGCTGTCATGGCCGAAATATAGATAATTGTATTCCAGCCGACTTCCTTCCAGACGTTGATTATGCCGACCAGCCACCAGAAATACTTCTTATCACCCAGCCAGAACACTTCGGTCTTGACCAGGTTCATGCTCATCAGGAAATTGTTCAGCGGACCGTTGGTGGCAAAAACGTTTTGCGCGATGCTGACCACAACGATCATGCTCAGGAAGTGGGGCAGGTATGTTACCGTCTGCACCGTGCGCTTGAAAGCCTTGTTGCGTACTTCATTCAGCAGGACCGCCAGCAGGATGGAGGACACCGTGCCGAATACCAGGTTGATCACGCTCATGGCCAGCGTGTTCCGGATACTCAGCAGGAAGTCGGTTTTTGTCAGCGGATCGTTGAAAAGGTAATCAAAGTTCGCCAGGCCGATCCACTGCGCATTCCCCCGGGCCAGGGTGGCTTTGTCGGAATAATCCTTGAACGCTTCCAGCCAGCCCCACATAGGCGCGTAATTGAACAGCAGCACATACAGCAGCATGGGCACAGACATCAGCATCAGCTGCCACTGGCTGCTCATTATTTTGGAAAACTTCGATTTACGCGTCGGCTTGATTGCCACACTGGTCATACGGTGAACAACTCCCTTCTGAAAAAGGCCAGGGGAGAGAAGGCTCTCTCCCCTGGCAGGGTCTGACTCGGATTACTTGTCCAGAACCTTAACAACTTCACGGAGAACAGCCAGCTGCATATAGTCTCCGAATGCCTTTGCGGACGGTCCGATTTCTTCAACGAACGCATCCCACTTGGCATCGAATTCGGCGGGATCACACATGATCAGCTCAGGCAGCCGCTGATCCTGAACCTGCAGGAACTTGGTGTGTTCCTTGTCCACGGGATCATAGTTGATCTGCCAGGCTTCGCCGTACTTGGCCAGTTCGATCGGCGGGTTCACGAAGTCACCGAACTTCTTGTAGCCGTAAGCCGCAAGGAATTCCTTGTCATATTCGTTCATCAGGCCGAACAGGATTTCGGGCTGGTTGCCGGGCTCCCAGCAGTTGCCGGCCAGCACAACCTGGTCGCCAACCTGGATGTCGTTCATGATGTAGCCCTGCTTCTTGGGGCTGTTGGTGAAGATACCGTCAGCCTTGTTCTCCAGCTTCCAGGTGCTGTTGGACAGGTTGGCGTACTGTTCTTCAGTCATCATCAGACGGCCGTCTTCGATGTAGTAGTCTTCGCCTTCAATACCCCAGTTGAAGATCAGCTGCCACTCGTCAGACAGCATTTCTTCCCACATCGCAACGATGCGCTCGGGGCACTGGCAGTTGATGGAGATGCCGTAGCCGCGGCGTACGTTCGGCAGGCTGCCGTTCACGTAGTGCTCTTCGATCTTCCAGTTGGGGGTGGGCATCGCAACGCCTTCAACGTCCGCTTCGTCATAAACGAGGCCCAGCGCAACGTAGGTGTTCTCATACATCTTGGCATCGGTCAGGGCCTGGGAGCCGCTGCCGAAGTCCCATGCCTGGTCGAACATGCCCAGCACAGTGCCGCTGGAGATCTTCGCGATATAGGCATCGTAGCTGTCGGTGAAGGTGCTCTGCTCGATGAGGCCCTTCTGGAATTCTTCGTTCAGCTTCTTGTAGTAGGCCTTGGCGTAGGGCTTGTCAATGAAGGTTTCAGTGAAGTACAGGCTGTTCGGGTCGATCAGGACTTCACCGTCGTTCGGGCGGCCCATCAGGTGCTGCACGGGGTTGATCAGGCAGAAATGACGCCAGTCTTCGCACAGGATCGCAAATCCGATGTAGGGGGTGCCGTTCGCATCGGTGGGGTTCGCATCGAGGAACCGCTCGATAACGTCGAAGTACTCATTCAGGGTCTTGATCTGGGGATAGCCGGCCCAGGCCAGAACCTGCTTCTGGATGAAGAAGGCGGGGCCGCCAACGCTGTTGACGATCTGGTCGCCGTCAGCCAGGCCGTAGTTGGGGATGATGTACAGCACGTCGTTGCCGTCAGCATCCTTGTCGATCAGGCGGGCCTTCTGGGGCTCAATGTGCGCCCACAGACGGGGGGTCTTCTCAGCAGAGATGTAGTCCAGCAGGTTGATCAGAGCGCCGCCGCTGATGATCAGGTCCGCGCTGTTACCGCCGCAGAACAGGTCCGGATAGTCCTTGCCGGCGATTTTCACGCCCAGGGTCTCGTCCAGGTTGCCAGCGAGATATTCAAACTCGAAGGTAACGCCGAACTTTTCTTCGATCAGCTTGTAGATCTTGTTGTCCTCAGCAGGCTGATCACCGGGGTCGCCAATGAAGGCAGTCAGAGTGATGGGTTCGAGGGCATCGCCTTCAGCCATCACCGCGGGGATGAGCGCAAGCACCATGGCCAGCGCCAGCAGGGTCGCGAGAAGTTTCCTCATGATGGTCTCCTCCATTATTAATTTTCTGACGCATTCCTGCGCCGGTTTGTCTTTATTATGCGCAAGATATGCATACTCTCACAATGTAAAACACGGTCATGATTATTCAGTTGTTGCGTTTTTTATTCTCGTTTATTGCTTTTTGGATGCGCAACCGTTTGCACATTCTGAGTGTGCTCATTTCTTGTTCTTCCGGCCGCCGCATGTGTATTTACTTTGTTTTTTTGCGAAACCATCTGGTCGGTTGTCCGCTTTTTTGATGACAAAAAATGCGGATGATGCGCGTTTTTTCGCGCAAAAAAGCGCTCTCATCAGAGAGCGCTCAATTGTTGCGGTCCGGGCTTTACAGCAGCTTCTTCCGGATCTCTGCCGGATCCATCGGGGACAGGTCTGCCGGCGCAATATCGAAGATGGTCTTGCAGCCATTCATTCCCCGGCTGTGCATCCGGTTAATCGCCCGGGCGCAGGCGGCCAGGACGGAGGCGGTGAATTCCGGATTGGAATCCAGCTTCAGGGAGAACTCCATCACATGGCGGTGGCCGCCGTCTTTTCCGGTGGCGCCGCCGCGGATCACCTGGCCGCCGTGGGGCAGCTCGGCGTGGTCCCGTTTCATCTCTTCTTCCGTGATAAAGGTGACCGTGGTGTCATAATCCGCGAAGTAATTGGGCATTTCCTTGATCTGCTTTTCAATCAGGGCCTTGTCCGCGCCTTCTTCTGCCACCACGTAGCATTCCCGGGTATGCTTCTGGCGGGTGGTCAGCTCCGGGTTTTCCCCGTTGCGCACCCGGCGCAGCGCGTCCTCTACCGGTACAGTATACTGGCGGGCGTCCTTTACGCCGGGAATCCGGCGGATCGCGTCGCTGTGGCCCTGGCTGACGCCGCGGCCCCAGAAGGTATAATCCTTCCCGTCCGGCAGCACGGAATTCATCAGCAGGCGGGCCAGCGAGAACAGGCCGGGATCCCAGCCGGCGCTGATCAGCGCCGTATGCCCGGTTTCAGCGGCTGCGGCATCCACATTCGCGAAATGCTCCGGAATCCGGGCATGGGTATCAAAGGAATCGATCACGTTGAAATGCTTCGCCAGCGCGGGCGTCATCTCCGGCAGGTCGGATGCGCTGCCGCCGCAGATGATCATCACGTCAATTTCATTCTCAAAACGGTTCACATCCGCCGCTGCGTAAACCGGCGCGCCGGTAATCGTCTTCACCGCCGCGGGATCCCTGCGGGTAAATACGCCGGCCAGCTCCATATCCGCGTTCTGGCGGATCGCCAGCTCCACGCCGCGGCCCAGGTTGCCATATCCGTAAATACCGATCTTCATCTGTCAGTCCCCCTCGCGAAGTAAATCCTTCATATCATAAAGGCCCGCCGGCTTTCCGGCCAGGAATGCGGCTGCTTTCACGCTGCCATCCGCGAACACGCCGCGGCTGAATGCTTCGTGCTTCAGGGTAATCATCTCATTCTGCGTGCCGATCATCACCTCATGGATGCCGACGATATTGCCCATGCGCACCGCGTGGATTCCCACCTCATCCTCCGTCCGTTTCCCCATGCCGGAGCGGCCGAGGTTCGCCACGGCGTTCGGCCGGACTTCCTTCACAGCATTGAACAGGGACAGGGCCGTACCGCTGGGTGCATCCAGCTTCCGGTCATGATGCTTTTCCACAATCTCGATCTCGGCATCCGGATACAGGGCCAGGGCGCGCTTCACCAGGTCGGCCAGCGTCGCGATTCCCAGGCTGTAGTTCGCCGCCCGGAAGATCGGAATCTTCTTTGCCGCTTCCAGGATGCGGGCATTTTCCTCCTCCGTCTGACCGGTGGTTGCCAGTACCACAGGCAGGTTCCGCTTCTCCGCGAAATCCAGCAGCTTCCCAGTCATGGAATGATGGCTGTAATCAATAATGACGTCCGCTTCCGCGGTGCAGTCGTCAAAGGACAGGACACAGATATCGTCCGGTTCCTTCGCCATCGCGTCGACCCCGGCTACAATGGGATAGCCGGCGCGTTCCGCGCTCGCGCGGACTTCCCGCCCCATATGTCCGGTATATCCGCTCAGGATAATTCTCATGCCTGTACCTCCAGTCCCAGCTCCCGCATCATGCCCAGCATCTTCTGCCGGTTTCCTTCCTCCATGGTCACCAGGGGCAGCCGTACCCGGTTTTCCCCGAAGCCCATCGCGGCACATGCCGCCTTGGCGGGAATCGGATTGGTTTCAATCATCAGCTGGTTCATCAGCGGCAGCATCCGCAGCTGCAGCTCCGCCGCCCCCTGCACGTCTCCCCGGAAGAAGCGCTCGCAGATCTCCGCGGTCTCCGCGGGCATCATATTGGATATAACGGAAATAACGCCTTTGCCGCCGAGGCTCAGCGTCGGCACAATCTGGTCGTCGCAGCCGGAATAGATATCCAGCGCGTCCCCACACAGCAGGCGCTCCTTCGCGACCTGGCTCACATTGCCGCAGGCTTCCTTGACCGCGGCAATCCGCTCATGTGCGGAGAGTTCCTTCAGCGTTTCCGGCAGCATGTTCAGCCCGGTCCGGGAAGGAACGTTATACAGGATGCAGGGCACGCTGCTCGCGTCGGCAATCGCCGCAAAGCTCGCGACCAGGCCCCGCTGGGTCGTCTTGTTGTAATAGGGAGTCACCAGCAGCACCGCATCCGCCCCCGCGCTGCAGGCGGTCTTCGTCCGTTCGATGGCGTGCGCCGTGTTATTGGACCCGGTGCCGGCAATCAGCGGCACCCGTCCGGCAATCCGCTTCACGCAGAAGGCGATCACTTCCTCATGCTCCCGGTCGGTCAGCGTGCTTCCCTCGCCCGTTGTTCCGGCCGCGACGATCGCGTTGATTCCCTTTTCAATCTGGAAATCAATCAGCCGCCCGAACGCGTCATAATCCACTCCGTCCGCGGTGAACGGAGTAATGATGGCGGTTGCCGCGCCAGTAAATACCGTACTGCTCATATTCGGATACCTCCCCGGGTACATATCAGGTTCAGTTTACTCCTTGTGCCGGTCAGCGTCAATATACTGTCAGTCTGTGATCACCCGGCCGATCCGGTAATCCTCCGGTCCGGCAGGAACCAGGTCCCGGGCCAGCTGCCGGAAGCACAGGCAGACCGTTTCGGCCTTCCGTTTGGCCAGGAACCGGTCATAATATCCGGCGCCATGCCCCAGCCGAACGCCCTCCGGGGATACGGTCATGCATGGAACCAGGATCAGGTCAGCTTCCGGGGTCTCCTCCGCCGACTCCGGCGGTTCCGGAATCCCCATCCGGCTTTTTTCCATTTTGTCCCATCCGGGAAAGCGGAGCGCTTCCATCCGGTCCGGTCCGGTGCACCTGGGCAGCAGCACAGTCTTGCCGTGCGCCGCGGCATCCTCCAGGATCAGGCGGGTATCCGGCTCGCCGGGCAGGCTGACATAGGCCATCACCGTCCGGGCTTTCCGGTAGGCCGGAAGGGAAAGCACCTGCCGGACGATCCGTTCCGACGCCTCGCGCCGGTACTTTTCCGTCAGCCGGGCCGCCTGGATCCGGATTTCCCGCCGGAGGCGCTGTTTTGCCTGGCGCAGCTCTTCCCCTGTCATCCCGGATCCCTCCCTTCTCTTCCGACGCGTTATTGTACCATACTCCCCCGGCAAATCAATGTTTTCCGCTTGTTTTTCATGGGCTTCCGGCTGTTTTTCTGTCGTATTCGTGATATATTGAACTCAACTGAACCGGAAGGAGCTTTTCATATGGCAGATATCAGGCGGGCGGAAGAGCGGGATCTCCCCGGCATCCGGAAACTGCTTTTCCAGGTTAACCAGCTGCATGCTGACGGACGGCCGGACCTTTTCAAATCCGGCGGAATCAAATATACGGATGACGAGCTTCGCCTCATCCTCGCGGATGACAGCCGGCCGGTCTGGGTTTATGCCCCGGAAGGAGAAGTCCTGGGATACGTTTTCTGCGTTTTTGAGGAAACCAGGGAGACGCCTTCCCTGCGGCCGGTCCGCACGCTGTATATTGACGACCTGTGCGTAGACGAAGCCGCCCGTGGTCAGCACATCGGGCGGCTCCTGTATGACCGGGCGGTGCAGGCAGCCCGCGAGGGCGGCTGCAGCCGGGTTACGCTTCACGCGTGGAATTTTAATGAGAAAGCCTTCGGGTTTTATGAAAAACTGGGCATGTCGCCGCTGTATACCACCATGGAACAGCGGTTATGACCACAGCGCCTCCAGCGCCTTCACGAGCATCGGCAGGTCCTTCGTTCCTGCCGTCTCGTACACGGAGTGCATTGCCAGCTGGGCCAGGCCGATATCCACGCACTCCACGGAAACATGGGTGCCGGAGATATGCCCGAGCGTGGATCCGCCGGCAATGTCGGACCGGTTGGCAAAGTGCTGAACCGGAACCCCTGCCTTTTCACAGATCAGTGCGAACTTCGCGGACGCCATCGCGTCCGTTGTATATTTCAGGCTGGCATTGTGCTTGATCACAATGCCTTTGTTCATGTAGACGCGGTTCTGCGCGTCATACTTCTCGGGATGGTTCGGGTGCACCGCGTGCGCGTTGTCTGCGGAAACCATATAGCTTCCGGCAATCGCCGCGCGGATCTCCCCGTCGGATGCGCCCAATGCGAATCCCGTCCGGGTCAGCACGTCGTACAGGAATCCGGAGTCCGCGCCCTGGCGGCTTCCGGAGCCCACCTCTTCATTGTCAAACACCGCGCAGACATGGATGGCGTCCCGGGGATTGCTGCGGATCATCGCCGTCACCGCGGCAAACGCGCATTCGAGGTCGTCAATCCGCCCGCAGGAGAAAAACGCGTCATCCGCTCCCCAGACGCTGCCGCTCTGGCGGCTGTACAGGAACAGGTCATGGCCCAGGATCTGTTCGGGTTCCGTTCCGGCAGCCTCCGCGATTTCCCGCATCAGTCCGCCCGCGGCGCCGCCTTCCCCGTACAGGGCCATCATGTCCCGCTGGGCGTCAAAATTGTATCCTGTGTTGACCTCCCGGTTGAAATGGATCGGCATGTTCGGAATCAGCAGCGCGTCCCGGTCCAGGTTCACAAGCCGCGAAACAACACTGTCCCCTTCCCGGACCGCCAGGCGTCCGGCTACGGAAAGCGGCCGGTCCAGCCAGGTGGACATGATCATGCCGCCGTATCTTTCCACATTCACGCGGATATAGCTGTCGTTCCGGTCCTCAAACTTCTCCTTCAGTTTGAACGAC
Organism: Clostridiales bacterium; assembly: GCA_017569285.1. Lineage (NCBI taxonomy): Bacteria > Bacillati > Bacillota > Clostridia > Eubacteriales > Clostridiales bacterium. The sequence continues at coordinate 1,548,230 of CP069419.1, forward strand.
GGGGAATCCCCGTGCGCCGCTACTATGCGGAAGGACGCGAATCCGGTTTCCGGCACGGCAAAGGCAATCACCGCCGCATCGTTCCGGACCACATAGTATTTTCCGCCGGCGTCCACCAGCCAGGGATCCGTTTCCTTCAGCTCCTCATAGCCGTTTTCCCGCAGCATCTCCGCGAGGTGCGCGGCCGCGTGGAACGCCGTCGGCGACTGCTCCGCAAACGTCAGGAACCGTTCCATCAGGTCCATACCTCATTCCTCCGATCTGTCGAAAAAGGACGGGCAGTATTCCGCCCGTCCCGTTTTGTCATTCAAATTCCAGCGCGCTGGTCAGCACTGTCACCTGCTCCGGGTCCACCGTCAGCAGGCCTTCTTCGATGGTGCCTTCCTTCCGCTCGCTGTCCGATATGATGACCGCGCATTTTCCGCGCACGACTGCCGTCACAAAGGGCACATGCCCGGCCATCACAGCCAGGTCACCCTCCGTACCCCGGACAATCAGCATCTCCACATCCCCGCGGAACAGGTCGCCGTCCGGGGAGGAAATGGTCAATGGGAAGGTTTTCACGCGTTACCGCCTTTCTTCGCCTTCTGCACGGCTTCGTCAATGGTTCCCACGAAGAGGAACGCGCTCTCCGGCAGGTCGTCGTGCTTGCCTTCGATGATTTCGCGGAAGCCCCGCAGGGTTTCATTCAGCGGGACATACACGCCCGGCAGTCCGGTGAACTTTTCGCTGACGAAGAACGGCTGGCTCAGGAACCGCTGGATCTTCCGGGCACGGGTAACGAGCAGCTTGTCCTCCTCAGCCAGTTCATCCATACCCATGATGGCAATGATATCCATCAGCTCATTGTACCGTTGCAGGATCCGCTGCACTTCGCGGGCAATCCGGTAATGCTCCTCGCCCAGTACTTCGGGACTCAGGATCCGGCTGGTGGAATCCAGCGGATCCACCGCGGGGTAAATACCCTGGCTGGCGATGGAACGGCTCAGAACCGTGGTGGCGTCCAGGTGTGCGAAGGTCGTGGCCGGCGCGGGGTCGGTCAGGTCGTCCGCGGGAACATAAACCGCCTGAACGGAGGTGATGGAACCCTTGTGCGTGGAGGTAATGCGCTCCTGCAGCAGGCCCATCTCGGTTGCCAGTGTGGGCTGGTAGCCAACGGCGGAAGGCACGCGGCCCAGCAGTGCGGAAACCTCACTGCCCGCCTGGGTGAAACGGAAGATGTTGTCGATGAACAGCAGCACGTCCTGGTTTTCCTCATCGCGGAAATATTCCGCCATGGTCAGGCCGGACAGGCCGACGCGCATACGGGCTCCCGGCGGCTCGTTCATCTGGCCGTAGACCAGCGCGGTGTTCTTCAGCACGCCGCTTTCCTTCATTTCGAAGTACAGGTCGTTACCCTCACGGGTCCGCTCGCCGACGCCCGTGAATACGGACAGGCCGCCGTGCTGCTTGGCAATGTTGTTGATCAGTTCCATGATCATAACCGTCTTGCCCACGCCGGCGCCGCCGAACATGCCGATCTTGCCGCCCTTGGCGTAGGGGCAGATCAGGTCGATGACCTTGATGCCCGTCTCCAGGATTTCCGTGGAGGTGCTCAGTTCCTCATAGGTCGGAGCCGGACGGTGGATATCCCACCGCTGCTCGGTTTCAACGGCCGGGCCGTCGTCCACGACGTCTCCCAGGACGTTGAAAATCCGGCCCAGCGTTTCCCGGCCCACCGGCACGGAGATGCTCTTGCCGGTATCCGTCACGGTAACGCCGCGCTGCAGTCCGTCCGTGGAACCCATGGCAATGCAGCGGACGGTGTTATCACCGATATGCTGCGCCACTTCCACGGTCAGGGTCTTGTCCCCGACAGGCAGGGTCAGCGCATTGTAGATGGCCGGCAGGTGGTCTTCGCCGAAACGGACGTCCACGACCGGTCCCATGACCTGTGCTACGATACCCGTGTACACTTTATCCAAAGCGATCGTTCCTCTCTGTCTTATTCGCTTGATACTCTTTCACTGATGATTGCCGACGCCGCATTCCACAAACTCTATAGTCGCAACTCCCCACCGGGGAGCTTGCTCCTTAGAGTTTGACAGCGGATTCGGTGAAATTTCAATCACCGATTGTCACCGACTCCGCATTCCGCAGCCTCAATCGGCGCGGCTCCACACCGTGGAGACCGCTTGTTTCGGCTGACAGTGGCGTCGGCGAGATTTCAATCACCGATTGTCGCCGACGCCGCATTCCGCAGCCTCAATCGGCGCGGCTCCACACCGTGGAGACCGCTTGTTTCGGCTGACAGTGGCGTCGGCGAGATTTCAATCACCGATTGTCGCCGACGCCACTGCCTGCGACGATCTCTGTGATTTCCTGCGTAATGGAGTTCTGCCGTGCCCGGTTGTACTGCAGCTGCAGCCGGTCGATCATCTCCTGCGCGTTCTTGCCGGCGGAGTCCATCGCCATCCGGCGGGCCGCCACCTCGCAGGCGAAGCTTTCCCGGATGCAGGCGCTGATCAGGCCGCTCACATAGGTGGGCACCGCGCCGTTCAGCACGGTCTGCTCGTCCGGCTCGAAAATCGGCTCCGCTTTCCCGGTCTTTTCCGTCTTTTCCAGCGGCAGCACCCACTTCAGGGTGGCTTCCTGGCTCAGCATCGACCGGTACCGGGTGTACAGGATTCCAAGCTTCCCGTACTTTCCCTCCACGAAGTCCCGGCACAGCCGGTCCGCGATTTCCTTCACCTTGACAGACGGCACCTTTTCGGAGGAGATGACCTCCTGTCCGAACCGCTCGCAGGCCCGTTTCCCGATGGCGATCACCTCGTCAGCCTTTACCGTGGCTGCCAGGCGGAACACATTGGCGTTATAGCCGCCCGCAAGCCCGCGGTCACCGGCAATCACGATCAGCCGGATTCCCTCGCCCGAAGGCTGCATGTACGGCGAACGCTCGCATTCCGGCGCGGCGCGGAGCAGGTCCACCACGCTGTCCATGGCGGATACGTACTCGCGGGTCCGGTTCATATCCCGGGTTGCCCGGCGGATCTTGGAGGAAGCCACCAGGCCCATGGCCCTGGTCAGGTGCAGCGTGGAGTCCACACTGCGGATCCGGCTCCTCAGGGATTTGATATCTGCGCCCATGCCTTACCTCTTATAGCCTTTCAGGGCTTCCTTCAGGGTCTCCACGTCGGAGGCTTCCCACTGGCCCTGCTCAATACGGACAAGCAGGTCTTCATACCGGGCCTGGAGATATTCATACAGGCCGTCCTCATATGCCGCGACATCCTTCGGCTCCACGTCGTTCAGGTAGCCGTTGATGACCGCATAGACGATCGCCACCTGGCCGCCGACCCGGACCGGGCGGGAGCGCTTCTGCTTCAGCACTTCCACAATCCGGGCACCCAGTGCAAGACGGGCCTTGGTATCCGCGTCCAGGTCGCTGCCGAACTGGGCAAACGCCTGCAGCTCACGGTACTGCGCGTACAGCAGCTTCAGTTCGCCGGCCACCTTCTTCATACCCTTGATCTGGGCAGCGCCGCCGACGCGGCTGACCGAGATACCGGGGTTGATGGCGGGCCGTATACCGCTGTGGAACAGTTCGGTTTCCAGGAAGATCTGGCCGTCGGTGATGGAGATGACGTTCGTGGGGATATAAGCGGAAACGTCGCCCGCCTGGGTTTCAATGATCGGCAGGGCGGTAATGGAACCTCCGCCGTATTCCGGCGCCACACAGGCCGCGCGTTCCAGCAGCCGGCTGTGCAGGTAGAACACGTCGCCGGGATATGCTTCACGTCCCGGAGGCCGGCGGATCAGCAGGCTCAGTGCGCGGTAAGCCACCGCGTGCTTGCTCAGGTCGTCATAGACGATCAGCACGTCCTTGCCCTGTGCGCGGAAGTATTCCGCCATGGCGCAGCCGGCGTAGGGCGCGATATACTGCAGCGGGGCGCTTTCCGCCGCCGATGCGGAAACGATGATCGTGTAGGGCATCGCGCCGGCCTTTTCCAGTTCCTGCGCGATCTGCACAACGCTCGTACGCTTCTGGCCGATGGCCACGTAGATGCAGATGACCCCCGTGTCCTTCTGGTTCATGATCGTATCCACCGCAATGGTGGTTTTACCGGTCTGGCGGTCGCCGATAATCAGCTCGCGCTGTCCCCGGCCAATCGGGATCATACTGTCGATTGCCTTGATACCGGTCTGCAGCGGAACACTGACGCCCTTGCGCTGGATAATGCCCGGCGCAGGGGATTCCACAGGCCGGATCTCGGTTGTCTCCGCGGGGCCCTTGCCGTCAATCGGGATGCCCAGCGCGTTGACCACGCGGCCCAGCAGCGCTTCGCCGACCGGTACGCTCAGCGGCTCACCGGTGCGGTACACCACAGAACCCTCACGGATTGTATCCTTGTCGCTCAGGATTGCGACGGACACCGTTTCCTCCTCCAGGTTCTGCGCCACACCGAAGCTGCCGTCCTCAAATCGGAGCAGCTCGTTGGCCATGCAGGCACGAAGACCGTACACCGTTGCGATACCGTCGCCGACGGTAATGACGGTGCCGTTTTCCTTCATTTCAATTTTGGATTCGTACTGCCGGATTTGCTCCTTGATAATACTGCTGATTTCTACTGCCTTGGAGCTCACGAATTCATCACTTCCTTGATCTGCTCAAGTTTGTTCCTGATACTGCCGTCGATCACCTTGCCGTCCACTTCCACGCGGACGCCGCCGATCAGGGCCGGATCCACCCGGCACTGCAGCGTAACCCCGTGGCCGATCCGGTTTTCCATTTCCTTCCGGATCGCGACAGCTTCCGCTTCCTTCAGCGGAACCGCAGAGGTAACGTAGGCAACGGATTCTCCCCGGTACTGGCGGACCAGCGCGTCATATTCCCGGCCCATTGCTTCCAGGCCCGAGATATGGCCGCGGGATACCATCATGCGGAGCACGCCCATCAGCACCTGCGGCACTTTTCCGCCGAAGGCTTCATCCAGGGCCTGGATCCGTTTTTCCTTGCCGATGGCGGGGCTGGCCAGCAGCTGCCCGAACTCGGGCGCCTGCATTACCGCGCTGATCACGGTTTCCAGGCCGGCGGTCGTTTCATCCGCCTGCTCCGCCTGGATAGCCAGCTCAAACAGTGCCTCGGCATATTCCCTGTTAGTTGTTGTCATTTTCTGTTCCTATCTCCTGCAGGAAGGAATCGATCAGCGCCCGGTGATCCTCTTCGTTGATCTCACGCTGCAGCAGCTTCCCGGTCAGCCGCGCCGACACGTCCGCGATCTCCCGCTTCATGTCGTCCTCGGCCTTTTTCCGCTCCAGCAGGGCATCGGCTTCCGCCTGCCGGCGGATATCCGTTGCCTTTTCCCGGGCTTCTGCCACGATTTCGCTGCCCCGGTGCTCCGCCATGCGGGTCGCATCGGAGATAATCTGGTCCGACGTCTGCTGCGCGGCCGCCATGGCAGCCTCATAGTTCAGCCGGTCTTCCTCCGCCTCCGCCTTCGCGGCGGCGGCCTGCGCGTAATCCGCGTCAATCGCGGCACGCCGGGCGTCCAGGATCTTCTTCACCGGCTTGAACAAAAAGCGTTTCAGGATCCACGTCAAAAGCAGCAGGTTCGCCAGCGAGGCCAGAATCTGCCAGATGTTGACGGAAATCACATCTAAGTTAAACATAAGCGCCCTCTCGGATTATTTGATCGCGTCTTTCAGGATGCCGGTGAAGATGCCCGGTGCCACGAAGATCAGCAGGATCGCGACGATCAGGCCGTACAGACCGGTCGTTTCGGCGATTGCGCAGCCCATGATCATCGTGGAAGTCACATCGCTTTTGCATTCCGGCTGGCGTCCGATGGCTTCGCAGGCCTTGGCCACGGCGTTGCCTTCACCGATACCAGGGCCGATACCGGCGATCATCGCGCATCCGGCACCCAGTCCCAGCAGTCCCAGCATGATACCCATTGCAAGCTCCAACATGTTTGTCTCCTCCGTTTTCGGGCCTTACGCGGCCGTATTTTGGATTTCCGGTTTGTTTTGTTTTTTCCTGCGGGCGTTCCAGTCATCCCACGGAACGGCGCCCGCCACATTCAGCATCGTCAGCATGGCAAAGATGAACGCCTGCATCAGGCCGCTGAATACATCAAAGTAAATGCTCAGGACCGCCGGGAGACCCACCCGCAGCAGCGGGATGTCCCCGAGGAATCCGGGCAGGAATCCAAGCACCGATTTGCTCAGCCCCGTCAGCGCCGATCCGATCAGCGCGGAGATCACCGCGCCGCTCAGGATGTTGCCGTAGTGACGGAAGGCCATGCTCACCGGGGTGGCGAATTCGCCGATCACATTCATCGGCGCAAACACGGGAATGGGCTTGAACAGGCCCTTCGTGTAGTTCCACACGCCGCCGCGGAACTTGTAGTACATGATCATGAAGAACACCAGGATCGCCCAGCCGAAGGTGATGTTCACGTCGCCTGTCGGCGAGAACAGGCCCAGCAGGCAGATCAGGCTGCTGAACGCGCTCAGTCCCATGATCGCCGCGATGAACGGAGCCCACTCCTTAAAGTAGCCGCCCATGTTGTTCCGGACCAGGGCTTCGCACTTCTCCACCATCCATTCCGCCACCAGCTGGCGCTTCAGCTCAGCCTTCGCGGTCAGGCCGTGGGTCAGGTACAGGCACAGTCCCAGGATCGAGATCATCACGCCCCAGGAGTTTACCTGGCTCTCCGAGAGGTAAATCGGCATCAGCGGCGCCGGAATCTCCAGGAACACCAGTGCGCCGGCAATCTGGACGCCTTCCCCGGCTGCCGGTGTAAACAGCACCTTCAGCACAATCAGCGCCAGGATCGGCAGGATAATCATCGCGATCAGCGCGTGGTCCACCCGGCGGAATTTCGCGCTTTTCACGTCCACCGCCGGAGCGGCTTTCTCAGTCAATCAGATCACTTCCTTCCGTCCCCGTGTTCCCTGTTCCGCGTTTCCGGTCCAGAATCGGCCGGAACGCGATGGCAACCCGGGGGAAAAGCAACGGAATCAGCGTTGCAAAAACATTGGTTTTGAACACACCGATAAGCAGCGCGCTCAGCGCGCCGACTCCGATCAGGCGCAGGGTGGCTGTCGCCTTCACCCGCTGGGCGGCTTCCTCGGGTTTCCCCTTGTCCACCGCGCGGCTGACCGTATAGGCCAGCAGGAAGAAATTCCCCACCGCCAGCACGGCGCCGCCCAGGTTTCCGAACAGCACAGAAAGATCCCACTGACGGATGATCAGGAATACCGCTTCCATCAGCAGGCTCAGCAGAAGCACCCATACGGTAATATACCCGGTTTCCTTTTTTACAGCCGGATCCATCCCCGAAAAGGCCCTCCTTCCCTGTTATACAACCTAACGGATATTGTAACAAATCAACCCTCTTTTTGCAACCATAGCCTCCGGTGAAAATGGAGAAAAATCAACAGAAAACGGCAAAGCGGAAGGCGAAAAAAAAGAAGTGGCAAAGCGCCCGGAAATGCGGTAAAATGATATTGGTAAAATTTCGCTTCAACATCCGGATATAAGGGAGTTATATATGGGAAAGCTTGTCATGGGTTACTGGGACTGCCCGGTCTGCGGTACGAAAGAGATCCGCGGCGACGTGCAGAACTGTCCCGCCTGCGGCCGGGCCCGCGGGGATGTCAAATTCTACATGAAAAACTATACCGAAGGCGAGATCCGCGAGGAGAATGAGCGCGGCGATATCGAGTACCTGTCGGAGGATGAGGCAAAATACGTCAGTAAAAATCCGGACTGGTACTGCTCCTTCTGCAATTCCCTCAACAGCGACAACGCCGAATACTGCAGCAACTGCGGTTCCAGCCGCAAGGATTCGGAAAGCAACTACTTCGACCAGCTGAAAAAGCGGAAGGAGCGCGAAGAAGCCGAGCTGGCCGCCCAACCGCATACCGCGGTTCCGCAGAAGAGCAGCAAAAAGCCGCTGTTCATTCTCGCCCTTGTCGTTCTGGCAATTATCCTGCTGTTCTCCTGGATGAACGGAAACAAAACCGCCGGCGACCTGAAGGTCACCGCGCTGAACTGGGTCCGGAACATCAATATTGAGAAGAACATCCAGTACAGCGAATCCGGCTGGGCTTTGCCGGCCGGCGCGGAACTGGTTGATCAGAAAGAGGAATACCACCACTCAGATTCTGTACTCACCGGCTATATTCCCCGGGAAGTCGAGCGCTCCCGCCGGGTGCTGGACCACTATGAAACCTACTACACTTACGAGGATATGGGCAACGGCTACATGCAGGAAGTCCCCCATGAGCGCCCGGTTTACAAAACCGAATACTATACGGAGACCATCGATGAACCGGTCTATGCCCAGGTTCCCCGCTACGCGACGAAATACTACTATACCATCTGGCGTTGGTCGCCCGGGCGCGATGTGACCTCCTCCGGGGACAATCACGAAACCGCCTGGCCGGAATATACGCTGGAGGAAAACGAGCGGGAGGGAAAGCGCTCCGAGGCTTACAGCTTCACGGTGACGAACAGCAAGGGCGAAACCGCCGAATACCGCCTGGCAGAAAAGGACTGGATGAACCTCAATGCGGGTGACAGCATCTTCATCACCGCAAAACGCACCGGTGCGGAACCGTATATTTCCGATGAAAAAGGCAACAAAATTGCTGATATTGTCCAGATCCGGTAATACAGACAGTAAAAGCGCGGGTGACTCAGTCACCCGCGTTTTGTTATGCTTTCCGTTTCCTTTTGAACAGCCACCAGCGCGCCGCGCTGATTGCGCCTTTCACCCACCAGGGTCGCAGCGCCCTGTCTGCGTTTTTCAGTTCCTGGATAATCGGCAGGTGCTGGGGACAGTGCTTCTCGCACTTTCCGCACCCGACGCACTGGGAAGCGAATACCGGCTCCTTGCGCATGGCTACGGACTGGAAGTAATCCCGCAGTCCGGATACGCGTCCTTCGGTCGACAGCTTGTTGTAGCAGAAAAACGTTCCCGGAATGTTCACTCCCTGCGGGCACGGCATGCAGTAGCCGCATCCGGTGCAGCCGACGCGGATTCCGGCGTTGATTGCCTTCCGGACCCCGTCGATCAGGGCGCGGTCCGCGTCCGTAAAGGAGCCGGGCAGTGCGTCTGACACAGTACGACAGTTCTCCTCCAGCATTTCCAGCGAATTCATGCCGGAAAGCACACACGTAACCTCCGGCTGGTTCCACAGCCAGCGGAATGCCAGCTCAGCGGGGCTCCGATGCGCCGGATCGGCGTTGATCAGCCGTTTTGCCTCCTGCGGCAGCAGGTTCACCAGCTTGCCGCCCCGCAGCGGTTCCATGATAATCACGGGAATTCCTTTGGCCGCGGCGGCCTGCAGGCCTTTCCGTCCGGCCTGGGAAACCTCGTCCATATAGTTGTACTGGATCTGGCAGAAATCCCAGTCATACGCGTCCAGGATCTCCAGGAATGTCGCCGTGTTGCCATGGAAGGAGAACCCGATCTGCCCGATTGCACCGGTCCGCTTTTTCTCCGCGATCCAGTCCTCGATCCCCAGCGCCTGCAGCTTCTGCCAGGCGTCCAGGTCCGTCAGCATATGCATCAGGTAGAAATCCACATGGTCGGTCCGCAGGCGGCTCAGCTGCTCATCAAAATACCGGTCAATCGCCTCGCGGCTGCGGATCATATACTGCGGCAGCTTGGTCGCGATATATACTTTGCCGCGCAGGCTGTACTTTTCCAGCGCTTCGCCCAGGCAGGCTTCGCTGCCCGAATAGATATACGCCGTGTCAAAATAATTGACGCCCAGCTCCACTGCCCGCAGGATTTCCCGCTCGGCTTCCTCCTGGTCGATACCCGTGCCCTTCCGGCAGAAGCGCATGCATCCGAATCCCAGTGCGGAGATGTCCCGGCCGTTCCGGTCCTTCCGATACTGCATAGCTTTCCTTTACTCCACGCCCCGCCAGCTGTTGAAGGGATACAGGACCCGGCGCACATGGCCGATGATCATATCCCGCTCAATCGCGCCGACCGCGCGGCTGTCGTTCGAGTTGTTCCGGTGGTCGCCCATCACAAAGTAGTAATCCCGGTCCACCGTAAATTCCTTCCCGATCAGGTCCGGGCATTCCGCCAGCCAGGCGTTGAAATCCCATTCCTTCCCATCATAGGCCACAACCGTTTCGGTCGCCTCGCGCTTTCCTCCCCGGCTGCTGTCATTCACCTTCCGGTCATAGATCTTCAGGATCTTTCCGTCCGCATCCTTCGCGGTTACGGCGGTCATTTTCCGTTCCCATGCTGCACCGTTGACCTGAATATCCAGGTTGCTGTCGGCAATCGTCAGCGTATCGCCTTTCTTCGGCACATAGTACGGGCCGAAGGAAGCGGCGCTGTAGCCCGCACGGTAGGCATCCGTAATGCCTTCGATTTCGCTTTCCTCTTTCACCTGTTCCCCGTTGATATACAGGAAGCCTTCCCGCAGCTCCACCGTATCGCCGGGCAGGCCAGCCACGCGCTTCACAAAGTCCACCGCACCGCGGGCCGGATAGCGGCAGATCACCACATCCAGCCGTGCCGGCGTCCCGTAGGAAATCCGGGCTGCCTTCTGGGCTGCGTTATCGCTCTGGAAGGGCAGGTTGAACCAGATGCCGGAGTAGTCATACTTGCTCACAAACATGATTTCCCCGTCGTTCAGGGTATCCAGCATGGACTCCCCGTCCACACGGACCATCTCAAACACCACGGAACGGATCACCAGCGCGGCGGCCAGCGCCACGACAATCGTCAGCACCCATTCCAGAATTTCGCGTCCCACCGACTTTTTGACCTTTTCCTTTTTGCCTTTTTTCTTTTGATCCGGCTGCTGCTCCGGTGTTTCGATCTTCTCCTCGCTCATCAGACCGTTTCTCCTTTCAGGCGGGCGACTTCCTGTTCCGCCATCTCCTTGCTGCAGAAATTCAGCGGGGAGAACCGGCCTTCCAGTGTCTTTTCCATCTTCGCCAGCGCGGCGGTCCGGTTGCCTTCCTCTTCATCGTACCGGCTCAGGAAATACAGCGTATCGATCTGCCCTTCCTTGCGGGCAAGCGCCTTCTCAAACCACTCCCGGGCTGCGGTCTTGTCGCCCTGCACCCGGTAGATATACTGGGCCATGTTGTCCAGGCAGACGGAATCCTCTTCATCATATTCAACGGACCTGCGGATGAACTCCCCGGCCTTTTCCACGCCCGCGTTCCAGTCTTCTTCCGGTGTCATCGGCTTTTCCGCCGTCTCATCTTCCGCGCTTTCCGCAGCTTCCGTGTTTTCCGGTTCAGCTGTATCCGCAGTCACCGCCTGGAAATCCGGCTTGTTGGCCAGGTCATATTTCTCAATATACAGGTAGCCGAGCGTCTGGTACAGCAGTCCGGTTTCACCCTTCTGCGCCTGCTGTTCCAGCGCGCTGATGCCCTTGTCCACATTGCCGAGCCGCATGCAGCATGTCGCATAATACACCAGCAGCTCCGTCCGCTGCTGGGGCGTCATGCCCGGCACCCGCTGATGCGCCACCAGGAAATCCTTGGCCTTCTGGTACTGTCCGTCCCGGATCAGCAGCAGGGCATACGGCAGCAGGTAACGGGGATCGTTCAGGCCGTCGGCGATTGCTTCCTCATACAGGTGCATCGCTTCTTCCTTCTGTCCCTTCCGCTGCAGGGCAAGCGCCCGGTTTCCCTTGATGAATGACTTAAGTCCCATCCTGTTCCTTCTCCTTTATCCTGCGCTTCAGGCGCTGATAGCGGTATTGTAACTCATTTTGCAGCTGTTGTACAGTTCCGTCCGCCCGCAGCGAAGGCTCGCTCAGGCGGATCATCGCCTGCTCGGTCCAGTTCAGCGCGGCGGGATAATTCCGCCGGACGTGCTCCTCATACTTGGCCAGCTCCACATACGGCTCAATGCCGCCCCGCCGTTCCCGGACCATTTCCTGCCATACGCGGACCGCCTCCTCGCGTTCGCCGGTGCGGCGGTAGCTCACCGCCAGTGCGGACCCGGCCAGGTCGCCCATGCGCCCCCTCCGGGCCAGCCGGTAGCACCGCCGCGCGTCCTCGGTCCGCTCCAGCTTTTCCAGTGCCCGGCCCATGGAATACACATCCTCGCTGAAGCGGATCTTCTCGGGGTGCCGGTACAGGTCGGCCATATGGTTCAGCAGCACGCACAGCGAAGCGATATCCTGCGCGTTGTGCTTCAGGATATCCTCCAGCAGCTCCATTCGTTTTGTTTTCAGATAGGTAAAATACCGCTGGGGCACCTCACTTCCGGGCAGGTCATCCACCCGGGGCTTCCCCAGGATTACTTCCTCCAGCCGGCCGAGGTTGCATCTGCCCAGCCGCAGCTTCCACAGCCGGCGGCACATATGCAGCAGGTCCAGGTGCGGCAGGTCCAGGCAGCTCCGGTCCATCCGGTTCATCAGGAGCCGGCTTTCCAGCAGCGGTACGTCGAACGTGGTCCCGTTGAAGGTGCAAAGCACGTCGAACTTCCCGAGGCCGGCCGCCACATGTTTCAGCAGGTACGGCTCCTCCGGATAGTCGCGCATCAGGAACTGGTGCACCTCAAACCCATTGTCTCCCAGGAATCCCATGCCCACCAGGAAGGCGACGGTTCCGCTGCCGCCCAGTCCCGTGGTCTCCGTATCCAGGTACAGGATCCGCCGGGGATCCAGGTCCTCCGGCAGTTCCCGGTCGCTCATCATCCGCAGCGTTTCCGCCGACAGGTCATACGCGCCGGGAAATTCCTCCGCCGGCCGGTATACCGCGAAGTGCCGGCAATCCGTGGACGCCTCCCCCGCGGGCCGCGGGGATCCGCCCGTCCCGCCGACGGCACGGAGCTTGTCCCGCAGGTTCATTTTGTCAGCTCCTTCAGCAGGCGGACCGCTGTCCGCTTTCCGTCCTCCCCGACCTCGCCCACCGGGCCGACACAGGAGGGACAGCCGTATTCGCACGGGCAGTCCTCCGCCACCTGCAGCGCCTTCTGAAGCAGCAGGTCCCGCATGCCGTAGGCCTTATGCGCCAGGCCGATACCGCCGGGGCAGTTGTCGTAGAAGATGATGGTCGGCTTGTCCGTAATCGGGCTGCGCACCTGGTAGACCACCGCGATATCCTGCGGGGCGCACATCAGGTACAGCGGGCACACAATCCGCAGCAGGTTTGCGATGCCCATCATCCCGTTCTTCAGCCGGTCGCTCGGGATCTTTTCCGCCAGCTCATCCGGCAGCGTCCACCACATGGCGGTGGTGTGCATATCCGTTTCCGGCAGGCGCACATGCCCGAATCCGAGCGTCTCGTGCGTGTCGAATTTGATTTTCTTGAACATTGTCACCAGGGCGGTTACCTTGATCTCGCCCAGTCCGGCCACTGCCGTCCCGGCGAACGGTTCTTCCTTTTCCACGTCCAGCAGGCTCAGGTTGATGTTCAGGTCCGCGTCGGTGTAGTAGCCGACGTCCACCGCCCGGATAAAGGCCTTGCAGGCGTCAAAGTCCAGCTTTTCCACCTGGAACTGGCGCCCCTCATGCATGTAGATGGCGTTCTCATGCAGCAGCATCGGCGCGGTGAACCGGTCCATCTCCCCCACCACCCGGTGATGCGCCGGATCGGTAATGTCCACGATAATGAAGTTCTCGGCCGCGGCGGAGCGCAGGGAGATCTCGCTGGCGGGGAAATCTTCCGCCGACCAGTGGTACCGGCCCTCCGCATGGTGCAGGATGCCCTGCTCATCCAGGTATTCCAGGATATCCTTCGACCCGGGGGCGTTGCCGAACTGGTCATTGTCCTCAAACGGCAGCTCAAATGCCGCGCACTTGAAGTGGCTCATCAGGATATACAGGTTGTCCGGGTTCAGCAGCGCGTTCTCCGGACTCTGGTGCAGGAAATAATCCGGATGGTTCACGATATACTGGTCAATCGCTGCGGAGGACGCGACGAAAAATACAATGCTGGTTCCCCGGCGGCGGCCGGCACGGCCTGCCTGCTGCCAGGCACTGGCAATGGTGCCCGGATATCCGCACATCACGCACGCGTCCAGCGCGCCGATGTCGATTCCAAGCTCCAGTGCGTTGGTGGAAATCACCGCGTCCACCTTTCCGGCCCGGAGGCCGCGCTCAATCTCCCGCCGCTCGCCTGGCAGGTACCCGCCCCGGTATCCGCGCACGCGGCCGGCATTCCCCAGCGGGTCGCGGACCATGTCCTTCAGGTAGCGGGTCAGCACCTCCACCGTCAGGCGGGAGCGCGCAAAGGTAATCGCCTGGATTCCGTTCTTCAGCAGCATGCCGGAAATCGACCGGACCACCGGCACGGCGCCCTGGCGGATACCCAGCTGCCGGTTGACCACCGGCGGGTTGTAGAACACAAAATGCCGTTCTCCCATCGGCGCGCCGTTGTCATCCACCAGCGTTACCGGGCGTCCGATCAGCGTCTCCGCCAGCTCCCGGGGGTTGGCGATGGTCGCGCTGCAGAGGATGTACTGCGGATGGCTGCCGTAGAATTCACACAGGCGCATCAGCCGGCGCAGGACATTGGCCAGGTTGCTGCCGAACACGCCCCGGTAGGTATGGATTTCATCGATCACGATGTAGCGAAGGTTTTCGAACAGCTTCACCCATTTGGTATGGTGCGGCAAGATGCCCGAGTGCAGCATGTCCGGGTTGGTCACCACAATATGCCCGGCCTGGCGGACCGCCCGGCGTGCGGCCGCCGGCGTATCCCCGTCATAGGTGTAGGTTTTGATGTCCACACCCATTTCCTCGATCATGTCGTACAGTTCGCTGACCTGGTCGGCGGAGAGCGCCTTTGTCGGGAACAGGTAAAGCGCGCGGGTGTCCGGATCCTTCAGGATCGCGGACAGCACCGGCAGGTTGTAGCACATGGTTTTGCCGGACGCGGTCGGCGTAACGACCGTAACGTCCTCCCCGCGGGCAATCGCCTCCAGGCTTTTCGCCTGGTGGGTATACAGCTCATGGATCCCGCGGCGTGCCAGCGCGGGCTTCAGGCGTTCGTCCATGGAGGCGGGGAAAGGCATGGTGCGTGCCTCACGGGCTGGGATAACCTCCCACCGGGTCACATCCTTCATGAACATATGGTCCCGCCTGAGCTGATCAGCCAGCTGCGATACGTTCATCCGCCCGCCTCCTTTGTCCGTCTTTTTTTTCTCATTATAAAATCAACCCCCGCGCATTGCAAGGCGAACAAAACTTTTTGTTCCGTTTTCCGCGGGTCCTGTGGTATACTGATCTCAGATATGGGACCTGTGCCGGCACACCGGCAAAACCATTCTTCGGACGGAGGAAAGTGAATATGAAGATCGCCTTTATCGGTTCTGAGTGTTATCCGTTTGTCAAAACCGGCGGCCTCGGGGACGTGATGTACGCCCTTCCGCGGGCGCTTGTCCGTGAAGGCTGTGAAGCGCGCGTCATCCTGCCCCTCTACAACTGCATCCCTGATAAATTCAAGGAAAAGATGGTTTACCAGGGTTCTTTCATGATGGACCTGACCAGCGACGGGCGGACCTTCTACGTCGGCATCATGGAAACCGTGATGGACGGAGTCACCTACGATTTCATCGACAACCGGGAATTCTTTGACTGGGGCAATCCCTATACCGGCCTCTGGGAGGACATCCCGAAGTACTGCTTCTTCTCCAAGGCTTCCCTGGCCATCCTGAATTACCTGGACTGGATCCCCGATATCGTCCACTGCCATGACTGGCAGGCCGGGCTGGTTCCCCTGTACCTCCGCACAAAGTTCGATTCCACACCCGTCGGGCGCGCCCGTTCCATCGTGACCATCCACAACCTGCGGTTCCAGGGCATCTGCAGTATTGAGCACCTGAAGTACTGGTCCGGGCTGTCCGATATGCTGTTCGACTATCCCGTGCTCAAGCACAACGAGAACGAAGCCAACATGTTCAAGGGCGGCCTCGCATACGCGGACCGGGTCACCACCGTCAGCAGCACCTATGCCCGTGAAATCCAGACGCCGGATTACGGCGAAGGCCTGGACGGCCACCTCCGCTACCACAGCGGCAAGCTCAGCGGAATCGTCAACGGCATCGATGTGGATCTGTGGGACAGCGCCACGGACAAGCTGCTCGCCGCGCAGTATGACCGGAATTCCGTTCTGGCCAGCAAGCCCCTGAACAAGAATGCCTTGCAGAAAGCGCTCGGCCTGGATCCCGACGGCGGAAAGATCATCCTCGGCCTGATCTCCCGCCTCACCGACCAGAAAGGCCTGGACCTGGTCAACGACATTCTGCCTCACCTGATCGACGGCAATACGCAGATCGTTGTCCTGGGTACCGGCGATCCCCGGTATGAGAACGCCTTCCGCTACTATGAAAGCAAGTATAAAGGCACCGTATGCGCCTATATTTCCTACAACGAAGGCCTGGCCCATCAGATCTATGCCGGTGCCGACGCGCTTCTGGTTCCCAGCCTGTTCGAGCCCTGCGGCCTGACCCAGCTGATCGCCATGCGCTACGGCACCATCCCGATCGTCCGCGAAACCGGCGGCCTGAAGGATACGGTCGAGCCCTACAGCTGGGACGAGGATACCGGAAACGGCTTCTCCTTCAACTGGTATGATTCCGGCCTGCTGCTCGGTGCGATTAACCAGGCGAAAACCCTGTTCTTTACCGACCGTGCCCGCTGGGACAGAATGGTCTGCCGCGATATGGAAAAGGATGTCTCCTGGGAGCGCTCCGCGACGCAGTACCTGGAGCTGTACCGGTCCCTGGAAAGATAAAAAGCGCGGAAGTCCTCCGCGCAGACAGGAAAATGGCCTGCCCGGTTAATCCGGGCAGGCCATTTCTGCTACCTGCTCAATCATGTGGTGCAGTGCGTCCGCGCGGGGGGTATCCGCCGCCCGGTAGTACACTTCCTTTCCCTCCCGGCGGGCAGTGATCAGGCCTTCCGCCTTCAGGATCTTCAGGTGGTGGGAAAGTGCCGGGCTGGACATGCCCATCATCACGCCCAGGTCCAGCAGGCATTCCTCGCAGTGGCACAGCAGCCAGAACAGCCGGATCCGGGTGCCGTCGCTCATCAGGCGGAACATTTCCGCCGCCCCGGCAAACTCCTCCGGCGCGGGCATATGGTCAAAAATCCGTTCCGCGTTCAGGTCGTGCTGGTGCGGCAGTCGGGTATTCTCCATCGGTTCCTGCTCCTTCCTTACAGCTGGCTGACAAACAGCGCCCGGATGGCGTTCAGCACGGCGATGATCATCACGCCCACATCGGCGAAGATCGCCAGTCCCATGTTGGCAATTCCCAGTGCGCCCAGGATCAGGCAGACCGCCTTCACCCCGATGGCAAACACGATATTCTCATACACAATCCGCATGCACTTGCGGGAAATCCGGATTGCCTTGGCAATCTTCAGGGGATTGTCGTCCATCAGCACGATATCCGCCGCCTCAATCGCCGCGTCCGATCCCATGGCGCCCATGGCAATGCCCAGGTCCGCCCGGCTCAGCACCGGCGCGTCGTTGATCCCGTCCCCTGCAAATGCCAGGATTTCACGTCCCTGCTTTTCCGCCAGCAGCGCTTCCACCCGTTCCACCTTATCTCCGGGCAGCAGCTCGCTGTATACCCGGTCGATTTCCAGGCGCGCGGCCGTTTCCTCCGCCACGGCTTTCCGGTCCCCGGTCAGCATGACCGTCTGGCGGACGCCGGCGTTCTTCAACGCCTGCACGGCTTCCTTCGCCGCCGGCTTCTCAACATCGGAAATCACAATATGTCCGGCGTATTCCCCGTCAATCGCCATATGGACGATCGTTCCGGTCCGGTGGCAGTCGCGGTAGGCAATGCCCAGCCGGTCCATCAGCCGTCCGTTGCCGGCGGCAACTTCCTTCCCGTCAATCCGCACTACCACACCGTTCCCGCTGATCTCCTCCACGTCGCTCACGCGGCTCAGGTCCAGTTCCTTCCCGTGCGCCTTCCGGATACTCACCGCAATCGGGTGGGAGGACGCGGATTCCGCCAGCGCGGCATATTCCAGCAGTTCTTCCTCTTCCATCGGGCTGTGGTGGATCGCCGCCACCTCAAACTCGCCCTTGGTCAGCGTGCCGGTTTTGTCAAACACCATCACGCCTGTCCGGGCCAGCTCCTCCAGGTAGTTCGATCCCTTCACCAGGATACCGGCTTTCCCGGCGCCGCCGATTCCGGCGAAAAAGCTCAGCGGAATGCTGATCACCAGCGCGCACGGGCAGCTGATCACCAGGAACGTCAGCGCCCGGTAAATCCAGTCGCCCCATTCCGGATCCAGTCCCATAAACAGGCCGCGCACCGCCGGCGGCAGGACCGCCAGCGCCAGCGCGCCGAATACCACGGCCGGCGTATAGTACTTCGCGAACCGGGAGATAAAGTTCTCCGAGCGGGACTTCCGGGAGCTCGCGTTTTCCACCAGGTCCAGGATCTTCGATACCGTGCTCTCGCCGAATTCCCGGGTCGTGCGGATCTTCAGTACACCGCTCATATTCACACAGCCGCTGACAACCTCGTCGCCCGGCTGCACATCCCGCGGCAGGCTTTCGCCGGTCAGGGCGCTGGTGTTCAGGGTCGCGGAGCCCTCTTCCACGATACCGTCAATCGGGATCTTTTCCCCAGGCTGCACCACGATCTGGGTGCCGGTCTCCACCTCATCCGGATCCACGCGGGTCAGCTGGCCGTCCGCCATTACGTTCGCGTAGTCCGGCCGGATGTTCATCATCTCGCTGATGTTCCGACGGCTCTTGCCCACGGCATAGCTCTGGAACAGCTCGCCGATCTGGTAGAACAGCATCACCGCCACGGCTTCCACATAGTCCCCGGTCTTCGCCAGCCCGATCGCCAGCGCGCCAACGGTTGCCACCGCCATCAGGAAATTCTCGTCAAACACCTGGCGGTTCAGGATTCCCTTCCCCGCCTTCTTCAGGATATCGTATCCCACCGTCAGGTAAGGAACCAGGTACATTAGGAACAGCGGAATTCCCTGCAGCGGCCCGTCCTCCGGCACAAAATGCAGCGCGATCAGCATCGCGGCTGCCGCCAGGATCCGGATCAGCATCTTCTTTTGCTTCTTCGTCATGGGATATCCCCTTCTTTCTGTTCCTGTTTCCGGTTTTACAGGTAAATCTCGCAGTCGTCCTCCACCTTTTTGCAGCGGGCCAGCACGTCCTGCATGACTGTTTCGGGTTCCGCACCCTCCTCAAAGACAACGATCATCTTCTGGGTCATGAAATTGACCGTAACCTCCCGGATACCGGGTGCCTTCTTTGCGGCTTCCTCCATCTTGTTGGCGCAGTTGGCGCAGTCGACTTCGATTTTGTAGGTCTTCTTCATGTCCTGGGCACTCCTTTGCTTCATCAATTAAACGATTGTTTAATCGTTTAATCAGATATTACACCCTGATTCCGGATTTGTCAATGCCTGAAATTGAACAAAAAAATAACCGGAAGCTCCGGCCTGCCTTGCCGAAATCCCCGGTTGATTTTATAATTCACTCAGCGGCATCCGGTGCCGGACGGTTCACTGCCGGAAGCAGTTCCCGCAGGCGGCTGATCACTGTTTCATCCGCCGGCAGCCAGCGGACGTCATCCAGCCGGTCCCGGTCCAGCCACGCGGCATCCTCGTGCTCCTTCAGCACCAGGCTTCCGCGGATCACCCGGCAGGTAAAGCACTGCATGGAGAGATGGAACTCCGGGTAGTCATATTCCACCCGGGCAAACGGGGCTTCCACGGCGATCTCCGTATCCAGTTCCTCCCGGATTTCCCGTTCCAGCGCTTCCTCCGCGGTTTCCCCGGGTTCAATCTTGCCTCCCGGGAATTCCCAGTAGTCCTTGTAGGCGCCGTATCCCCGCTGGGTGGCAAACACCTTCCCGTCCCGGAGGATTACCGCCGCAGCCACACTGACCGTTTTCATCTTCATCACCCGGATCTATCATACGCGGATTTCCGCCCCGGTTCAAGCGCGGTTTCCGTTTTCCTGAAAGGAGACTTTCCCGTGAACAGTTCGGATTACATTTCCCTCTCCCCTTCCACCATGCTGAATCCCACCCCGGTGGTGCTGGTCAGCTGCGCGGATAAAGAAAACCCGGAAAACCGGGACATGGTCACGGCCGCCTGGGCCGGTACGGTCAACTCCGAACCGCCGATGGTGTCCGTCAGCCTGCGGAAGGAGCGTTATTCCCACGGGCTCATTGAATCCTCCGGGGAGTTTGTGGTCAACCTGCCCGATGAAGCCATGTGCAAAGCCGTGGATTTCTGCGGCGTCCGCAGCGGCCGTGATACCGACAAGAGCCGGGAAACCGGCCTGCGGTACATCCCGGCGGAAAACCTGGAAACCGCCCCCGCCGTGGACGGTGCACCCGTCAGCCTCAGCTGCCGGGTCAGGCAGGTCATCCCGCTGGGCAGCCATGATATGTTCCTGGGTGAGGTCGTAGCCGTCCGGGTCCGGAAGGACCTGGTGGACGAAAAGGGCAGCCTGCACCTGGAAAAGGCGCACCTGATCGTCTACAGCCACGGGCTGTACCAGAAGCTGGGGGATGTCATGGGCTTTTTCGGCTGGTCTGTTGCCCGGGAGGAAGTCCGGAAAAAGCGGATGGCGCAGTACCGGTAAACACCGCAAAAGGGAGCGGCAGGTGCCGCTCCCTTTTGGATTGCGCTCCGTGTTTTTCTCCGGCAGCTTCGCCTTTTCATAATGAACGGGAAAAATACAGGATTCCAGGGCAAAAGCATGTATAATCATTCCTTGAAATACGATTCGGGGCAGTGGAGAGCCCGGAGGAAGCATGAAAGAGTTTTTGAAGAGAAAGAACATTGAAATTTCCCTGAAACGGTACGGGATCGACGCGCTGGGCGCCATGGCGCAGGGCCTGTTCTGTTCCCTGCTCATCGGCACGATCATCGACACGGTCGGCAAGCAGTTCGGGATTCCGTTCCTGACGCAGACGGTTGCCACCCTCAAATCCGGCAGCAATACAGTCAATTACACGGTTGGCGGTCTCGCCTCCGCCATGAGCGGCCCGGCCATGGCCATTGCCATCGGCTATGCGCTCAAGTGCCCGCCGCTGGCCCTGTTTTCCCTGGCCGCGGTCGGTTTTGCAGCCAACATCCTGGGCGGTGCCGGCGGCCCGCTGGCCGTTCTCTTTATCGCGATTATCGCCGCTGAATTCGGCAAAGCGGTTTCCAAAGAAACCAAAGTGGATATCCTGGTCACACCCCTGGTCACCATCGCGGTCGGCGTATTCCTGTCCTGGCTGATCGCCCCGCCGCTTGGCCGGGCGGCGATGTCTGTCGGTGAGCTCATCAAATGGGCCACCGAGCTCCAGCCCTTCCTGATGGGGATCCTCGTATCGGTCATCGTCGGTATTGCGCTGACGCTTCCGATTTCCTCCGCCGCGATCTGCGCCGCGCTCGGCCTCACCGGCCTGGCCGGCGGAGCTGCCGTCGCGGGCTGCTGCGCGCAGATGATCGGCTTCGCCGTCATCTCCTTCCGGGAAAACAAGGTCGGCGGCCTGGTCTCCCAGGGCCTTGGTACCTCCATGCTGCAGATGCCCAATATCATCAAAAATCCACGGATCTGGATTGCCCCCACCCTGGCCTCGGCAATCACCGGCCCCATTGCGACCTGCATTTTCCGCATGGAAATGAACGGCGCCGCCATCTCCTCCGGGATGGGTACCTGCGGTATGGTCGGCCCGCTGGGGGTTTATACCGGCTGGGTCAATGATATCGCGGCCGGCACAAAGGCAGCCATCACCGGAACCGACTGGCTGGGTCTTGCCCTCGTCTGCATCGTCCTGCCCGCAGTCCTGTCCCTGCTGATCCATCTGGCCGTCCGCCGCTTCGGCTGGGTCAAGGACGGCGATATGAAAATTTAACCCGAATGAAAACCGGGCCTTCCCGATCAGGGAAGGCCCGGTTTTATCATGCTGTTTTTTTGCCTTCAGGCTTCATTCTTTGCGGTCTCCCGGATGATTCCGCCGCCCAGGCACACGTCCCCGCTGTACAGCACCGCGCTCTGCCCGGGCGTCACCGCCCGCTGCGGGATCATGGAGCGGATCACCAGCACGCCGTTTTCCAGCGTGACCTCGGCGTCCTGTTCCGGCTGCCGGTAGCGGTACTTCACACCGCACCGGAGCGTCTCCCCCTCGCGCAGCGGCGGTTCCCCGACCCAGGTCACATCCTCCGCGGTACACACATCGCTGTACAGCATCGGATGATCCTCGCCCTGGGCGACCAGCAGGCGGTTTTTCTTCAGGTCCTTGCCGATCACGAACCAGCTCCGCCCGTCTCCGCGGCCGCCGATACCGAGCCCCCGGCGCTGGCCGAGCGTATAGTACATCAGGCCGTCATGCCGGCCGACCACTTCCCCGTCCGGGGAAACCATATCCCCGGGCTGGGCCGGCAGGTATTCCGACAGGAATTTCTTGAAATTCCGTTCCCCGATAAAGCAGACCCCGGTGGAATCCTTCTTTTCGCTGACCGGCAGTCCGTTCTCCGCGGCAATCCGGCGCACTTCCGCCTTGGTCATGCCGCCTACGGGAAACATGGACTTCTTCAGCTGCTCCGCGTGCACCATGTACAGGAAATAGCTCTGGTCCTTGTTCGGGTCCACGCCCTTCAGCAGGTGTCCTTCGCCGTCGGTCCGCACAAAGTGGCCTGTAGCCATCCGGGAAGCCCCGAGGCCCATCGCGAAATCCAGGAAAGCCTTGAACTTGATTTCCCGGTTGCACAGCACATCCGGGTTCGGGGTACGCCCCGCTTTGTATTCCTTCAGGAAATAGGAGAACACACGGTCCCAGTATTCCTTTGCGAAATTGACACTGTAACACGGAATGCCGATGCCGTCGCACACGTCCCGTACGTCCCGCCAGTCGGCCTCGGCGGTGCATACGCCGTTTTCATCCTGTTCCTCCCAGTTCTTCATGAAAACGCCCACGACATCATAGCCCTGCTCCTTCAGAAGCAGGGCCGCAACGGAGGAATCCACACCTCCGCTCATTCCGACAACAATCCGTTCGCTCAATCCTCCGCCTCCGTCAGCCGGGCAAGTACTTTCCCGGCAATCTCCGCGGCAATCGCATCCCGGTCGCCTTCCGCGTTCACCACGGCAAAGCGTTCCGGATCCTGTTCAATCAGCTGATGGTATCCGTCTTCCACGCGCGCGTGGAAGCTCTCCGGTTCGGTCTCCAGCCGGTCCGGCTCAGTCGCCGCACAGCGTCGCGCCATCGCCTTCCGGTGGTCAATATCCAGGTAAACTGTCAGGTCCGGCAGGGTGCCGTCCACCGCCGGCGCGTTGATCGCCAGCACCTGCTCCACACCCAGCATCCGCCCGCCGCCCTGGTAAGCTGCGGAGGAATCCAGGTACCGGTCGCACAGGACCACGCGTCCCGCGGCCGTCTGGGGCCGGATGACCTCGCGTACATGCTGTGCGCGGGCCGCTGCGTACAGCAGCGCTTCCGTCACATCCGTCATGGCGGCGTTTTCCCGGTCCAGCAGGATCTCCCGGATCTTTTCGCCGATCGGGCTTCCGCCGGGTTCCCTTGTCCGGTACACTTCAAATCCGTACCGGTCCAGGGTATCCGCCAGCCGTTCCAGCTGGGTGCCCTTGCCGCTTCCGTCCGGGCCTTCCATGGACAGGAACGCTCCGCGGACCGGCTCCGTTCCGGAGCACAGGATCTCCGCAATCTCCCGTGGGGTATGCGCGATGCGTTCCGCCCCGGAGGAAACCAACTCCTCCTCGCTGCCGTATCCGTAGGTTACTCCCAGTGTATGGATGCCGGCTTTCACGCCGCCTTCCATATCGAATTTCCGGTCACCGACAATCCAGGCTTCTGCCGCGTCTTCCGGCAGCGCCTTCCGGATCAGGAGTTCCTTTTCCGCCTTGTTGTCCGCCGCGCAGACAACGGTTTCCATCCATTTCCGGAGGCCGAAATGCTCCAGGATCCGGCCGGTCGGCCCCTCAGGCTTCCCGGTAACAACGCCGGTATGGATACCGGCCTTCTTCAGCATCCGCAGCACATAACGGATACCCGGATACACGCGGTTTTCAAACAGGCCCACGGTATTGTACCGTTCCCGGTAAACCTCCTGTGCCCGGAGGGCCGCTTCCGGATCCAGCCCCAGGTATTCCTGGAAGGACCACACCAGCGGCGGCCCGATAAACTTCCGCAGCGTATCCCCGTCCGGCACGGGCAGGTTCATCCGCTCCGCGGCATACCGGGCGCTGTTGCAGATTCCTTCCTCGGACTGTGTCAGCGTTCCGTCCAGGTCAAAAAGGACCCAAGTGCCTTGCTTCATACCATTCCTCATCCGCCGCCGGCGGTCATCTCAGGGTCAGGCTTCGACGCGGATCACGTTCTCCACCTGGCAGATTTCCGGATTCAGGGCTTTCACCACACGCTGCACGGCTTTTTCCGGCGCGATGTGCGTAATCACAATCAGGGTGGCCTTTCCGCCCGGGGCGGCGCCCTTCTGCATCATGGCGGAAACAGAGATGCCCTCTCCCGCCAGCAGGCCTGTCACTTCAGCCAGCACGCCGGGAGCGTCCTTGGCTTTCATGCGGATAAAGTATTTGCTCTGCCAGTCATCAGCTACCGGCTTCGGGTTGTCCTGCAGGTACGGCATCGGATGCACCGCATTCTGCGCAGCCTGAATGATGTCGCCCACGATGGCGCTGGCCGTCGGCGCGTCGCCGGCGCCCCGGCCTTCCAGCATCATGTCCTTGAAGGAGTGGCCGTACAGGTATACCGCGTTCAGGGAACCGTCCACACGGGCCAGCGGATGGTCCGCCGGCAGGAACACCGGGTGGACCCGGGCTTCAATGGTATCGCCGTTGTCCTTGCCGATCGCCAGCAGCTTCAGCACATAGCCCATTTCCCGGCCGAAGGCGATATCCTCGGCGGACACCTTCGTGATGCCCTCCCGGTATACGTTCTCCACCTTCACCCGGCTGTGGAAAGCCAGGGAGCCCAGGATGCTCAGCTTATAGGCCGCGTCGAAGCCCTCGACATCCGCCGTGGGATCGGGCTCGGCCAGGCCCAGCCGCTGCGCGTCCTTCAGCACGTCCTCATATTCGGCGCCTTCCGCCGCCATCCGGGTCAGGATGTAGTTGGTTGTGCCGTTCACAATCCCCATGATCTGTTCAATATGGTTTGCGATCAGCGGGCTCTGGATTGCGTTGATGATCGGGATCGCGCCGCCGACACTGGCTTCGTAGTACAGCCCCGCGCCGGTCTTCTTCGCCATGGCGCGCAGCTCGTCAAAGTGCAGGCACAGCGCCATCTTATTGGCGGTCACCACGGATTTCCCGTTTTCCAGCGCGCGCAGCATCATGGAGGCTGCCGGCTGTTCGCCGCCGAGGAACTCACAGACGATCTGGATCTCCGGATCCTCCAGGATATCATTCTTGTCCGTGGTCAGCACCTCGTCCGGAACATCCTTGCCGCCGTGGAAGCGCTTGTCCAGCACCAGGGCCTTTTTCACGCGCAGCGGCACGCCCGTCCGGGTTTCCACCTCGCTGCCGAATGTCCGGATCAGGTCCCAGACACCTCCGCCGATATTCCCCAGTCCGAGCAGTCCCAGCACAACCTCTTTCATTGTCATTTTCCCCCTTCAGTTGAATTCCGTTCATAAATCAGGCGCAGGCCTTTCAGGGTCAGCAGTCCGTCCAGCTTGTCGATCACGTTGCTCTCCTCCGCAATCATCAGGGCCATACCGCCCGTCGCCACGACGTACGCTTCCTTGCCAAGCTCCTGTTTGATCTTTCGCACGATATTCCGCACCAGGCCGACATAGCCGTAGAACATACCGCTCTGCAGGTTGGTCAGCGTTGTCTTCCCGATCACGTTCTCCGGCCGGGCCAGCTCAAACCGGGGCAGCTTTGCGGTGCCGGATACCAGCGCCTCGCTGCTCAGTTTGATGCCGGGGCAGATCGTACCGCCCAGGAACGCGCCGTCCGCGTCGATCACCCCGAAGGTTGTCGCTGTACCGAAATCGATGAAGATGCACGGCCCGCCATACTCATCGTATGCCGCCACCGCGTTCGCGATCCGGTCGCTGCCCAGCTCCCGGGGGTTTTCATAACGGATATTGATACCCGTTTTCACCCCGGGGGCCACAAACAGCGGCGCCTTGCCGAAGTAATTCTGCAGCATGTGGTCGATGGTGAAATTGATCGTCGGTACCACGCTCGATACCACGATGCCGTCCACCACGCTGGTCGGTACGCCTTCATGCGCAAACATGGAGGACAGCCGGACGCCGTATTCGTCGGAAGTGGATGTGGTGCTGGTGGACATCCGCCAGTACTTGTACATCTCTTTCCCGTCGAACAGCGCCGTCTTGATATTGGTGTTGCCGATATCCATGGTCAGGATCATCTGTCCGGACTCCTTTCCTCCATGTCGATGAACAGTTCTTGCTTACAGCATCCTCGCCTTGCGGAGTGCCGTGCCGACCGCGCCGGTCACAACGGCGGCCACCGCCATCTCTACCACGGCGTTGATGCCAACGGACGAAATGATGTACATCAGCACACCTTTCTCCGCAATCGATCCCGCCAGTTTCTCGGAAGTTCCGAAGAAAAGCACAAGCAGGCTCATAAAGAACAGGGTATTGAAGAACGCGGATGAGAAACCGGTCACCAGGCCCTTCACATACAGGGGCGCCCGCGTCCGGTCCATTGCCTTGTATACCAGCGCTGCCAGTACGCCGACCATTACCCGGGAAACAAACCGCTGGATAAACATCAGCACCGGGCTGATATTCACCAGTGCCGCGCCCAGCGCGCTGAATCCGAAAACGCCGAAGCACTGCAGGAAGCTGATCAGGCCGAACGCACCGCCGACGATCATACCGCCGGGAAGCCCCATCGCCATTGCCGCAACCGCAACCGGGATCATGTTGAACGTGATGCTCAGGCCGAACGGCATCGGGATGTTCACATAGGCAAGTACGATCAAAACCGCTACCAGCAGGGCCAGCAGCGTCATCCGGGAAACCTTGGTTCTTCTGACATTCTGAGACATGGTTTTTACCTCCGTTCAGGTTCCTTTCGGATACCCGTCGAAAAAAAATAGTATTTCCGCGTTCTTTTGCGTCCGGGGCTTTCGCTCCCGGCGCCGAACCTTGTGCGGATGTCCCTATTATACAGGTTTTTACCGGAATGTAAAGAAAACAGCCCCTGAAAAAACAGAGGCTGTCCCGTCTGAACCCTTGCTTATTCCGGATACACCATCGTATTCTCCGAGCAGTTCTCCAGTACCCGCAGGTACGCGGCGGCCTCACGCTTCGCTTCCGCCAGGTCATGCTCCAGGTAATTCCCGCATTCCCGCTTCGCTGCGCCGGGAATCGTTCCCTCAAACGCCGCGGAGAATGCGAACGCTTCGCGGATCAGCTCCAGTGCCTTTCCGGCCGGTACCGTGTCCCGCATCACGATGTAGAATCCCGTCCGGCAGCCCATCGGGCCGACGTACACGATCTCATCACTGCTTCCGGTGTTCCGCAGGTAAGTCGCCAGCAGGTGCTCCAGTGTATGCAGTCCTTTCTGGTCCAGGTAATCGCCGGCATTCGGCGTCTTCATGCGCAGGTCATAGGTAATGCAGTCGCCGTCGATCCGGGAGATATACATGCCCGGCGTCAGCGCGTCATGGTTGATCGAAAAAGAAGCAATCCGTTTCATCTTTGCCCGGCTCCCTCATTTGTTCTTACAGTCCGGCTTCCGCCGCCAGGATATTCCGGCACCGGCGCGTAACCGGCGCCGTCCCGGTATCCGTTGCGTTCTGGTTCAGCAGGAAGGTAATCCCGGATTCCGGCAGGTTCGCGAAATAGGTGCCCAGCCAGCCGTCCCATCCGTATTCGCCCGGCTCGGTGAAGCATCCGCAGGCGCCCGGCAGGTCGCATACCCGCATCAGGCATCCGTAATTGTATCCGCCCAGGCCGTCCCAGATGTCCCGCCGTACCTCCGGCCGCATCCTCGGCGACCGCATATAGCGCACCGATGCTTCGGACAGGATCCGTTCCCCGTGGTACTCGCCGCCGTTCAGCAGCATCGTCGCGAAAGCGGAGTAGTCCTGCAGGGTGGACACCAGCCCCGCCCCGCCGGATTCGAAAACCGGCAGCCGGTCATACCGGCCCACGGCCAGGTGCATTCCGCCAAAGGGCTCCAGACCGCCTTCCGTGCGCTTATAGCAGGTGACCAGCCGTTCCCGCTTCTCCTCCGGCACATAGAAATCCGTATCCGCCATGCCCAGGGGATCCAGCAGCTCATCCTTCAGGAACTGCCGGAAGGATTTTCCGGAAGCCGCCTCGATCACCGCACCGAGCACGTCCGCGCTGGTCCCGTACCGCCAGTGGGTGCCGGGTGCAAAAGCCAGCGGCTGTTTCCCGAGTTCGTTGCAGAATTCCACCGTACCCATCCCGCCGCCGGCGGCGATCTGGGCCTGTTCCTCTTCAAAAACACGCGCCGCGTACTGCCCGGCGGGATCCGCGTCCGGATAGCACAGTCCGGAGGTCATTCCCAGCAGTTCCAATACCCACGGTGCCCGGGGCGCCGGAACGATTTCTCCGTCCGGCCGGGCAATCCGGGGATTGCGGAACCCCGGCAGGTACAGATCCACGCCGGCCTGCAGGTCCAGCTGTCCCCGCTCCGCGAGGATCATCGCGGCCGCAGCCGTCACCGGCTTGGTCTGGCTGTACAGCCGGAAAATGGAATCCCGCCGGATCTTCTTTCCGCTTTCGATATCCGCATACCCGGCTTCCGCGTAGCAAAGCGGCTTCCCGTTCCGCAGCACCAGCAGGTTGAAGCCCGCGGCTTCCCGGTTTTCCACCGCCTGCTCCAGGCAGGCGGTCAGTTTTTCCTTCAGCGTCATGTACATTTTCCTCCGGTCATTCGGTAATCACGGCATAGAACAGCGGCGGCTTTTCCGCCGGTTCCGGACCGATCCGGATGGCCGCTTTGATTGCCGCTTCCGCCCGCGCCGCGTCCGCTTCATTCTTCGCGTGAAGCTCAACCAGGGGCGTATCCGCTTCCACCCTGTCGCCCAGGCGGACTTTCAGCACATAACCGACCGAGTAATCCAGCTGGTCTTCCATCGTTTCCCGTCCGGCGCCCATCGCCTGGGACGCAAGTCCCAGCGCTTCGGTATCCATTTTCTGCACATATCCGGCCTTTCCACATACCGCGGTACGGATTACCGCCGCCTGCGGCAGCAGCTTCACGTCATCGCATACCGCCGGATCGCCGCCCTGTGCCGCAATCATTTCCTTCAGCTTCTGCAGTCCGGCGCCGGAGGCAATCGCTTCCCGCATCCGCTCTTCGCCTTCCTCCGCGGTTTCCGTAATACCTGCCAGCTTCAGCATCCATCCGCCGATTCCCAGGGATACCTCCAGCAGGTCGCCGCTTGCCCGTCCGGCCAGGAGGTCGATGGCTTCCTTCACCTCCAGGGCATTCCCGACGTGGGTGCCCAGCGGCTGGCTCATATCCGTCACCAGTGCGACCATCGGCTTTCCGGCCAGTTTGCCGACCCGCACCATTCCCTCCGCCAGCGCCTTGCTGTCCTCCAGCGTATGCATAATCGCGCCGCTGCCGGTCTTGACGTCCAGCACGATCGCGTCCACACCGGACGCCAGCTTCTTGCTCATGATGGAGGAAATGATCAGCGGCAGGGAATCCACCGTGGACGTCACGTCCCGCAGTGCGTACAGCGTCTTGTCCGCCGGGGCCAGGTATCCCGACTGCGCCGCCACCACCAGGCCGATCTCATTCACCTGGCGGATAAACTGCTCCGTGCTCATCGCGACCTTCATTCCGGGAATGGATTCCAGCTTGTCCAGCGTGCCGCCGGTATGGCCCAGGCCCCGGCCGCTGATTTTGGCCACGGGCACGCCGCACGCTGCTGCCAGCGGTGTCAGCACCAGGGTGGTGGTATCGCCGACGCCGCCGGTGGAATGCTTGTCCACCTTGATACCCGGAATCGCGGACAGGTCCGCAACGTCTCCGGAATCACGCATTTCCAGCGTCAGGTCCGTTGTCTCCCGGTCGGTCATCCCGTTCAGGCGGATCGCCATCAGCAGGGCCGCCAGCTGGTAGTCCGGCACGGATTTCTCCGCTGCCGCCTTCGCGAAAAAGTGGATTTCTTCCCGGCTCAGTTCCCCATGCAGTTTTTTCTTCTCAATGATTTCCAGCATCGTCATAAGCCGTTCCTCCCGAAACAAAATGCCGCCGTCCCGGTCCGGGCAGCGGCGGCAGTTGCAATGCGGTTATTCTTCTTCGTCCTCGTCAGGCAGATCCGCGTTGTGATACACGTTCTGCACGTCGTCGCTCTCCTCCAGCAGGTCCAGCATCTTCTGGATCTTCTGGATGGTATCGGGATCCGTCACCTCAACGGTGTTCTGCGGAATCTTCTGCACCTCGGCGGACAGGAAGGAGAAGCCCTGCTTTTCCAGGTTCTCGCGGACCGTGCTGAAATCGGCCGGTGCGGTCAGGATTTCAAACACATCTTCTTCCACCTTCACGTCCTCGGCACCGGCGTCCAGGGCGATCATCATCATCTCGTCCTCATCGCTGCCGGGCTCGCGTTCCACAACCAGCACGCCGCGCTCGTCAAACATGAATCCGACGGAACCGGTGGTGCCCAGGTTGCCGCCGTACTTGGCGAAGCAGTGGCGCACATCGCTGGCCGTACGGTTCCGGTTGTCGGAAATCGTATCGACGATCACCGCCACGCCGCCGGGAGCATAACCTTCATAGGTGATCTCCTCGTACACAACGTTGCTCAGCTCGCCGCTGGCCTTCTTGATGGAGCGCTGGATATTATCGTTGGGCATGTTGTTGGCTTTCGCCTTGGCGATGATATCACGCAGTTTGCCGTTGGATTCCGGATTGGCGCCGCCTTCCCGGACCGCAATCGCGATTTCACGGCCGATCTTGGTGAAGATCGCGCCGCGCTGCGCGTCAGCCTTGCCCTTCTTTGCCTGAATATTATGCCACTTGGAATGACCGGACATCGTATCCCTCCCAGAAAAATGTACAGAATGCTTTAACTCAAGGATTATAGCATTGAAAAATCAACTGCGTCAAGCCTTCGGAGCATTTTCCAGCACCCGCCGCAGGTATTCCCCGGTAAAGGATCCCGGTGCCGCCGCCACCTGCTCCGGCGTTCCCTCGGCCACGACCGTGCCGCCGCCGTCGCCGCCCTCGGGTCCGAGGTCGATGATCCGGTCGGATACCTTGATCACGTCCAGGTTATGCTCAATCACCAGGACCGTGTTCCCGGCGTCGGTCAGCCGCTGCAGCACGTGCACCAGCCGGTCCACGTCCGCCATGTGCAGGCCGGTCGTCGGTTCATCCAGCAGGTAGATGGTCCGCCCCGTCGCCTTCCGGCTCAGCTCGGTCGCCAGCTTCACGCGCTGGGCCTCGCCGCCGGACAGCGTGGTGGATGCCTGCCCGAGCTTCATGTATCCCAGGCCAACATCGGCCAGCGTTTCCAGCTTCCGCTCAATCGCCGGATGGTTTTCGAAGAAGGCCAGCGCCTCCTCGATCGTCATGTCGAGTACTTCGCTGATATTCTTCCCCTGCCAGGTCACCTCCAGGGTTTCCCGGTTGTACCGCTGCCCGTGGCATACGTCGCAGGGCACGTACAGGTCCGGCAGGAAGTGCATCTCGATCTTCTTCATACCGTCGCCCTGGCAGGCCTCGCACCGGCCGCCCTTCACGTTGAAGGAGAACCGGTTCTCCCGGTATCCGCGGGCTTTGGCCTCCGGGCTCAGCGCAAACAGCTTCCGGATCTGGTCAAACAGGCCCGTATAGGTGGCAGGATTGCTCCGGGGCGTCCGCCCGATGGGGCTCTGGTCAATCATAATGATCTTGTCCAGCTTTTCCAGCCCGTCCATGCTGTCAAACGCGCCCGGACGGGTCTTCGCCCGGTTCAGCACACGGGCCAGGTGCTTGTACAGGATCTCATTCACCAGGCTGCTCTTTCCGCTGCCGCTCACGCCGGTCACGCAGGTCAGCACACCCAGGGGAATCTTCACGTCAATATGCTTCAGGTTATGCTCCGAAGCGCCGTACACGGTCAGGTACCCGGTGGGTTTCCGCCGCTTCTTCGGCACGGGAATGAACTTCCGGCCGCTCAGGTACTGCCCCGTCAGGCTGTCCGGGCTGGCTTTGATATCCTCCGCCGTACCCTCCGCTACGATGTAGCCGCCGTGGATGCCCGCCCCGGGGCCAACGTCCACAATCCAGTCCGCCGCCATCATGGTTTCCTCGTCGTGTTCCACCACGATCACGGTATTGCCGATATCCCGCATCCGCCGCAGCGTTGCGATCAGCTTTGCGTTGTCCCGCTGGTGCAGGCCGATGGACGGCTCGTCCAGGATGTACATCACACCCATCAGCGCGCTGCCGATCTGGGTAGCCAGGCGGATCCGCTGCGCTTCGCCGCCGGACAGCGTCCCCGCGCCGCGGCTCAGTGTCAGGTAGCCCAGTCCCACGTCGCCCAGGAATCCCAGCCGGGCATCGATCTCCTTCAGGATCTGCGCTGCGATCACCTGGCTGCTGCCTTCCAGCTTCAGCTCCCGGAAGAACTTCCGCGCTTCCGTAATGCTCATGTCGCTGACCTCAGGCAGACTCTTCCCGCCCACGGTCACCGCCCGCGCTTCCGGCTTCAGCCGCTGCCCGCGGCATTCCGGGCAAGTCTCCTCGGCCATGTATTCCTCATAAGCCTGCTTCATCGCTTCGGAGGTGGTCTCGCGGTACCGCCGCTCCAGCGTCGGAATCACACCCTCAAAGGATGTGGTATACTCGCTCATTCCCCGGACGCCCTCATAGGTAATCCGGATCTTTTCATCCCCGGTGCCATAGAGGATGGCGTTCATGCCTTCCTCGTTGATGTCGCCCACGGGGGTATCCATCGTAAAGCCGTACTTCTGGCCCATCGCCGCGAAGTACTGTGCGGCAATTCCGTTGTCCTCACCGGTATTGAAGCCCATCGCGGTCAGCGCGCCCTCCCGCAGGCTCAGCCGGTCATCCGGGAAAATCGCGTCCTTGCTGATCTTCATGCGGATACCGAGGCCGCTGCACGCCGGGCAGGCACCAAACGGGCTGTTGAAGGAGAACATCCGCGGCGCCAGCTCCTCGATGGAAACACCGCAGTCCGGGCAGGCATAATTCATGCTGTACAGGGTTTCCCCTTCGCCGATCCGGTCGATGATCACCAGCCCCGCGCTCTTCGCGGAAGCCGTCTCGATATCCTCCGCCAGCCGCTGGGTGAATTCCTTGCCCTCGCGGCGGATCAGTCGGTCCACCACGATCTCGATCGTGTGCTTCTTCTTTTTGTCCAGCTCCGGCGTATCTTCCAGGTCGTACATGGTGCCGTCGATCCGCACGCGCACATAACCGCTTTTCCGGGCGTTCGCGAGGATATCCCGGTGCTCGCCCTTCCGGGCGCGTACCAGCGGCGCCAGCACCTGCATCCGGGTGCCCTCCGGTGCGGCGCATACCGCGTCCACAATCTCGTCCACGCTCTGCTTTCGGATTTCCCGGCCGCAGTTCGGGCAGTGGGGCACGCCGGTCCGCGCCCACAGCAGGCGCAGGTAATCATGGATTTCCGTCACCGTGCCCACGGTGGACCGGGGATTCCGTCCGGTCGTCTTCTGATCAATGGAAATCGCCGGGCTCAGTCCGTCGATAGTATCCACATCCGGCTTGTCCATCTGTCCCAGGAACTGCCGGGCATAGCTGCTCAGGCTTTCCACATAGCGGCGCTGGCCTTCCGCGTAGATCGTATCAAAAGCAAGGGAGCTTTTGCCGCTTCCGCTCAGGCCGGTGATCACCGTCAGCTTGTCCCGGGGGATTTTTACAGATATGTTCTTGAGGTTATGCTCTCGCGCGCCCCGTATTTCCAAGTATTCGTTCATGCTTCCTTATCCTGCTGCTTCCTGGCCCGTTCGTTCGTATCGATCGTGCCACGGTACACCACAAATTTCTGGTACAGAAACTCGGTAACGAAATTGATCAGCATCGTACCGATCTGGACCACATAGTTGTTCACCAGCGGTTCGCCGGAAGCGGCCGCACCGGTAAACGGGTTCTCGCCGGTCAGCGCTGCTGTCCACCAGGTGCTCAGCGGAGTAAACACCAGGTAGAACAGGCCGACCAGCAGCATGCTCCGTTTGATATCCGCGTCGCTGCGGAAAGTGTACTTCCGGTTGAAGGTAAAGTTCCACAGCACGCTCAGGATCAGGGAAACCAGATAGCTCAGCCAAGGCGCCCAGTGCAGTACCTCGTACATCAGCGTGTACGTGACGATCTGGATAATCCCGGCTGACGCGCTGAACAGCGTAAATTTCAGTGCCTGCCATGCCTCGTGCTTTCCGTTGCCCATTGCCCGCCCCCCTGTTCTGTCCGTTACTGTTCGCTCATCACCAGCCGGAGTGCCGGTTCGGCGTTCATGTTCAGCCCGGCGGTTTCCCCCCGCCGCAGCTGGTAATATGCCGCGCTTCCGATCATCGCTCCGTTGTCCGTGCACAGCTTGATTTCCGGCATATACAGCCGTACACCCAGCTCATCACACATTGCCTGTGCCATCCGCCGCAGCTCCCGGTTGGCGGATACGCCGCCCGCAAGCGCCATACCGCCCGCGGCAGTTTCTGGCCGTTCGCGGATCAGGATCCGCGCCTTGTCGGTCAGTTCCCTGCAGACCGCCCGGCGGAATGACGCCGCCAGGTCTGCCCGGGGCAGCGGTTCTCCCCGCTGTTCAATCCCGTGCACCGTGTTGATGAACGCGGTCTTCAGTCCGCTGAAGCTGTAATCATACCGTCCCGCGGTCTTCGGTTCCGGAAGGCGGAACGCCTCCGGATCTCCCTCCTCGGCCAGCGCGTCAATCCTTGGGCCGCCGGGATACGGCAGGCCGAGCGCGCGGGCCGCCTTGTCAAACGCTTCGCCCGCCGCGTCATCCGCCGTCTGCCCCAGCAGCCGGTATACGCCGTAATCCCGGACCTCCACCAGGTGGCTGTGCCCGCCGGAAACCACCAGGCACAGGAATGGGGGTTCCAGGTCCGGATTCGTCAGGTAGTTTGCGCTCACATGGCCTTCGATATGGTTCACGCCGATCAGCGGCTTTCCCGCCGCGAAGGCCAGTCCCTTCATGCAGTTGACACCGGTCAGCAGTGCGCCGACCAGTCCGGGGCCTTTGGTGACCGCCAGCGCGTCCACATCCGCCAGTTCCATGCCGGCCGCGCGCAGCGCCTCATCCACCACCCGGTCGCATGCTTCCATGTGCGCCCGGCTCGCGATCTCCGGCACGACGCCGCCGTACAGCTCGTGCAGGTCGATCTGGCTGAACACGATATTGCTCAGGATTTTGCGTCCATCCTCAATCACCGCCGCGGCAGTCTCGTCGCAGCTGGTTTCCAGCGCCAGGATCCGGACGCCCTTCTTGTCCCGCAGTGCCTCCGCCTGCCGGCGGGAGGCCTCCTCATAGGTCATGGTTTTTGCTCCTTGTTTCTGGTCCGGTATATTCCGGCCCGGGCCGCGGCTTCCAGCAGGATTGGCATGGCCAGTGCCCGCATGGCGCCCCGGATACCCAGGCGGATAAAGAAATCCAGCGGCATCAGGCGGATCAGCAGGTCCGTCTGCGGATTCAGCAGCCATCCGCCGTTGGGGAATGCCGCCTTGTGAAAGGTGACAAACAGGCCGGTAAAGTCTGCCAGCGCCCAGATCAGCAGTGCGGCAAGCACGCCGCCCATGATCCGCAGTCCGGTCAGGATACCCCGGCAGAACCGTTCCCGGTTTCCGCGCAGCAGCACGGCGGCGGTCAGCACCAGCGCCGACACACCTGCCAGGATCATCACCGTCCGGTCCAGGGATATCAGTGCCCGGCAGTCCGCCATGTGCGCTGCCTCATAGTCATGGAAGCACGGGGCATTCTGCCCCGCGCTGTCCGTAACTGTATATTGGAATTCCGCAATCCGGCCGGTCAGGTATCCGGTGGTCATGTCCACAATTCCCGGATATTCCGCCGCGGCCAGCCCGGTCGTTTCCGGCGGCGCGCACTGCATCATTTCCGCTTCCATCAGATGGCCGTCCCCGGCAATCTGCAGGATGACGGCGGTAATCCAGAACATGATCCAGAGAATGGCTGCGGCTGCACCGATGGCTTTGGAATACTTCTTCACGCTGCCTCCTGTGGCGCCTTGCGATCGCCGTTACCCATTCCTGCTTCGCTTACGACTCGCAGCAATGGACGGCTGTAGCATGCGAAGCACGTTACGCGCTGAAGCGCGTGTGCTTCTGCATCATTGCATCTTCAGGTACGCTGTCACGAAACCTTCCAGGTTGCCGTTCATGACGTCGTCAATGTTGCCGGATTCGTAGTTCGTCCGGTGGTCCTTCACCATCGTGTAGGGCTGGAAGACGTAGGAGCGGATCTGGCTGCCCCATTCAATCTTCTTCATCTCGCCCTTGATGTCCGCCATCTGCTGTTCCTTTTCCCGCTCACGCAGTTCCAGCAGCTTGGCTTTCAGCATTTTCAGACAGGTCGCGCGGTTCTGAACCTGGTCGCGCTCCGTCTGGCAGGCCACCACGATACCCGTGGGGAAGTGCGTCATCCGGACGGCGGAACTGGTCTTGTTGACGTTCTGTCCGCCGGCGCCGCTGGAGTGGTAGGTATCCACCCGCACGTCCTTCATGTCAATCTTGATCTCGTCGCCGTCATCCTCGAGCATCGGCGCAACATCCAGGCTGGAGAAGCTGGTGTGCCGCCGGGCGTTCGCGTCGAAAGGACTGATGCGCACCAGCCGGTGCACGCCCTTTTCTCCGCGCAGGTAGCCGTAGGCATGGTCGCCGCTTACCTCGAACGTCACGCTCTTGATGCCGGCTTCATCGCCGTCCAGCAGGTCCAGCAGCTTCACCTCGAAGCCCATCCGCTCGCAATACCGGGTATACATCCGGTACAGCATCTGCGTCCAGTCCTGCGCTTCCGTTCCGCCGGCGCCGGCGTGCAGGCTCAGCACCGCGTCGCTGTCGTCATAGTCGCCCCGCATCAGGGTTTCCAGCTCCAGCGCATCCGACTGTTCCTTCAGCTTTTCCAGTTCCTCGCCGACCTCGCGCACCATATCCTCGTCATTTTCTTCCTTCGCCAGTTCCATCATGGTGTCGATGTCATCAGCGGTGGAGAGCAGGTGCTCATAATGATTCAGTTTGTTTTTCAGATGGCCCAGCTTCTGGTTCACCTTGGTGGACCGTTCCGTATCATTCCAGAATTCCGGCTGGTTCATTTCCTCGGTCAGCTCGTCGATCTGCTCCCGCATATGGTCGATATGCAGTGCCTCGCCGGCCGCCAGGATGCTCTTCCGGATTCCGTTGATGTCCTGGGCGTATTGTTCCAGTTCAATCATGGTTATTTCTCCTTTGTTTGGGTCCCCTGCGTCAGTTTTCCGCAGTCAGTCAATTACGTCCGTTTCATTCACCAACCGCACTC
This sequence comes from Clostridiales bacterium, assembly GCA_017569285.1. Lineage (NCBI taxonomy): Bacteria > Bacillati > Bacillota > Clostridia > Eubacteriales > Clostridiales bacterium. The sequence continues at coordinate 1,585,662 of CP069419.1, forward strand.
TATTGCTGTTCCTTCAGCATGCAGCAGTTCTTGTACTTCTTGCCGCTTCCGCAGGGGCACGGATCGTTCCGTCCCACCTTCTGGCCGGGCTTCACACGCCGCGGCTGCCGGGGGCCGTCTCCCGCCATGCGGGCCTCCACCGGTTTCGCCGTCTGCACCCGTTCCGGTGTCACCTGCACCTTGGTCTGGTAAACCCGGCGCACCGTGTCCTCCCGGATCAGGTGGTTCAGCTCCTCGAACATGTGGGTGGCTTCAATCTGGTATTCCGTCACGGGATTCTTGCCGCTGTAAGCCCGGAAGCCGATGCCGTCCCGCAGCTGGTCCATGGCGTCAATATGGTCCATCCAGCGGGTATCCACGCTGCGGAGCAGCATCACGCGCTCCACCTCGCGCATATCCACATGGATCTCATCCAGCATTTTTTCCCGCTCTTCGTAGAACGTGCGGGCGTCCTGCTTCAGCTCCGCAATGAATTCATCCCGTTTGCCTTCTTCAGCCAGGGAGCGGAGCTGCTCCAGGGTACCATGGTGGTTGCACAGGTTTTCCAGGTAATTGGTGGCTTCCTTCCATTCCCAGTCGTCGGGATCCTCGCCGTTCATCCAGCGGCCCATGGCAAAGTCGATCACATGGTCTGCCATCCGCATGATGCTGTCCTTGACGTTTTCGCCCATCAGCACGCGGCGGCGCTGTCCGTAAATCACTTCGCGCTGGCGGTTCATCACGTTGTCGTATTCCAGCACGTGTTTCCGGGTCTCGAAGTTGCGTCCTTCAATCCGCTTCTGGGCGCTTTCAATCTGCTTGGTCAGCAGGCCCGCCGTCAGCGGCTCATCGTCCTTCAGTCCCAGCCGGTCCACCATCGTGCCGATCCGTTCGCTGCCGAACAGACGCATCAGGTCGTCCTCCAGGCTGATGAAGAACTGGGTGGAGCCGGGGTCGCCCTGCCGGCCGGAGCGGCCGCGCAGTTGGTTGTCAATCCGGCGGCTTTCATGGCGCTCCGTACCGATGATGTGCAGGCCGCCGGCCTGCAGAACACGGTCATGCTCCACGTCGGTTTCCATTTTGAACTTCCGGTACAGATCCTGGAAGCGTTTCCGGGCGTCCAGCACCTCAGCGCTGACATGCTCGTTATGCCCGACGGCTTCCTCGATGATTTCCTCCTCGAAGCCCTCCTGCTTCATCGCCTTCCGGGCCATGAATTCCGGGTTGCCGCCCAGCACGATGTCGGTACCGCGGCCGGCCATGTTGGTCGCGATCGTCACGGCATCCCAGCGGCCGGCCTGCGCCACGATTTCCGCTTCACGGGCATGGTTCTTGGCGTTCAGCACTTCATGGGCAATTCCCTTTTTCCGCAGCATGTCGCTCAGCAGCTCACTGACCTCCACGCTGATCGTACCCACCAGGATCGGCTGGTGCGTCGCGTGATGCTCCGCGATGGATGCGAGGACCGCCTGGTACTTCGCGTTCTTGTTTTTGTAAACAACGTCCTCGAGGTCCTTCCGGATCGTCGGCTTGTTGGTGGGGATTTCCACAACGTCCAGCGCGTAGATGCCCTGGAATTCGCCCTCTTCCGTCTTGGCCGTACCGGTCATACCGGACAGCTTATTGTACATGCGGAAATAGTTCTGGAATGTGATCGTGGCCAGCGTCTTGCTTTCGCGCTCCACCTTCACATGTTCCTTCGCTTCGATGGCCTGGTGCAGGCCTTCGGAATACCGCCGGCCGATCATCAGGCGGCCGGTGAACTCATCCACGATGATGACCTGGCCGTTCTGCACCACGTAGTCCACATCGCGCTTCATCAGGGTATGCGCCCGCAGCGCGCAGTTCACATGGTGGTTCAGTTCGCTGTTTTCCGGATCGTTCAGGTTCTCAATGCCGAAAGCCGCTTCCACCTTCTGGGCGCCTTCGTCCGTCAGGGTCACTGCTTTCTTCTTCTCGTCCACCTCATAGTGGGTCTCCGCCCGCATGGTCTTCACCACGGCATCCACACGGTCGTACAGCTCGGTGCTCTTCTCGCCCTGGCCGGAGATGATCAGCGGTGTCCGCGCCTCATCGATCAGGATGGAGTCCACCTCGTCCACGATGGCAAAGGCATGTCCCCGCTGCACCAGATCACCCTGCCGGATCACCATGTTATCCCGCAGGTAGTCAAATCCCAGCTCGTTGTTGGTTCCGTAGGTGATGTCGCAGGCATACGCCGCGCGGCGTTCTTCCGGTTCCAGGTCATGCACGATCAGGCCGACCGTCAGTCCCAGGAAGCGGTGCACCTTACCCATCCACTCGCTGTCGCGGCGGGCCAGGTAGTCGTTCACGGTCACGATATGCACGCCTTCACCCCGGAGAGCGTTCAGGTACGCCGGCATGGTGGCCACCAGTGTTTTGCCTTCACCGGTTTTCATTTCGGCGATCCGGCCCTGGTGCAGCACAACGCCGCCCAGCACCTGCACGCGGAACGGCCGCATGCCCAGCACCCGGTCCGCGGCCTCCCGCACGGTGGCAAACGCTTCCGGCAGGATATCATCTTCAGTTTCACCGTTCCGCAGCCGTTCGCGGAACTCTTCCGTCTTTGCCTGCAGCTGTTCGTCGGTCAGTGCGCGGTACTCCTCCTCCAGCGCCATCACCTCATCCACAGGCTTTTTCAGTTTCTTCAACTGGGCATCATTTCCGGCTCCCAGCATCTTCTTCAGAAAGTCCAGCATCGGTGTACTCCTCACGTTCGCTTTGTCCGCAGCAAAAAAACGGACATATATAGACAAATTATTATACCACCCCAACCCCCTGCCCGCAACCACAAAACATCCGGATGCCCGCTGCCTGCCGTCGGGACAAAAAAGTCCGGAACCCGTATCGGGTTCCGGACCCTTTGTCTTCAGTTCAGGGAATCAGCCCTTCTTTGCCCTGCGGCGGTGGGCGGCTTCCGCTGTCTGCACGGCGGTATCCGCGGCGTCCTTCAGGGCTTCGCCGGCATCCTCCGCCGCTTCCCCGGCAGCTTCCTTCACGTCGTCAGCCGCTTCTTCCACGGTCTCTGCGGCCGCTTCCGCTGCCTGCTCCGCGTCTTCCTTCTTCTCGGAATACAACCGGCGCAGCGTTTCCGCCATCGGAGCTGCTTCATCCGAGATATCCGCCTTCTCCTCTGCGGGAGCCGGTGTTTCTTCCGGAGCGGCTGCCGTTTCCGCCTCTTCCTGCGGTTTATCCTCGTCCGTACCGCTGCGGATCTCGTTTCTCCGTCCGCGCTTCGGTGTGGCGCTGTAGTCGCGGTACAGGCCGCCGTCCAGGTGGTCCATCGCCTTGTTGGACTGGCTCTTGCTGATCGCCCGGCGCACCGCGCCGATCAGCAGCAGGATGGCCAGCACACCGGCCACAGCCGCCAGGATCCATTTCGCTGAATCCGCGATGCCTTCCGCCTGGCTGATCCAGGTGGGTTCCGCGGTTGCCGGGGGATAGGTGACCTGCACCGGGGCCGGCGGGGTAATCACCGGGGTCGCCGTCGGTTCCGGCGTCGGCGGTGCGTGTTTGATCGGAATCGCATTGCTCGGGAAGCTCAGGGTCTGGCCCAGCTGGTCATTCACCCGCGCCTCAAACTGGAATGTACCCTTGTCGCTGATCAGCACGTCCCGGGTAAAGGTTTTGCTCTCCCGCGGGGCAATGGAAGCGAATGTATACAGCCGCGTATTCACCGCGTACACCGCGATATTGCTGACGTCCATCGTGCTGTCATTGGTCACGGTCACCGTGAAACGAACCTGTGCGGGAATCGTGTAAACGTTGTCCCGGTCCGCTTCTGCGGTCACTTTCAGCGCGATCTGCTGGGTGGGATCGGTGGCAATCACCTTCACCTGGCCGGTCGCGGTTTCCACCGCCTGGCCTTTTTCGTCTTCGCCCTTCACGGTAAACAGCAGGTCCTGCGTCTCCGTGATGGTCAGGTCCTTTTCCAGCGTCAGGGACTGTCCCTTCGGAACCGTCACATCTTCAAACACGGTCCCCAGTTTCTCATCCGTCACAACGACGTTCTTGTAATCGGTGGAGCCGGAGTTCTTCAGCTTCAGGGTCAGTTTAACCACATCACCCGGTGCACCGCCCTTTTTGTCGGCGGTCAGCGTGGCGCTCAGGTTGATCTTGCCGTATTTGATGGTGGCGCTGTCCACCTTGCTGGTATAGCTCTTGCCGCCGGCCTTGTAGGAAACGGTGGCTGCGCTGGTCAGGTCCTTCTTGCCCATCTTGACGGTGAAAACATGCTTCGCGGTTTCACCGGCCTTGATGCTTCCGATGGAGGCGTTGTCCTTCGCAATCGAGGAGTTCTCCTTGATGGTGACGGAGGAAACATCCGCAGAGCCTTTGTTGGTGATTTCATAAATCACGCTGACTTCCTGTCCGTCTGAGGCCGTCTGCGGGATGATGGAACGCTTCACTTCCAGTTCCGGTTCCGCGCCGGAATAATGGATATGCCGGGTGATGCCGGCAGCGTAGGATTTCAGTTCGCCTTCTTCGTTATACACGGAATAGCGGACAATGAAGGTGATCTTGCCTTCGTCCAGTTCCTTCTGCGTCACGGACCAGGGACCGCTCCAGTTCTTGCTGGACCCGACAGTCAGTGTGGGAGAGCCGAACTCATCCACCTGCTTCCCGCTGGGATAGTACAGGGTTACCGGTCCGGGGAGATCGCTTTCACCCGCGTTGCTCACCGTAATGGAAACCGTGATGGTTTTGGGCTCGGAGAAAGTGTCGTCGCTCAGTTCCATATTGAACTTCAGCGAATCGTTGGCCGCCAGCGCCGAACCCGTCACCAGAAGGATCAGCGCGATGCCAAGCGCCAGTACCAGCCACAGCCGTTTTCTGCTCATAATGTTTCGGAGCCCCCGCTCCTTCCTCCTTCCTCCGGTGGATGCCTCCGCCGGACCCGCTATGAATTTACGGTTACAGGATGTCTATGATATTTTACCGGCTAAGCCATGCCATGTCAAGCTTTCGGCTCCTCTTCGGCGAAATCCGCCGGCGGAATCTCCCCTTCCGGCGGAGCGGGCTCCGCAAACGAATCCGCCCAGGCCGGTTCCATTTCGTCCATCCGGATCTGCTCCACGGCCGGTTCCCGGACCGCGCTGCGCCTTGCCGCAGGCGCGTCCTGCGCCATGGACGGCGGCAGTTTCACCTTTTTCTTCTTCCCCAGTTTCTCCTGGGCAAAGCCGATGGTATCATCCCAGGAGAATGGCGTGCAGATCGTGGGAATCCGCAGCCACCAGGCCGGGGCATAGAAGAGAATCATGCATTTTTCAGGCCACAGCTGCACCCGGGCTACGTCCTTCCAGGCCAGGTCCCTGCGGGAAAGCATCAGCACCCGGGTATCCCCGCCCTCGGCCTGTTTCGCCGCCGCCGGGGATTTCATCCGCATCAGCAGTTTCAGCGGGGTCGGATCCGGCAGATAGCGGGTCTCATGGATTCCCCGGCTGTCCACCACAAAGTCGGACAGTTCCTTTCCCTGAAGCAGCAGGACGGCAAACACCGCCAGCAGGGCCGCTGCCAGCAGGATCAGCAGGGTCAGCGGGAAACCGGAAGTCATCATCCGCTCCACCGCGGCGATTCCTCCGCTCACCGCCTCCAGGACCAGCACCAGCACCAGGATAACCAGCGCCGCTGGCAGCAGCACGCGCATCACGCTGTTCCAGTACATCCAGTCCTTCACCGGCGTGCGTTCCACGCACCATGCGGCATGCGCGGCATTTTTCCCCAGCCGGGTTCCGCAGCGGGGGCAGATCTCCCCCGGCTCCACTTCCCGGCCGCATTTTTTGCAGTATGCTGTCAGTGCCATTCCCGGCCTCCCTTGCGGCGTGACGCCGTCTGTCGCATTGATTATACATCAGAACCCGCCCTGGGGCAAAGCTTTTGCACCGGTATCCGTCCAAACGAAAAGGATGCCGCCCGCCGGGCAGCATCCTTCTCCGTTTCCCTCTTCCGGGAATCATGCGTCCAGCACATTCTCCCGGGTAATGTTCCGCAGCCATTTCCGGCTCCGGTAGTGCCGGAATACCCATGGCCACTTCACAAACTCATCCGTGCACAGCAGGAAATAAACCGCCAGCGGCGGAAGTTTCAGCGCCGCCGCGGCCAGGAAACCCAGCGGAACCGCGTAGCACCACATATCAATCGTGTCGCAGACAAAGCCGAACCGGCTGTCTCCCCCCGCCCGGAAGATCCCGGCGATCAGGGTGGTGTTCACCGCCTGCCCCATCACGTAATAGGTGTTGATCAGCAGCATTCCCTTCAGGTATCCCCGTCCGGCTTCCGTCAGGTTCGCGAACCGCAGTGCCGGCGGGATGCAGGCCAGCACCACCAGGCCGCCCGCAATGCCGGACAGTACCGTCAGTTTCATCAGCACCTTCGCGCCCTGCTCCGCTTCCTTCATCTGCCCGTTCCCGAGCAGCTGCCCCAGCAGGATTCCCCCGCCGCTGGCCACGCTGAAGCACAGCACCGTACCGAAGTTCCGCACCAGGGAGGTAAAAGAGTTGGCAGCCACCATATCTGTCCCGAGAAACTGCCCGATGATCACGGAATACATCGAGAATGCCAGTCCCCAGGAAACGTCGTTCAGCGTGACCGGCATGGCCATCCGCAGGAAATCGCGGAAAAGCGCCTTGCTCCGGATCAGCATATACGACAGCTTCAGCTTTACGTCCCGGCTCCGGCCGGATACCGCCAGCGCCAGAATCAGTTCCACGATCCGTGAGATGGATGTCGCCAGGGCCACACCCGCTGCGCCGAGCTTCGGCGCGCCGAACAGCCCGAAGATAAACACTGCGTTCAGCAGGATATTCAGCAGGAATGCCGTGGTGTTCAGCGCCGTGCTGATCCCCACCCGCCCCACGGAGCGCAGCGTGGCGAGGTAGATTTCAATCAGGCCCCAGCAGAGGTAGGCAGCAGACACATTCCGCAGGTATTCCGCGCCGATGGCGATCAGCTCCGGATCCGGTGTAAACACCCGCATCATCTGTTCCGGAATCAGCAGGGCCGCGGCTGCCAGCATCGCTGTCACAATCACGGAGAATCGCAGCGCGATGCCTTCCACCGCATCCACAGCCTTCAGGTCGCCCCGGCCGAAATACTGGGCGCTCAGCATGGTCACGCCGGTTCCCAGCCCGTACAGCACCATAAACAGGACGCTGGCATACTGGGCTGCCAGGGAAACCGCCGATATATGCGCCTGCCCCACGAAATTCAGCATCACCACGTCCGCGGAGTTGACCGCTGCGCTCAGCAGGTTCTGCAGGATGATCGGGCCGGTCAGCTTCATGATCTGCCTGCACACCGGGCGTTCATCCCGGGTGATCCGGATTCTGTTGATCATACCGGTTGTGTTTCCTCCGTCCCTGGCACTCCGGGCGTAGTCAGTTCAGCCTTGTTCTTTCCGTTGTTTCCGGGCCTTCTGTCCATGCCCGCAATCGTTTGCTTTCCGTACTGTATCATGGACCGCCCGGAATTTCAATCCCACAAAAACAGAATCCCGGAGTATCTTCCGGGATTCTGGGAAAAAACAGGCCGATCAGCCCTTGACCGCACCGGCGATGAAACTGTCCTGGATCCGTTTGCTCAGCAGGACGTACACAATCAGCGTCGGGATGGTGGCAATCGAAAGGGATGCGCCGATGGCGCCCCACTCCGTAGAGTACTGGCCCACCAGGCCCTGGATACCCACCGGCAGCGTCTTCAGGGCTTCCTTGCTGTTGAAGATCGTTGCGAACATCAGCTCGTTCCAGCACTGCAGGAAGGTATAAATACCCACGGTGGAAACCGCCGGAACCATCAGCGGGGCAATGACGCGGAAGAAAATTCCCCAGACACCGCAGCCGTCCAGGAAGGCGGCCTCGTCCAGGTCATAGGGAATGTCCCCCATGAACCCGGTACTGATCAGGATCGCCATCGCCAGCGAGAACGCTGAATAGGGAATGATCAGCGCTCCGTAACTGTTCAGCATGCCTACCCTGCTGAGCACCACATATAGGGGAACAATGGCCGCGTGGATCGGGATGGTCAGCCCGAGCATGAAGAACTTGTTCATGGTCTCCCGGCCCTTCCACACCAGCCGCGTCATCGCGTAAGTCGCCATAACTGCCGCAATAAGTGTAAAGAGGATGGAAGATACGGCAATAACCAGGCTGTTGAGGAAATACCGGCCCATACTGCCGGTGTGCAGCGCCCGGTCATAGTTCTCCCACGCCCAGTAATTCGGCAGTCCGATCACATTGGATCCGAATATTTCGGAATTGTTCTTCAGGGAGAAGGTCAGCATCCAGTAAACTGGAAAAAGGCTGACAAACGCCCATACAATCAGAACGGTGAAGATCAGCACCGTACGGACCGAAAGCTTGTTGCCGGCAGTATGAGCCCGGCCGGCTTTGATTTCAACTGTGCTCATACTACCTTATCCTTTCTGAAAATCATATTGATCAGCAGCGCAAACAGGAAGCACAGCAGAATCAGCATCACAGCGATTGCTGATCCCATGCCGTAGCGGTTGCGCAGGAACAGCAGGTTAATCATCAGCGTGCTGGGCACTTCTGTTGCGTGGACCGGTCCGCCGTTGGTAAGAACGTAGATCAGGTCAAAAGCTTTCAGGGAGCCTGTAACCGCAAAGATTACGCTGACCCGAAGGATGGGCTTGATATAGGGAATAACGATGTACCGGTTCAGCTTGCTGTCATTGCAGCCATCGAGCATGCCGGCTTCCCGTAGTTCCGGCGGAACACTCTTGACTCCCGCATACATCAGCAGCATATGATAGCCCACATACTGCCACAGCATCGGGACAAAAGCCGCTCCAAGCGCTGTATTCCGGTCTCCCAGCCAGATCTGGCACCAGCTGTCCAGCCCCAGGCTCCGCAGAAGCGTATTCAGTACGCCGTATTCCGGGTTGTAGATCTTGATCCACAGCTGGCCGATAACAACGGTGGAAATCAGCACGGGCAGGAAGAATACGGAAAGGAAAAACCGTTCTCCCCGAACCCCCTTTGCCAGCTTCAGGGCCAGCCACAGTGCAAACGGGAGCTGGATAATTACGGAAAACAGTGCCAGCAGAAGGGCATTTTTCAATGCCCGCGGGAAATTGATGGACATGCTGGTAAACAGTTCCACATAGTTTTTGAGGCCGATGAACACCGGCGTATCAAATCCGCTCCACTTATGAAGGCTGTAAAATGCGGACATGGCAATAGGCGCGATCAGCACGCCTATAAACAGGAAGAGCGCCGGAAGTAAAAACAGGAAAATGTTGATCCGGTAACCTATCGTCTTTTTCATTTCTGAAATTCCCCTTCAAGAAAAGGAGGGAGGCGGTCCCTGCCGGGTTCCCCCTTTGGGGACCGTCTCCCTGAATTCACTGGGATTTGACTGTATAATGATCCTTTACGGATACATTACTGAGCCTGCAGTTCAGCAGCCAGGCCCTTGGCGAAGCCTTCAGCGTCGATATCGCCGGCGAAGATCTGGGCGATGAAGTCCAGATAGGTGTTGGCGGCATCAGCGGACAGGAAGTTGTCTCCGAACAGGACCATGCCCTGGGACTGAGCGACCATCTCAGCAACCTGATTGCTCAGGTACTTGACGTTGGTGGTGTCATAGTCCACGGCCCAGGTGGGCAGGCCGGCGCCATTCAGGTTGCCTTCGCGGGAGATGGTGCAGCCCAGGTCGAAAGCGGCCTTCGCGCACACAGCGGGATCCGCGCAGGTAGCGGTAACAGCCAGCGTATCGTTGGGGCCGCCGACCATTTCGTACAGGGTCGCCTTTTCAGCGTCAACCACGGGGAACATGCAGGCAGCAGCGGTGAACTGAGCCTTGTCGGAAATGTCGCCGCAGTTCCAGGAACCATTCTGATAGAAAGCGTACTTTCCATCGATGAAGGCCTGCTTCACTTCTTCGTTGCCCAGGGCGGCAGCGTTGGGATCGATGTACTCTTTCAGCTCAATGAACTTGTTCATGGCTTCGATGACTCCGGGCTGGTCCCAGGAAGCAGCGCCGGTGTAGCAGTCTTCCAGGCCCTTGGCGCCGATGGTCTTCACCAGCAGGGGCTCGGTGTACTCAGACAGGCACCAGTTTTCCTTGCCGGAAACGCCAAAGGGGATGATGTCAGCAGCCTTCAGGGCTTTGCAGACTTCGATCAGCTCGTCATAGGTCTCCGGAACCTTTTCGCAGCCAACCTTGGCCAGCAGGTCCATGTTGGCGAACAGGGTAACCACGTTCATGGTCAGCGGCACACCGTAGTGCTTTCCTTCATAGGTGGTGTTGGCCAGCACGGTGTCGGTCAGCTTGTCCTTGTACTCGGGCAGGACGTCATCCAGGCACAGCACGCGGCCGGCGTTGACGAAGTCGCCCAGGAAGGACATGGACCAGGTGAAGAAGATGTCCGGCAGATCAGTGCCAGCGTTCATAGCGGCCTTGATCTTGGTCTTGTAGGCTTCATTCTCGGTGGGTTCCATGGTCATTTCGAAATCGGGGTTCGCAGCGTTGAAAGCATCAACGGCGGCCAGGTAGGCAGCACGGTTGGAGTCGCCTTCAACAGCGATGGACCACAGGGTCAGAGGGGTCTTGTCAGCAAAAGCGGCGCTGATGCTGAGGACCATGATGGTGGCCAGAACCAGGGCAAGTACCTTTTTCATAAGAATCCTCCTATAAAAAATATAAATTTTAGCCTCCGCTAAAAGAAGCTCAAAGGGATTGCCGCGCCCGGGCTGTTCCGGATTGCGGCCGTATGCCTTACGGCGCCGGGGCTGCCTGTGTTTCCACCATGGTCCAGGGGTAATCCACCGTCAGGGCGTCATTCCCGTCCATGTGGAAATAGCAGAGCGTGTCATCAAAATACCGGATGTAAACCAGCAGGAATGATTCGGCCTCTTCGTCAATCCGGAAGGTTCCGGTAAACGTTCCGTCCTCCAGGAACCGGTTGTCTTCCCGGAAGATGAAGGTGCTTCCTTCACGTTCCTTCCCGATCCATGCTCCGTACAGGCCTTCGCCGGGATACTCCTCCGCGCGGATATACTCCGTCGGGATGTAAAGCAGGGTCTTCTCTTCGGTGGTCACGAAACGGAGTGAAATCTCTTCTCCGCTCTCCGCGGCCAGCCGGATGAATTCCCCGTCACCGGTCCAGCTGTATTCCTGCCCCTTAAAGACCGCTATTCCGTCTTCCCGCAGCAGCAGGACCGATTCTTCTGGCGCATGTGTGAACGCCCAGTCTCCCGCGGTGATCTGTGTGCTTTCTGACACCGCTGTCCCGACTGCACACAGGGCAAACAGAAGAAGCAGGCAAACAAGCTTTCTGATCACGCGGCTGGGTCTCCTTACATGAATCGCTTTATGCCGGATCATCAGCACAAAACGGTTAAATATCATTCCGATTCGTCACATCATGCAGGGAACAGTATACCCTCCCTCTCCCTTTTTTGCAAGCACAAAATGTAGGATTTGCATACATTCTTCCCCTTTTTGCACATGCCCCGAAAGTTATGGTATCGTTATCAACCCTTGTAAACCAACGTTTGTTAATTATTGTTCTTTTTGTGGTTTTGCCCGTTTTCTACCGGTTTTACCGGAAATTCATCTGCTTTGTCGGAAAAAAGGGCGGAATAAAACCGGAACGGCGTATTCCGTTCCGGTTTTCCACCACAATATATTGTGGTTGCGCATCATAATATGCTGTTCAGTTTTTCCACCAGTTTTTCCACATCTTCCGCGGAGCCCCCGCCAAGGCTGGCAGCGCCGCGAAGGGGCATATAGTTCATCATGGCCAGGTTCATTTCATCAGAAATTGCTTCCTTTGCCGCATCCGATCCGCTGTCCTGGCCGCCGCCGTTCCCGAACATCCCGGCTGCTTCCTTCATATATTCCCGCATCACCGGCGCGGCTTTCGGATCGGCCATAATATCCATAAAGATACTGTCCGCTGTATAGCAGTGCGGCAGCTCCGTTGTGGACTCCACCGTCACCTCCGCGCTCAGCGGAAGGTCCCGGCTGGATCCGCCGGCCTCCACGGTAAACGCGCCCGTTTCCACATGCCAGTCGTGAATCTGCCGGTTCCAGTAAGCAAACGCCCGCTTTCCAAGCGTAAAGGACACCTCCCGGCTTTCCCCGGGCTGCAGGAGCACCTTCGTAAAATCCTTCAGTTCCCGCACCGGCCGGATGGGCGTGCTTTCCACATCTCCGACATACAGCTGGACCACCGCCTTACCGGCACGGTTCCCGGTGTTCTTTACGGTCACCGTTGCCGTCAGTTCCTCCGTATCCCGGATCCTGTCCGCACTCAGCTTCAGCCCGCTGTACTCAAACGTGGTGTAGGACAGCCCGTGTCCGAAGGGAAACAAGACCTCCATCCGCTTTTTGTCGTAATACCGGTAGCCGACAAAGACGCCCTCCCGGTATTCCGCCACATTCCCTTCCCCGCCGTAGAACAGGTAAGAGGGGTTATCCTCCAGCCGTATCGGAAACGTTTCCGGCAGGTGTCCGCACGGATTCACATCGCCGAACAGCACCCGGACCGCCGCCTCCCCGACCGCCTGTCCGCCGAGATAGGCTTCCAGGACCGCCTTCACCCGGCCGATCCATGGCATCTCCACCGGGGCGCCGTTATGCAGCACCACAATGGTATTCGGATTGGCTGCCGCCACTGCCTCAATCACACGGTTCTGGCATTCCGGCAGGCGCAGGTGCGTACGGTCATATCCTTCGGACTCATAGGAATCCGGAAGGCCCGCAAACACCACCGCCGCCTTCGCGCGCCTGGCCGCTTCCGCCGCGGCGGCAATATCCGGTTCGGACGCTTCATCCTTTTCCACGGAATACCCGCGGGCAAACTCTACCTGCAGTCCCCGGCTTCCGGCGGCTTCCAGGGCGCCCGTTACCCGGAAACAGTTGATATGGCTGCTTCCGCCGCCCTGGAAGCGCGGTTTCTCCGCAAATTCGCCGATAAACGCAATCCGGTCCTCTTTGCCGAGCGGCAGGAGCTCTCCTTCGTTTTTCAGCAGGACCATGCATTCCGCTGCGGCCTCCGCCGCCTGCGCATGCTGTGCTTCCATATCCCACGGCGTATCCGGCTTCGCGTTTTCCAGGTACCGGTACACAATCCCCAGGATCCGCTCGCATGCCTGGTCCACCAGCTTTTCATCCAGCTTTCCGCCCCGGACAGCTTCCACGATCTTCCGGTCATTGGCGCCGCCGGAAGCGGGCATTTCAAGGTCCAGCCCCGCGGCCACCCCGGCCGGCCGGTTGGATACCGCGCCCCAGTCGGACACTGTATATCCGTCAAATCCCCATTCCTTCCGCAGGACGTCCGTCAGCAGCCAGGCATTCTCCGAGGCAAACACCCCGTTGATCTTATTGTAGGAACACATAACCGTCCACGGCCGTGCTTCCTTCACCGCCATCTCAAACGCCGGAAAATAGATTTCCCGGATGGTCCGCTCATCCGCGTCGGAGGAGGAACTCATGCGGCGGTGCTCCTGGCTGTTCAGCGCAAAATGCTTGATGCTGGTGCCCACATTCCGGCTCTGTACGCCCCGGATCATCGCCGTGGCCATCCGGCCGGCGAGAACGGGGTCCTCGGAGAAGTACTCAAAATTCCGCCCGCACAGGGGGCTCCGCTTGATGTTCACCGCGGGCCCCAGCACCACCGATACCCGTTCATGCTGGCAGCTGTCCCCGATGGCTTCCCCGATCGCCCGGATCAGTTCCGGGTCAAAGGATGCCGCTGTGGCGCATGCGGTAGGAAAACACACCGCCTTAATGCTGTCGTTGATTCCCAGGTGATCTGCCTTGTCGTCCTGCTTCCGAAGCCCGTGCGGGCCGTCGCTGACCATGGATCTCGGAATCCCCAGGCGTTCCACCGCCTTGGTGTGCCAGAAATCGTCGCCGGAGCAAAGCCCGGCCTTCTCCTCCAGGGTCATCTGTGAAACCAGCGATTTAATATCCATACGTTCCGTCCCTTTCTGTCCGATGCATCTGTCGGCAGGCTGCAATTTTCAGCTCTTTTACTTATTATGTCATCTCCTCCGGACGAATGTCAACCGGCCTTCTTCCGGGAACCGTCCCGGATCCTGTCCGCTTTTGTTCGCTTTTCTTTCCTTTGGATATACGTTATAATAAGCATATCAAGGAAAACGGAGGCGCTCCCATGAACGAACCCACCCTGCTGCCGGAAGAAACGCCGAACCCGGCCGGCCAGCCGCTGGCAGCCCGGATGCGTCCGGCCACGCTGGATGAAATTGCCGGCCAGCGGCATCTGCTGGGCCCGGGGAAGGTGCTGCGCCGCCTGATCGAGTCGGACGTCATTACCTCCATGATCTTCTGGGGTCCTCCCGGCGTCGGCAAAACCACGATTGCCCGGGTCATCGCCCTGCGGACCAAGGCCGCGTTCATCGATTTCTCCGCCGTCACCAGCGGCATCAGGGAAATCCGCCAGGTCATGCAGCAAGCGGAAGAAAACCGTGTCTACGGCGCACGGACGATCGTCTTTGTGGACGAAATCCACCGCTTCAACAAAGCCCAGCAGGATGCCTTCCTTCCCTTTGTGGAAAAGGGCAGCATCGTGCTCATCGGCGCAACCACCGAAAACCCTTCCTTCGAGGTTAACAGCGCGCTTCTGTCCCGCTGCAAGGTCTTTGTGCTGCAGGCCCTCAGCCGGGAGGATATCCTGTCCCTGCTCCGCCGGGCCCTCACGGATGAGCGCGGTTTCGGGCGGGACCACGTCACGATCAGCGAAAAAGCCCTGGACGCCATCGCCGGCTTCTGCAACGGAGATGCCCGCAGCGCCCTGAGCACGCTGGAGATGGTCGTCCTCAACGGCGAAGCCGGGGAAACCGGAATCCATGTGACGGATGAGATCGTCGCCCAGTGCCTCAGCCGGAAAAACCTCATGTACGACAAGGACGGCGAGGAGCATTACAACCTTATCTCCGCCCTGCATAAATCCATGCGCAATTCCGATCCCGATGCCGCCGTCTACTGGATGATGCGGATGCTCGAGGGCGGCGAAGATCCGCTGTACATCGCGCGGCGGGTGCTGCGCTTTGCTGCCGAGGATGTCGGCCTGGCCGATCCGCGGGCCATGGAGGTTGCGGTGGCCGCCTACCAGGCCTGCCATTTCATCGGGGTGCCAGAATGCAACGTGCACCTGGCGGAAGCCGTGGTTTACATGTCCCTGGCGTCCAAGTCCAACGCGATGGAAATTGCCACCATGGAGGCAAAGGAAGCCATCGAGAAGGAGCCGGACGCACCGGTTCCGCTCGTCATCCGCAACGCCCCCACCACCCTGATGAAAAACCTGTCCTACGGCAAGGGTTACCAGTACGCGCATGACTATGAGGAAAAGATCACGGCCATGCAGTGCCTGCCTGATGCCCTGAAGGACCGGAAGTTCTACCACCCCACCACCCAGGGGCTGGAAGCCAAATATAAGGAACGCCTCGAACAGATCGAAGCCTGGAAGAAAGAACATAGGGGTAAATAATCTGTCCGAACATCACAAAAGGCACACGCGCCGAAGCGCGTGTGCCTTGCTTTATATCTGCGATCAGAACAGGCCGGTGATCTTGCCGGTGTTCTCGTCCACGTCGATGCGTTCCGCCGCCGGGGACTTCGGCAGGCCGGGCATCGTCATGATCTCGCCGGTCAGTGCGACCAGGAAGCCGGCGCCTGCGGAAACCTTCAGGTTGCGGACGGTCACGGTGAATCCTTCCGGTGCGCCCAGCAGGGCGGGATCGTCGGAGAAGGAGTACTGCGTCTTGGCCACGCAGATGGGGAGCTTGTCAAAGCCCAGCTCGGTCAGCCGTTCCGCCTGCTTCTTCGCCGCAGGAGTCAGGGCAACGCCGGCGCCGCCGTAGATCTTCTTCGTCACGGCTTCCAGCTTCTCCTCAATGCTCATATCCAGGTCATAGCTGAAGGTGAAGTTGCCCTTCTCCTCCTCGCACAGCCGGACCACTTCGCGGGCCAGCTCCTCGCCGCCCTTGCCGCCTTCCGCCCACACGGTGCTCAGCACGGTGTTGACGCCCAGCTCGCGGCACTTCTTCACGATGAAATCGATCTCCGCGTCGGTGTCCGTCGGGAAGCGGTTGATCGCCACCACGCAGGGCAGCTGGTAAACGGTCGTGATATTGTTCACATGGCGCAGCAGGTTCGGGATACCCTTCTCCAGGGCCGCCAGGTCCTCGGTGGCCAGCTGCTTCTTGTCCAGGCCGCCGTGCATCTTCAGTGCGCGCACCGTGCCGACCACGACCACCGCGTCGGGGGTCAGGCCCGCCATCCGGCACTTGATGTCCAGGAACTTCTCCGCGCCCAGGTCGGCACCGAAGCCGGCTTCCGTCACGGTATAGTCGCCCATCCGCATCGCCATGCGGGTCGCCATCACAGAGTTGCATCCGTGGGCAATATTCGCGAACGGTCCGCCGTGAACGAACGCGGGAGTGCCTTCCAGCGTCTGCACCAGGTTCGGCTTCAGCGCGTCGCGCAGCAGGGCCGCCATGGCGCCGGTCGCCTTCAGGTCGCCGGCGGTCACGGGCTTGTCGTCATAGGTGTACGCCACGATGATCCGGCTCAGGCGTTTCTTCAGGTCCGCCATATCGCTGGCGAGGCAGAACACCGCCATGATCTCGCTGGCCACGGTGATATCAAAGCCGTCCTCACGCGGAACGCCGTTTGCCTTGCCGCCGAGGCCGTCCACCACAAACCGCAGCTGCCGGTCATTCATGTCCACGCAGCGCTTCCAGGTGATCTTCTTCACGTCGATTCCCAGGGCATTTCCCTGCTGGATATGGTTGTCCAGCATAGCCGCCAGCAGGTTGTTCGCCGCGCCGATGGCATGGAAATCGCCGGTGAAATGCAGGTTGATATCCTCCATGGGCACGACCTGGGCATAGCCGCCGCCGGCGGCGCCGCCCTTGACGCCGAACACCGGGCCCAGGCTGGGCTCGCGCAGCGCCACGGTTACGTCCTTGCCGATCCGGCTCAGGCCGTCAGCCAGGCCGATCGTGGTCGTGGTCTTGCCTTCTCCGGCGGGAGTCGGCGTGATCGCGGTCACCAGCACCAGCTTGCCGGGCTTCCGGTCGGTCTCGGTGATCAGGGCGGGATCGATCTTGGCTTTGTAGCGGCCGTACTGCTCGATGTACTTCTCATCGACATGGGCCTTTTTCGCAATCTCGGTAATGGGCTGCATTTTGCACTGCTGTGCAATCTCAATGTCGGTAAGGTATGCCATGGTCTGCCTCCTTGTTATGGTTCGTTGGTTCTCATCCTTTGAAATATTTCACTGCGGATTCAAACATCCGGATATCGTAATTGCCGGGTACATTCTTATACAGTCCGGCGCCGACACGCTCGCTGTGGCCCATCTTGCCGAATACACGGCCATCAGGGCTCGTGATGCCCTCAATTGCCATGCGGCTGCCGTTCGGGTTGAAGCGCACATCCATCGTCGCGTTGCCGTCCAGGTCTACATACTGCGTGGCAACCTGCCCGTTTTCGATCAGGCGGGCAATCGTCGCGTCATCTGCGAGGAAACGGCCTTCGCCGTGGCTGATCGGTACGGAGTAAATATCCCCGACCTGGGTTCCCTGCAGCCAGGGGCTGCGGTTGCTCGCGATCCGGGTCCGCACCATGCGGCTCTGGTGGCGGCCGATGATGTTGAAGGTCAGCGTCGGGCAGGTCTCATCCGTGTCGATGATCTTTCCGAAGGGCACCAGTCCCAGCTTGATCAGGGCCTGGAAGCCGTTGCAGATACCGCACATCAGGCCGTCGCGCTTCTCCAGCAGCTCGGTCACACCCTCGCGGACCGCCTGGTTCCGGAAGAACGCGGTAATGAACTTGGCGCTGCCGTCCGGTTCGTCGCCGCCGCTGAAGCCGCCGGGGATAAAGATCGCCTGGCTCCGGCCGATTTCGCGGGCGAAATCCTCCACGCTGCGGGCAATGCCTTCCGCCGTCAGGTTGTTGATCACCATGATGCGGGCATCCGCGCCGGCATCCCGGACCGCCCGGGCGCTGTCATATTCGCAGTTTGTTCCGGGGAACGCGGGAATCAGAATCCGCGGCCGCGCGGTCTTCACCGCAGGCGCCGCCCAGCTTTCCGCCGGGAAGGAAATATTCTCCGCCTTCTCATCCGGTGTCGGAATATTGCAGGGATATACGGATTCCAGCTTGTCTTCCCACAGGCACTGCAGGCTGGCCAGGGAAATGCTTTCGTCGCCCAGGGTCAGTCTGCCGTCGTCCGTCACTTCGCCCAGCAGCCGGCCGGCTTCCGCGTCATCCGTCTCCACCAGGAAGTCGCCGTAGCGGTAGCAGGTCAGCTCATCGACCGTCCAGCCCTCCGCGTAGCGGACGCCCAGGCCGTTGCCAAAGCTCATCTTCATGACCGCCTCGGCGATTCCGCCGAGTCCCGGCGTAAAGCAGGCATATACCTTGCCTTCCCGGGCCAGCTTTGTCACCTTGTCAAAGGTGGCCAGCAGGGATGCCGTATCCGGCAGTCCGTCTGCGTTGGTTTCCGTGTGCAGCAGCACCAGCTTGTGGCCGGCCTGCTTGGTTTCCGGGGAAATGATGTCGCCGGTCTTCGCCATGGTCACCGCGAAGGAGACCAGTGTCGGCGGAACGTCCAGCTTCTCAAAGGAGCCGCTCATGGAGTCCTTGCCGCCGATGGCGCCGATTCCCAGCGCCTTCTGGGCTTCAAAGGCACCCAGCAGGGCCGCCAGGGGCTTGCCCCAGCGCCGTCCGTCCTTCCCGGGCTTCTCAAAGTATTCCTGGAAGGTCAGGTATACGTCACTGAACTCCGCGCCGGAGGCAATCAGCTTGCTCACGGATTCCACCACCGCCAGGTAGGCGCCGTGGTAGGGGCTCTTTTCCGTGATAAAGGGGTTGTATCCCCAGGCCATCAGGGAGCAGTCGTCGGTATGCTTCTGCTCCATGCTTACCTTCTGTACCATCGCCTGCACGGGGGTCAGCTGGTTCTTTCCGCCGAAGGGCATCATCACGCTGCCCGCGCCGATGGTGGAGTCAAACCGCTCGCCCAGGCCGCGCTTGGAGCACATATTCAGGTCCGTGGCCATGGCCTTCATATTGTCGGTGAAGCTTCCGGAAACCTTCCGCTGCCAGTCTTCCGGCTTTGCGGGGTTGATCCGGATATGCTTCGGCGCACCGTTGGAATTCAGGAATTCGCGGCTGATATCCACGATGGTCTTACCGTTCCAGTTCATCCGCAGCCGCGGCTCTTCCTTCACGACCGCCACCGGGCAGGCCTGCAGGTTCTCCTCACCGGCCAGCTTCAGGAACGCATCCACGTCTTCCGCCGCAACCACAACGGCCATCCGTTCCTGGCTTTCGGAAATCGCCAGTTCCGTGCCGTCCAGTCCTTCGTACTTCTTCGGCACCGCGTTCAGGTTGATTTCCAGCCCGTCCGCCAGCTCGCCGATGGCGACGCTCACGCCGCCCGCGCCGAAGTCATTGCACCGCTTGATCATCCGGCAGGCATCGCCGTTCCGGAACAGGCGCTGCAGCTTGCGCTCCTCAGGTGCGTTGCCCTTCTGGACCTCCGCACCGCAGGTCTCCACGCTGTGGGCGTTATGCGCCTTGGAGGAGCCCGTCGCGCCGCCGATGCCGTCGCGTCCGGTGCTTCCGCCCAGCAGGATCACCACGTCTCCGGGGGCCGGACGCTCCCGGCGGACGTTTTCCGCCGGCGCCGCCGCGATCACCGCGCCGATTTCCATGCGCTTCGCGGCATAGCCGGGATGGTAAATCTCATCCACAATACCGGTCGCCAGGCCGATCTGGTTGCCGTAGGAGGCATATCCGGCCGCCGCCGTGGAAACCAGCTTGCGCTGCGGCAGCTTACCGGGAATCGTTTCGCTCACGGGCACGGTCGGGTCGGCCGCGCCGGTCACGCGCATCGCGCCGTAGACATAGGCCCGGCCGCTCAACGGGTCGCGGATCGCGCCGCCGATGCAGGTAGCCGCGCCGCCGAAGGGTTCAATCTCCGTCGGATGGTTGTGGGTTTCATTCTTAAACAGCAGCAGCCAGGGCTCTTTCTTCCCGTCGGCTTCCACTTCGATCTTGACCGTGCAGGCATTGATTTCTTCGCTCTCATCCAGCTTCGGCAGTTTGCCGTTCGCTTTCAGCCAGCGCACCGCCACGGTGGCGATGTCCATCAGGCAGACCGGCTTGGTCCGGCCCAGCTCCTTCCGCACCGCCAGGTAATCCGCGTATGCCTTCTCCAGCACCGGATCCTCAAAGGTGACCCCGTCGATCTCCGTCAGGAAGGTGGTGTGGCGGCAGTGGTCGCTCCAGTAGGTGTCCAGCATCCGGATCTCGGTAATGGTGGGCTCCCGCTTCTCGCTCCGGAAGTATTCCTGGCAGAACGCGATATCGTCCGCGTCCATGGCCAGGCCATAGCTTTCCACAAAGCGCTCCAGGCCGGCCCGGTCCAGCGCGGTAAAGCCGTCCAGCGTGGCCACTTCCGTGGGCACAGCGTATTCAGCCTTCAGCGTGGCGGGCTTTTCCAGCGAAGCTTCCCGGGCTTCCACCGGGTTGATCACATACTTCTTGATCTCCGCGATTTCCGCGTCTCCCAGGTTCCCGTACAGCACGTACAGGCGCGCGCTGTGAATCAGCGGCCGTTCGCCCTGGCTGATGATCTGGATGCACTGGGCCGCGGAGTCCGCCCGCTGGTCAAACTGGCCGGGCAGGTATTCCACCGCGAAAACCGTCGCGCCTTCCGTATCCACCGCGGTCGTCGCGATGTCGAGCTGCGGCTCGGAGAATACGGTCTTCACCGCGTAATTGAACAGCTCTTCCGAAATGTTCTCCGCGTCATAGCGGTTCAGCAGCCGGACCTTCTCCAGGCCCTGGATGCCCAGCAGCGTTTTCGCGTCATTCTCCAGTGCCCGGGCTTCGTTGTCCAGGCCGGGTTTCTTTTCCACAAATATTCTGTAGACCATAATGTCTCTCCTGATTGCTGTGCTTTTTTCAGGCGTTCAGCGCCCGTGCCGCGATATCCCGCCGGCAGTACTTGTTTTCAAACTCAATCCGGTCCGCCATCGCGTAGGCTTCGTCGCGCGCTTCCTGCAGGGTTCCCGCCACCGCGGTCACACCCAGCACCCGCCCGCCGGAAGTCACCAGTTTTCCGTCTTTTTCCGCGGCGCCCGCCACATACACATGGGGCAGCACATCCGCCGGAATCGTGATCTCATATCCCTTGCTGTAGGAAACCGGATACCCGGCGGAAGCCAGCACCACGCAGCACGCGTTCGCGTCACGGAACTTCACTTCGCACTCCGCCAGCTTCCCGGCCGTCACCGCCTGCATCACCGTCAGCAGGTCGCTTTCCAGCAGGGGCAGCACCACCTGGGTTTCGGGGTCGCCGAAACGGCAGTTGTACTCAATCACCTTCGGCCCGTCCTTCGTAATCATCAGGCCGAAGTACAGGCAGCCGCGGAACTCACGGCCTTCCGCCTTCATCGCCCGGATCGTGGGCAGGAAAATCGTTTCCATGCACTGCGCAGCCACCGCGTCGGTGTAGAAGGGGTTCGGCGCCACCGTGCCCATACCGCCGGTATTCGGGCCGGTATCGCCGTCCCCGGCGCGCTTGTGGTCCATGCTGGAAATCATCGGCACCACAGTGGTTCCGTCCGTGAAGCTCAGCACGGAAACCTCCGGCCCTTCCAGATACTCTTCGATCACAATCTGGTCGCCGCTCGCGCCGAATTTCTTGTCCTCCATGGCCTCGCGCACGGCAGCTTCCGCATCCTCCCGGGTCATGGCCACGGTCACGCCCTTTCCCAGGGCCAGGCCGTCCGCCTTCACCACCGTGGGAATCGGCGCTTCCTTCAGGTACTCCAGCGCATCTTCCGCGTTGTCAAACACCCGGTATTCCGCGGTCGGAATGCCGTATTTCTTCATCAGGTCCTTGGAGAACACCTTGCTGCCTTCAATGATGGCCGCGTTCTTCCGGGGCCCGAAGCAGGGAATCCCGATTGCTTCCAGCGCATCCACGCAGCCCAGCACCAGCGGATCATCCGGTGCGACCACCGCGTAATCCACGGGGTTTTCCTTCGCGAAGCGGACAATTCCGTCAATGTCGGTCGCCTTGATCGGCACGCAGGTCGCGTCCGCCGCGATGCCGCCGTTTCCCGGCAGGGCCCAGATGGTATCCACCGCGGGATTCTCCCGCAGCTTTTTGATAATGGCATGTTCACGGCCGCCGCCGCCAATCACCATCAGCTTCATATTCTGTCCTCGCTATGATTTATTGAATTTCACCATGCAGTGCGATCGCTGTTACCCATTCCCGCATCGCCTGCGGCTCGCGGGAATGGACAGCTGTAGCACGGGAGCCATTCGCCGCGCTGAAGCGCGGATGGCTCTCCGTCAATGATGGAACAGCCGCATGTGAGTGAAGCACATGGTCATGCCGTACTTGTCGGCACATTCGATCACGGCGTCATCGCGGATGGATCCGCCGGGCTCGGCGATGTACTTCACGCCGCTGCGGTACGCACGTTCGATGTTGTCGCTGAAGGGGAAGAACGCGTCGGAGCCCAGGGCCACATTCTGGCGGGTGCTCAGGAAGGCTTTCTTCTCCGCATCGGTCAGGGGCGCCGGCTGGGTCTCAAAGTACTTCTGCCAGTTGCCGTCCGCACAGACGTCTTCTTCGTTCTGGTTGATATAGCCGTCGATCACGTTGTCGCGCTCCGGCCGGCCCAGGTCCGCCCGGAAGGGCAGGTTCAGGACCTTCTCATGCTGCCGCAGGAACCAGGTATCCGCCTTGGAGCCCGCCAGCCGCGTGCAGTGGATGCGGCTCTGCTGGCCGGCGCCCACGCCGATGGCCTGTCCGTCCACCGCGTAGCACACGGAGTTGGACTGGGTATATTTCAGGGTGATCAGGGCGATGATCAGGTCGCGTGCCGCGGAATCCGGCAGTTCCTTGTTCTTCGTCACGATCTCGCTCAGCAGCGCCCGGTTGATTTCGAAGTTGTTCCGGCCCTGTTCAAAGGTGATGCCGAACACCTGCTTGCGCTCCTGGGCTTCCGGTACATAGTTCGGATCAATCTGCACGATGTTGTAGTTGCCCTTGCGCTTGGTCTTCAGGATCTCCAGGGCTTCAGGCTCGTAACCGGGGGCGATCACACCGTCGGAAACTTCGCGCTTCAGCATCTTCGCGGTGGTCACGTCGCACACGTCGCTCATCGCCACCCAGTCACCGAAGGAGCACATCCGGTCGGTGCCGCGGGCACGGGCATAGGCGCACGCCAGGGGGGAATCATCCAGGCCTTCGATATCATCCACAAAGCAGGCCTTTTTCAGGTCATCGCTCAGCGGAATGCCAACCGCGGCAGAGGTGGGGCTCACATGCTTGAAGGAGGTGACCGCGGGCAGTCCCAGCGCTTCCTTCAGCTCCTTGACCAGCTGCCAGGAGTTGAACGCGTCGAGGAAGTTGATGTAGCCCGGACGGCCGGACAGGATCTGGATCGGCAGCTCGCTGCCGTCGTTCATGTAGATTTTCGCGGGCTTCTGGTTGGGGTTGCAGCCATACTTCAGTTCAAATTCTTTCATGGTCCTGTCTCCTTTATTACTTGTTCTTGTTCACCAGGCGGTTCTCCACAGCGCCGGTTTCGAGGTCCACATAGCGGACATAGAGGCTGATCTTGTTCTGCTCGTTCAGGGCGTTCCATACGCGCTCGGTCATCTCGTCGATGCAGTCGCAGATGGCGATGCGCTCCGGCTCGCCCTGGAAGGTCGGAATCGGGTTGCCGTCGCACACATAGGTGTGGAGGAAGTGGCCCAGTCCGCTCTTTGGCGCGTACTTGTAGGTGAAGCGGTTGCATGCGGAGCCTTCTGCGTCCGCGCTCTTGAGGATGTTCATCTGGTAAGTGAAGTCCCCGTCGGCAAAGGTCAGCATGCCGCTGATGCGGGGGGTAAAGTTCGGGCCGTCGGGCTCGAATTCACGGCTCTCCAGCGCGCAGCTGAAGCACTTGCCGTCCTTCAGGCCGTCGTAGATCGTATCGGTCTGGTTGCCGTTGGTCACGATCAGGTTATTCTCAAACGTCCGGATGGCGGCGTAGATGATCAGGGAAGGATCCTGCACCTTCGCGGCGTCAAAGGGCTCGGTGAACACTTCGCCGTTCTTCTCGGTGAAGATCCGGTTCCGGCTGTTCTCGCTGCGGCCCATGATGAAGTAGGCCGTCATGGCTTTCTTTCCGTCCGGCGTCTTGCCGATGATGATGCCGCGTCCGGGATACGTGTTGTTCTCCAGCAGTTCTTCCGGGGTATTGATGCGATAGATGTCCATGTTGTCCTTCTCCTCCTTGTATTTATGCCTTCCGGGCTGCTACTTCCGCGGAAACCTTCTCCACACTCTGCGGAAGTATAATCCACTCTGCCTGTTCCATCACCCGGCGCTGCAGGATCTCCGGTGTGTCACCGTCCCGGATCTCCACAGCCTTCTGGGCAATGATCTCTCCCCCGTCGGGGATCTCGTTTACGAAATGCACCGTCGCGCCGGTTACCTTTACGCCCCGGGCCAGTGCCGCCTCATGCACCTTCAGTCCGTAGAACCCCGCGCCGCAGAAGCTCGGAATCAGGCTCGGGTGCACATTGATAATCCGGCGGGGGTACCGGGCCGTAAAGTTCTCAGTCAGGATGCTCAGGAACCCTGCCAGCACGATCAGGTCAATCCGGTTTTCCTCCAGCGCCGCGATCAGCTTCTCCTCGAAGGGAGCCTGTCCGCCGCAGGCCTTCTTGTTGATCTCCAGGCCCGGGATTCCGGCTTTCGCCGCGCGCTCCAGCGCATAGGCGCCGGCCCGGTCGCTGATGACCACAACCACCTCGCCGTCCGGGATCTCCCCCCGTGCTCCGGCATCCAGGATCGCCTGCAGGTTGGTTCCGCCGCCGGAAACCAGTACGGCAATACGGGCTTTTCCGCTCATACGCACCTCCGTCTGTCGGTCAGACAATCGTGATTTTTTCCGTACTTTCCTCGATCTCGCCGATGATATAGGCGTCCTCGCCGTAATCCCGCAGGATATTCAGCGCCTTCTCCGCGTCTTCCGGAGCCACCACGATGCTCATGCCCACGCCCATGTTGTAGGTGTTGAACATGTCGCGCTCGCTGACGTTCCCCGCTTCCGCGATCAGGTCGAAAATCGGAAGTACCCGGACCTTGCTGCGTTCGATCTTCGCACCGAGGCCGTCCGGAATGCTCCGCGGGATATTCTCGTAGAATCCGCCGCCGGTGATGTGGCTGATGCCCTTGACGTCCGCTTCCTTCAGCAGCGCCAGCACCGGCTTCACATAGATGCGGGTGGGCTCCAGCAGGGCCTCTCCCAGGCTCTTCCCGCCCAGCCGTTCCACCGGGCTGGTCAGGTCTGCGTTCTCCACGTCGAACACCTTCCGCACCAGGCTGAAGCCGTTCGAATGAACTCCGGAGGAGGCCAGCGCGATGATCACGTCCCCGGCCTTCATCCGGCTGTTGTCAATCATCTTTGCCTTGTCCACAATGCCGGTGGTGTAACCCGCCAGGTCGTACTCATCCTCCGGCATCATGCCGGGATGCTCCGCCGTCTCGCCGCCGATCAGCGCGGCGCCGGCCTGCACGCATCCGTCGCATACACCTTTCACAATCTGCTCGATTACTTCCGGAACGTTCTTGCCGCAGGCAATGTAGTCCAGGAAGAACAGCGGCTGCGCGCCGCAGCAGATGATATCGTTCACGCACATCGCCACGCAGTCGATGCCGATTGTGTCATGCTTGTTCATCAGGAAGGCGATCTTCAGCTTGGTGCCGACGCCGTCCGTTCCGGAAACCAGGATCGGCTGCTTCATGCCCGCCAGGTCCGGCTCAAACAGGCCGCCGAAACCGCCCACTTCCGTGTCGGCGCCGGGAGTCTTGGTCCGGCTGATATGCTTCTTCATCAGTTCTACCGCGCGGTATCCCGCGGTGATATCCACACCAGCCGCCGCGTAGGCTTCGGATTTCGAATTCTCAATCATGGACTTTTATCCTCCGTCCGTTATCTTTCCAGTTCCTCATCCTCGTTCATTGTTTCTGGTTCTTGGAGCTGGTTCGCTGTACGTTTTATTCTTTACCGTTCCAGCAGTAAGTGCAGAGTTCACACGGATTCAGGCCGATGGCCTTGATCACGCCTTCCAGCGTCTGGAATTCCAGGGAAGCGAAATGGAATTTTTCGCAGATCGTTTCCCGCAGCTTCTTCCCGCGTTCTGTACTGCCGTCGGCGTACTCGTCGATGTACTTCAGGCCTTCCTCGCCTTCCAGCTCCACGATCACCCGGCGGGCAATCAGTTCCATATCGCTGTTGGAGCGGGAGAAGTTCAGGTACTTGCAGGCGTACATGATCGGCGGGCATGCGCTGCGCATATGCACGCTCTTGGCGCCGCTTTCGTACAGGAACTCAACCGTTTCGCGCAGCTGTGTTCCGCGGACGATGGAGTCATCCACAAACAGCAGGTTCTTGCCCCGGATCAGTTCGTTCACGGGGATCTGCTTCATCTTCGCGATCTTGTCCCGGTCCTTCTGGCTGGCCGGCATAAAGCTGCGGCTCCAAGTGGGCGTGTATTTGATGAACGCCCGGGCAAAGGGAACGCCGCTCTCGTTGGCGTATCCGATCGCGTGGGGGGTACCGGAATCCGGCACGCCGCCGACGTAGTCGATCGGGTCATTCCGCCCGGCTGCCTTGTCGTTTTCCGCCAGGATCGCACCGTTGCGGTAGCGCATCTCCTCCACGTTCACGCCCTCGTAGGTGGAGGTGGGATATCCGTAATAGCTCCACAGGAAGGAGCAGATCTTCTTTTCCTTCAAGGGCGGGGACAGCCGGGTCATCTTGTCGGGCGTCAGCTCCACGATTTCCCCAGGCCCAAGCTCGCAGACATCTTCAAATCCCGTCTTGTGATACGCGAAGGATTCAAACGCGACCGCGTATCCGTCTTCCCGCTTTCCAACCGCCACCGGCAGCCGGCCCATGCGGTCCCGCGCGGCAATCAGCGTACCCCGCTCCGTCAGGATCAGGATGGATGCCGTGCCGACAATGGACTTCTGGGCAAAACGGATGCCCTCGGCGAAATTGCTCTTCTGGTTGATCAGCGCACTCAGCAGCTCGGTCTGGTTGATCTGGCCGCCGGTCATGGAATCGAAATGACCGCCGCTGAAGCTCAGGTACTGCTCAATCAGCGCGTCCGCGTTGTTGATCACACCGGTCATGCAAATCGCGTACGTGCCCAGGTTGGAGCGGATCAGCAGCGGCTGCGGATCTGCGTCCGAGATGCAGCCGATGGCCGATGTGCCGCGCATTTCTTCAAAGATGTGCTCAAATTTCGTACGGAACGGCGCGTTGCAGATGTTGTGGATCTTGCGCTGCAGTCCGATTTCCTTGTCCCACGCCGCCATGCCGGCTCTCCGGGTGCCCAGGTGGCTGTGGTAGTCCACGCCAAAGAACACGTCCAGCATGCAGTCGTTCTTGGATGCGATTCCGAAATATCCTCCCATATTTCCCCGCTCTTTTCCTTATTGATATTATTTGGCTTCCTTCAGCCTCGCCATGATCCCGGCGTCCTTCTCCAGCACGTTCCGGGCATCCTTTTCCCGCTTGGCTTCCAGCTTCTCCGCCAGTCCGGCGTCTTCCAGCGCCAGGATCTGGGCCGCCAGCAGCGCGGCGTTTCCGCCGCCGTTCACCGCCACCGTAGCCACCGGAATCCCCGTCGGCATCTGAACGGTGCTCAGCAGCGCATCCAGCCCTTCCAGGCAGGGACCCGTGCATGGAATCCCGATCACCGGCAGGGTGGTGTTGGCTGCGATGGCGCCCGCCAGGTGCGCGGCCATTCCCGCAGCAGCAATCAGCACACCGAATCCGTTTTCCCGCGCGCGGATCGCGAAGTCCCGCGCCTGGACCGGTGTACGGTGTGCTGAGTATACATGGGCTTCATAGGGAATCCCCAGGCTGTCCAGCATATCTGTCGCTTTTCTGATCACCGGCAGGTCGCTGTCGCTGCCCATGATGATCCCGACCTTTTTCATCGATCCGTCGCTCCTTTGCTTTCCGCGGTGTCAGCCGCGCCAATCGCTGAATTTCCGTTATCATAATAGTCCTAAATCCGAACATTGTCAACGCAAAAATCATAAATAATCCGGAAATAGACCCAAAAACACGAACGTTCGGTTTTGAACGTTCGTGTTTTGTCCGTTCTGGTTGATACTTTTCCATTCTGCTATTCCCGGTTTTTTCCATGCGGTGATGCAAAAATCCCGGATTGCGTGAAAAAAACCGCCCGGAAGGCATTTGCGCTTCCGGGCGGGGATGATTCTGTCAGATATCCGCAGCCTTGGCTTCGCACCATACGCAGCGGTATTCCCGCTTTTCGGGATCCGCCAGGTGGAAAATCTGGTCCAGCTCCTGTTCGCAGCAGGAGATGCACCGGGGGTTCTTGCATTTCAGCACGTTCACCAGCGTTTCCGGCATGCCGATCCGCTTCTTCTCCACCAGTTCGCCGTGCCGGATGATATTCACCGTGGCTTCAGGATCCACATACCCGATCACATTGATGTCCACGGGAATTTCCGCGTCAATTTTGATGATATCCTTGCGGCCGCGCTTGGCGGAAACCACATTGGTGATCATCGCCACCGGCACGTCCAGCTCCGCCAGCCCCAGCAGGTCATACAGCTTCATGGCATTGCCCGGCGCGATATGGTCAATCACAATCCCGTCCCGGATGGAATCCACATTCATCGGAAAACCTCCCCTTTCGGTTGGCGTTCAGTTCACTTGGCTTTCAGTCCCAGCAGCATCAGGATCAGGGCCATGCGCATGTACTTCCCGTTCAGCACCTGCTTGAAGTAGCAGGCCCGCGGGTCATCGTCCACCGCCACGCTGATCTCGTTCACCCGGGGCAGCGGATGCATCACGCTCAGGTCCGGCCGGGCTTTCTTCAGCTTCTCCGGTGTCAGGATATAGCTGTCACGCAGGCGCAGGTAATCCTCTTCGTTGAAGAAGCGCTCCCGCTGGACGCGCGTCATGTACAGGATGTCCAGGTCGCCGATCACCTGCATCAGGTCGGTGGTCTGCGTATAGGGAATGCCTTTTTTCTTCAGGGCATCGTTCTTCACGTAGCTCGGAACCTTCAGCTCCTCCGGGCTGATCAGCACAAAGTTCAGCCCCTCATACCGGCTCATGGCGTTGATCAGGGAGTGCACCGTCCGGCCGAATTTCAGGTCGCCACACAGGCCCACTGTCAGGTGGTCCAGGCGTCCCTTTTCCCGGCGGATCGTCAGCAGGTCCGCCAGCGTCTGGGTCGGATGGCAGTGGCCGCCGTCGCCGGCGTTGATCACCGGTACGGAAGCGCTCCTTGCCGCCACCAGTGCCGCGCCTTCCTTGGGATGGCGCATGGCAATGATATCCGCGTAGCAGGATACAGTCTTGGCGGTATCCGCCACGCTCTCACCCTTCGCGGCGGAGCTTGTTCCCGCGCCGGTCACGCTCAGCACGTTGCCGCCCAGCTCGTACATCGCCGCTTCAAAGCTCAGCCGCGTCCGCGTACTGGGTTCAAAAAACAGCGTTGCCAGTTTCTTTCCCCGGCAGGTATCGCTGTATTTCTCCGGCCGGGCAATGATATCCTCCGCCGTATCCATCAGCGCGTCCAGCTCTGCCGGTGTCAGGTCCGGTACATCGATAATGCTGCGCATTATGGTTTCCCTCCCGTCATTCAGTCTGTCTTCATTACATGCGGGTTGTCAAAGGTTCGTTCCGCAACCTCAATGGTCGCGGCTCCCCACTGGGGAGACCGCTTCCTTTCGGTTGACCTCACCTTTGACAAAATTTCCCGCACAGCGGGTTGTCAAAGGTTCGTTCCGCAACCTCAATGGTCGCGGCTCCCCACTGGGGAGACCGCTTCCTTTCGGTTGACCTCACCTTTGACAAAATTTCCCGCACAGCGGGTTGTCAAAGGTTCGCCCAACTGCCATCAGAGGGATTGTCCCGGAACCGGATCAGCCGGGAGATGTCCTCCGGGCGGATGTAGCCGGCCTTCGCGGCTTCCTCCGCAATCACGTCGAAGTTCGTCAGGGAAACGTTCTTCACGTTCGCCG
This sequence comes from Clostridiales bacterium, assembly GCA_017569285.1. Classification (NCBI taxonomy): domain Bacteria; kingdom Bacillati; phylum Bacillota; class Clostridia; order Eubacteriales; species Clostridiales bacterium. The sequence continues at coordinate 1,615,759 of CP069419.1, forward strand.
CGCGCAGGTTGTCAATGCCCTTCTGCATGTTGTAGGTAAAGATGCTCACGATGCCCAGCACGTCCGCGCCGGCCTTCCGCAGCACGTCCACCACTTCCAGGGCGCTGCCAGCCGTGGAGATCAGGTCTTCCACAACCACGACCTTCTGGCCGGGCTCCAGCCGGCCTTCAATCTGGTTCTGGCGGCCGTGGTCCTTCGCGCCGGCGCGCACATAGCCCATCGGCAGTTCCATCAGGTGGGCGGTGATCGCCGCGTGGGCGATACCGGAGGTCGAGGTGCCCATCAGCACTTCCACTTCCGGATATTCCTCGCCGATGACCTTCGCCATGCACTGTTCAACATCGGTCCGCACTTCCGGCGCGGTCAGCGTCAGGCGGTTGTCACAGTATACGGGACTCTTGATCCCGCTGGCCCAGGTAAAGGGGTCCTCCGGCCGGAAAAACACGGCCTTGATTTTCAGCAGGTCCTGTGCGATCAGCTGGTTGATTTCCTGTCTTGTCATCGGTTTTATTCTCCTTCCGTAAATTCACGCAGGCAGCGCTCATATGCCGCCACCGGGTCTTCCGCCGCCGTAATCGGCCGGCCGACCACGATGTAATCGCTTCCGACCTTCTTCGCCTCCGCCGGGGTCATCACGCGCTTCTGATCACCGACATCCCCGTCCGCGAACCGCACCCCCGGCGTCACCGTCAGGAAGTCCGCCCCGCAGGCCGCATGCACCTTGCCGGCCTCCAGCGGGGAGCAAACCACGCCATCCAGGCCCGCTTCCCGAGCGTTCCGGGCATAGTGCATTACTACTTCGTCAATCGGTTTCTCAATCCACAGGTCTTTTTCCAGCGCTTCCTGGTCCGTGCTGGTCAGCTGGGTCACCGCGATCAGCAGCGGCCGGGTGCCGTCCGGCCGGGTCAGGCCTTCCAGCGCGGCTTCCATCATCCGCTTTGTTCCCGCGGCGTGCAGGTTGCAGATGTCCACGTCCAGCCGGCTCAGGACCGCCATGGCCTTCTTCACGGTGTTCGGGATGTCATGCAGTTTCAGGTCCAGGAAAATTTTGTGCCCGCGGCGCTTCAGTTCCCGCACGATGGCCGGCCCCTCCGCGTAGTACAGCTCCATGCCGATCTTCACAAACGGCTTCCGTCCGGTAAACCGGTCCAGAAACGCGAACGTTCTTTCGGCGCTGTCAAAGTCACAGGCGATGATTACGTCTTTTCCCATCAGTTCTTCCCTCCCAGCTCGCTCAGTTCCCGGATGCCGTACCGGTCCATGGCCTCCGGCAGTTCCTCTATGATCCGTTTGCAGGCCATCGGGTCTGTCAGGTTCGCTGCCCCGACCTCCACCGCGGCCGCACCGGCCATCATCATTTCCAGCACGTCCTCCGCGCTGCTTACACCGCCCATGCCGACCACCGGCACAGACACCGCGCGGGCCGTCTGGTATACCATGCGCAGCGCCACCGGGAACACTGCCGGGCCGCTCACGCCGCCCATCACGTTCCGCAGCACCGGCCTGCGCGTCCGCAGGTCAATCCGCATGCCCTGCAGTGTGTTGATCAGGCTGATTCCGTCCGCCCCGGCGTCCTCGCATGCCTTCGCGATGGCGGTGATGTCCGTCACGTTCGGGCTCAGCTTCATGATCACCGGCTTGGTGGTCACCTGCTTCACTGCGCGGGTCACCTCAGCCGCCGCCTTCGGGTCGGTGCCAAAGCTCATGCCGCCGCCGTGCACGTTCGGGCAGGAGATGTTCACCTCCAGCCAGCCGACCTGTTCTTCCCCGTCCAGCCGGGCGCAGGTTTCGGCATAATCCGCCACGCTGAATCCGCTTACATTCGCCATCACCGGCTTACGGAAAACTTCCTTCAGCTTCGGCAGCTCCTCGCTGATCACCCGGTCCACGCCCGGATTCTGCAGTCCCACCGCGTTGATCATGCCCGCCGGGCATTCCGCGATCCGCGGCGTCGGGTTGCCGAACCGGGGATCCTTCGTGGTTCCCTTGAAGGAGAAGGTCCCCAGGATGTTGATATCATACCACTGTGCGAATTCATATCCGAATCCGAAGGTGCCGCTCGCCGGGATCACCGGATTGTCCAGCTCGATCCCGCACAGCGTCGTTGTCAGTCTGCCCACAGGATCTCCTCCTTTTCCAGCACCGGGCCTTCCCGGCAGATCCGCTTGTATCCGGTAATGGTTTTGCAGCTGCAGCCCATGCAGGCGCCGAAGCCGCAGCCCATCCGTTCCTCAAAGCTGAACTGCCCGCCGGTCTTTGTCGCGCGGTACACTGCCCGCAGCATCGGTTCCGGCCCGCAGGTGTAGAAGAAGCTGTATTCCTCCGGCAGCGCGTCCGTCACAAATCCGCGCTTTCCGTAGCTCCCGTCCGCCGTCGTCACGGTCACGTCACAGCCCAGCGCTTTGAACTCTTCTTCGCCGAACACCTCCGTCCGGGTGTTGAACCCGAGCACCACGCTCACCGCGCGCCCCTGCGCCCGCAGCTGCTTCGCCAGCAGGTACAGCGGCGGCACGCCGACGCCGCCGCCCAGCAGCAGCGGCCGGTCCCCAGCCTTGTCCAGGTCATATCCGTTGCCGAGCCCGGTCAGCACATCCAGCTCCGCCCCGGGCTTCAGCCCGGTCATCTGGCGTGTGCCCTTCCCGACTGCCTTGTAGATGATCATCAGGCGGCCTTCCGCCGAGTCGTACACGGAGATCGGGCGGCGCAGGAACAGTCCGTCCAGCCGAATGTTCACAAACTGCCCAGGCTTCTGCGCCTCCAGCGCTTCGCCGGCCAGCTCCATCCGGTATACGCTTTCAGTCAGCGCCCGGTTTTCCGTTACGGTCAGTTTTTGTTCCTTCATCTTGTCCTCACGCGTCGATGGTCGAGATGGTCAGGGTCGTCTCCTCCAGCACGTCCAGCAGCACCCGCACCGTATCCAGGCTGGTGAAGATCGTCGCGTTGTTCTCGGTCGCCGTCAGGCGGATCTGCAGTCCGTCATGCTCGGAGTCCGTCGCCCCGATCTCCCGGGTGTTGATGATGTAGGCCACATGTCCCTGCCGGATGCTTTCCAGGATCTCATTGCTGCCTTCGCTGATCTTCTTCAGCATGTGCGTGCGGATGCCGTTCTCCTTCAGGAACTTCGCGGTGCCGGGCGTCGCCTCAATGTTGAAGCCCAGGTTGTAGAACCGGCGGATCAGCGGAAGCGCTTCCGCCTTGTCGCGGTCCGCGATGGTCGCCAGCACCGTGCCGTAGTTCTGCAGGCGGGTTCCGCCGGCCTGCAGCGCCTTGTAAAGTGCGCGGTTCAGCTTGTCATCGTAGCCGATCGCTTCGCCTGTGGATTTCATTTCCGGGCTCAGGTAGGCGTCCAGGCCCTTGATCTTGTTGAAGCTGAATACCGGCACCTTGACATAGTAGCGTTTCTTCTCTTCGGGATACAGGTCGAAGATGCCCTGTTCCTTCAGGCTCTTGCCGAGGATGACCTCCGTGGCGATATCCGCCAGGGAGTATCCGGTGGACTTGCTCAGGAAGGGCACGGTCCGGCTGGAGCGCGGATTCACCTCAATGATATACACGTCTTCCTTCTCATCCACGATGAACTGGATGTTGTACAGGCCGATGATGCCGATGCCCAGGCCCAGCTTCTTCGCGTACTGCAGGATGATCCCCTTCACGCGGTTGCTGATGGAGAAGGCGGGATACACCGAGATGGAGTCGCCGGAGTGGATACCGGTCCGTTCCACCAGTTCCATGATGCCGGGCACGAACACGTCGCGGCCGTCGCAGATCGCGTCCACTTCCACTTCCTTGCCGCGGATGTACTTGTCCACCAGCACCGGCTTGTCCGCGTCGATTTCCACCGCAGTCTTCAGGTAGTGGCGCAGCTGATCCTCGTTCGCGACGATCTGCATCGCGCGGCCGCCCAGCACGAAGCTCGGGCGTACCAGTACCGGGTAGCCGATCTCCGCCGCGGCCTGCACACCGTCCTCAATCCGGGTCACCGCCCGGCCCTTCGGCTGCGGGATGTTCAGGTCCAGCAGGATCTTTTCGAAGCTGTCGCGGTTCTCCGCCTTTTCGATGGCGGCGCAGTCCGTTCCGATGATTTTCACGCCGCGGTCCATCAGCGGCTGGGCCAGGTTGATGGCCGTCTGGCCGCCCAGGGAGGCAATCACGCCTTCCGGCTGCTCAAAGTCGATGATCGCCATCACGTCTTCGGGCGTCAGCGGCTCAAAGTACAGCTTGTCGGCCGTGGTGTAGTCGGTGGAAACCGTTTCCGGGTTGTTGTTGATGATGATCGCTTCGTATCCGGCGCGGCGGATGGTCTGTACCGCGTGCACCGTGGAGTAGTCGAATTCCACGCCCTGGCCGATACGGATCGGGCCGGCGCCCAGCACCACAATCTTCTTCTTGTCCGTCAGGATGGAATCGTTTTTGTTGGTGTAGCTGGAGTAGAGGTAAGCGATGTACTTGCCGGTATGCAGGGTATCCACCATGCGGAACACCGGCACGATTCCGTTCTGCTTCCGCAGCGCGTAGATATCGGTCTCCTTCATGTTCCAGAAGCCTGCGATGGCCTTGTCGCCGAAGCCCATTTCCTTGGCCTGCCGCAGCACCGCCGTATCTCCCGGCGCCGCCGCCAGGACCTTCTCCATCTCCGTGATCTTTTTCAGGCTTTCCAGGAACAGCCCGGTGATCATGGTCTTTTCGTGGACGGTCTCAATCGGCTCGCCGCGGCGCAGCAGCTCCGTCACCGCAAACAGGGTATCCGCGCGGAATTCGGACACATAGTCCAGCAGCTCTTCGCGGCTCATTCCGTCGAATTTCGCCATGTGCAGGTGGCATACGCCCGTCTCCAGGCTGCGTACGCTCTTGAGCATGCACTCTTCGAGGTTGCTGCCGATGCCCATCACTTCGCCGGTCGCCTTCATCTGGGTGCCCAGCATGTTGCTGGCGTCAGTAAACTTGTCGAAGGGGAACCGCGGGAACTTCGCCACAATGTAGTCGAGGCTCGGCTCCATGGCCGCGTTGCCGCCGGCCACCGGAATCTCCTCCAGCGCCATGCCCAGGGCAATCTTCGCAGTCACCCGGGCAATCGGGTATCCGCTGGCCTTGCTCGCCAGGGCGGAAGACCGGCTCACCCGCGGGTTGACCTCAATCAGGAAGTATTCGCTGCTTTCGGGGTTCAGGGCAAACTGCACATTGCAGCCGCCTTCGATCTTCAGTTCCCGGATGATGCGGATCGCGCTGTCGTTCAGCATCTTCAGGTCGTGGTCGTTCAGGCTCAGGATCGGCGCCACCACCACGCTGTCGCCGGTGTGCACACCTACGGGGTCCACGTTCTCCATGCCGCAGATGGTGATCGCCTTGTCATTGCTGTCCCGCATGACTTCGAACTCGATCTCCTTGTATCCGCGCACGCTCTTTTCAATCAGCACCTGGTGCACCGGGCTCAGCCGGAAGGCATTCGTGCCGATCTCGATCAGTTCTTCCTCATTGTAGGCGAAGCCGCCGCCGGTACCGCCCAGGGTGAACGCGGGCCGCAGCACCACCGGATAGCCGATGTCCAACGCCGCCTTCTTCGCCTCTTCCAGGCTGTAGGTAATCTCGCTTGGGATCACCGGCTCACCGATGCTCTGGCACATTTCCTTGAACAGCTCGCGGTCCTCCGCCCGCTCGATGCTCCGGCTGGAGGTGCCCAGCAGCTCCGTGCCGCACTCCTTCAGCACACCCTTGCGTTCCAGCTGCATGGCCAGGTTCAGGCCCGTCTGTCCGCCGATGCCGGGCACGATGGCGTCCGGCCGCTCATAGCGCAGGATCTTGGCGATGTATTCCAGGGTCAGCGGCTCCATGTACACCTTGTCCGCAATGGAGGTGTCCGTCATGATCGTCGCCGGGTTGGAGTTGCAGAGCACGACCTCGTAGCCCTCTTCCTTCAGGGCCAGGCACGCCTGGGTGCCGGCGTAGTCAAACTCCGCCGCCTGGCCGATCACGATCGGGCCGCTGCCGATGATCAGTACCTTCTTGATATCTGTCCGTTTCGCCATTTTCTTTTCCTCCGCTTTCCTTTATTTCACCGTTTCTTCGTAAACCGTCTTTCCATTATGCACCGTCCGGACGCACCGGCCGAAAACCTTCCACCCCGCGAAGGGTGTTGCCTTGCCCATGCTCAGGAACTCCGCCGGATCAATTTCGTATTCCCGGCCCAGGTCCCATTCCGTCCGGTCTCCCGCCGCCAGGGAGATCCCGAACCGTTCCCGGGGATTGAAGGCCATCAGGTCAATCAGCCGCTCCAGCGGCAGGATGCCCTTCCGCACCAGCCCGGTATACAGCACCGGGAAGGCGGTCTCCAGCCCCACAATCCCGAAGGCGCTTCCCGCCAGCCCGCGGCTCTTTTCCTCCGCGCTGTGCGGCGCGTGGTCCGTCGCAATCATGTCGATCGTTCCGTCCACCAGGCCTTCCAGGAGCGCTTCGCGGTCTTCCTTCGCGCGGATCGGCGGGTTCATCCTGAACCGGCCGTCCTCCTGCAGGTCGTTCTCATCCATCAGCAGGTAATGCGGCCCTGTTTCGCAGGTGATGTCCACCCCATCCCTCTTCGCCTGCCGGATCAGTTCCACGCTCTCCCTGCAGCTGATGTGGCATACGTGGTAGGCGCATCCGGTTTCCTTTGCCAGGCGGATATCCCGGGCGATCGGGCCCCATTCGCTCTCGCTGCAGATGCCCCTGTGCCCGTGCTCCCGGGCATACACGCCGTCGTGGATGTATCCGCCCCGCACCAGGGTTTCATCCTCGCAGTGGGCCGCGATGATCTTCCCCAGCTTCCGGCAGCGCTCCATCAGGCTGCGCATCATGCTTTCGGACTGGACGCCCTTGCCGTCATCCGAGAAGGCAATCACTTGCGGAGCAAGCTCCTCCAGGTCCGCGGCCTCCTGTCCCTTCTCCCCGACGGTCAGCGCCGCATAGGGGTAAACCGCCGTGATGTCCCCCGCCGCGCGGATCAGCGCTTCTTCCTCTGCCAGGTGCGGCAGGCTGTCCGGCACCGGGTTCAGGTTCGGCATCGCGCACACGGCGGTGTATCCGCCCCGCGCTGCCGCCCGGCTGCCGCTTTCGATCGTTTCCTTATAAGAAAAACCCGGCTCCCGATAGTGCACGTGCACATCGCAGAAGCCGGGAAAAATAAATACGCCGCCTGATTGCTGAATGGCATCCTTCCGCATTTCCGCGGTTATTACCTGTTTCACAGTCATCGCGCGTTCCTTTCCATGTCCGTAAAAAAAGACCCTGCCGGTGAATCGGCAGAGCCCGGATTGCGTGACTGATGCGCCTGCCGCACAGCGGCACACGCCCTTCCGCCCGAATCTTGCCGATATCCCGTATCGCCTTAAAGATCGGTACCGGTAGAGTTTTTACCATAATATCCCCCGTTTGTCAAGACGGGTTTTCGTCCTTTTTTTCGTCCTCCGCCGCTTCGTCCTCTTCGTCCGGAATCATCGTTTCCCAGGCGCGTTCTTCCACGCCTTCCTCCCGCTTTCCGCGCACGCGCTCCACCACGTTGCCGAAGCCCAGGGTCACCGCCTGCGCGGTCAGCCGGCTGAAAACCCGCCGCAGTTCCGGATCAATTTCTTTCCGGCTGCCGAACATTTTCCACATGCTGCGAAGTTTTTCGTTCGTGATGTCGCTCATCTTTGTGGCATTGATGCCGTCCGCCATCTGGAACATCGCGTCCACAAAGGCGCCCCGCTGTTCCGGCGTGCTGTTCTGCAGCCATTCGTGCAGCGTCTCGCAGATCAGCCCGGCGGTCCGGTCAATCCCGGGCAGCTCCTCAAAGTGCTTTCCGTATACCTGCCAGGTCATGGGATCATGCTGGCTGATTCCGCCCGCAATCGATTTCACCACCGTGTACGGCTGGTAGTAATCCATCAGCAGGCCGATAATGCTCGTCTGGGGAATGTAGGACTGGATTTTGTCCCGGATCCTTTCGTAACCCTCTCCGGAGGAGATCTCCCGGTTCATGCCGGGGCCGTCATATACCTGCAGGCTCACAATCCGGTCCTGGACCTCCGGCGCCACGGACGCTGCCGCGTATACCGCCAGGTTGCCGCCCTTGCTGTGGCCGGTTACCCGCAGGGGCCGGTCGGTTGCCTGCGCCGCCCGGGTCAGGTAATACTCCGCGGCGATCTGGCCCGGCACCCGGGTCTGGTACGCCATGTTGAAATCCTCGCGCCAGCCGATCATCGTATTGTCCGTTCCGCGGAACGCGACGCCCATCGTGCCGTCCGGAAGGTCCACGCACATCGCGGAGAACTGCATGGTCTTGGTCTCATCGGTCATCGCGATGAAATGGTGCACCCGGCTTTTGCCGAAACGGATGCTGTCCGCCATGCCTTCAAAGGCCTGCTTCCGCAGCGGATAACTGCTGCTCGTGGACGGAATCACGGCGTCCAGCCGCTTCAGCTCCTCCAGCGTCCATCCCTTCGGATGCTGGATGCCGTGAAAATTCAGGTAGCTCAGGGTCGCCAGCAGCAGGCCGTCCACCTCGTTCCACGGACTGGCCTCCAGCGTAAGCTCACCCCGCCATACCAGATAATCGATCATGTTGGCCATGGTTTACACTTCCGATACCTGTTTCATTTCTTCCCATTCTTCCCGGGTAATCAGGCACTTACGGGGCTTGCTGCCGTCCTTGGCCGCCACAATCCCCCGTTCCTCCATCTCGTCCGTCAGCCGGCCGGCCCGGGCATATCCGATCTTCAGCCGCCGCTGCAGGGTGCTGGTGGAGATCTGTCCGTCAGCGATGGCGTATTCCACCGCCTGTTCAAACAGGCTGCCGTCGCTGCCGCCCATGTCGGCCGTTCCGCCGATCATGTCCGCGCCGGGCGCGTCATTGTTTGCGCCGTTCGCAATCTGCTCCAGCTTCTCCAGGATGTCGGGATCATACGTGCTCGGGTTCGCGTCCCGCACATGCGTCACGATCCGGTTGACTTCCTCGTCGCTCAGGAAACAGCCCTGCACCCGCGTCGGGGCAAAGGAACCCGTGGGCAGGTACAGCATGTCGCCCCAGCCCAGCAGCTGTTCGGAGCCGTTCCGGTCCAGGATCGTCCGGCTGTCCACATAGCTCGCGGTCTTGAAGGCGATCCGGCTCGGGATGTTTGCCTTGATCAGGCCGGTGATAACGTCCACGGACGGACGCTGCGTTGCCACGATCAGGTGGATGCCCGCCGCGCGCGCCAGCTGCGTCAGCCGGCAGATATATTCTTCCACGTCCTTCTTGCAGACCATCATCAGGTCCGCCAGCTCGTCGATGATGATTACGATCCGGCTCATGGGCTTCTCATGCTCGCCCAGCACCGCGTTGTATCCGTCCAGGTTGCGGACCTTGCGCTCCGCGAACTTGTCGTACCGCTCCATCATCTCCGCCACCGCCCAGGCCAGCGCGGCCGCGGCCTTGTGCGGATCGTTCACCACCGGGATCAGCAGGTGCGGAATACCGTTATAGCACTGCAGTTCGACCACCTTGGGGTCCACCAGGATCATCCGCACCTCGTCCGGGCTTGCCCGGTACAGCAAGCTGTTGATAATCGCGTTGATGCACACGGATTTACCGCTGCCGGTCTGGCCGGCAATCAGCATATGCGGCATCTTGGCCAGGTCGCACACGATCGGCGTTCCGGCAATATCCTTGCCCAGCGCCACCGTCAGCAGGGACTTGGCGTTCTGCATCTTCTCGCTCGAGAGCACCTCGCGCAGGGTAACGGTTGCCACCTTCCGGTTCGGCACTTCCACGCCGACCAGGCTCTTGCCGGGAATCGGCGCTTCAATCCGGATGGACGTCGCTTCCATATTATAAGCGATATCCTTCTCCAGCTCCGCCACCTTGTTGACCTTCGTGCCCGATGCCAGCTCCAGCTCAAAGCGGGAGATCGCGGGGCCGTGGGTCACGTTCACCACGCGCGCCTGTACCTTGAAGCTGGCCAGGGTTTCCTCCAGCTTCCGGGAGCGCATGAAATCCTCTTCGGCGGTATTTCCTTCTGGGGGTTTCGGCAGCGCCAGGTCGGTAATCGGCGGATAGTTGTACGGCGTGGGCATCCAGATTTCTTCTTCCGGCTCTTCCGCCTCATCCCGCGGCGGCAGCTTCAGCGTCGGCTTGTAAGCCTGCTCCCCGATCGTCTGGGGTTTCGCCCCCGGTACCGGTGTCGCCGTTGCCGGTGCGGCGGTCCGCGCCGCGCGCGGCGTACGCGCCGTCTCCTCCGCGGGTTTTTCCGCGGGCCGCTGCTCCGGCATATCCATCGGTACCTGTGCCGGTGCCGCAGCGGGTTTCTTTTCCGCCGCCGGCTGCGGCCGCCGGTAATTGTCCATGTTTTCGGGCGCCGTCCGGATCTTCGCCGGCTGCGGCTTCTTCACCCTTTCGGCCGCCTCGGCTTCCGCTTCTTCCGTCACCGTGTTCCACAGGGTTTCCGGCTTCGTGATCGGTGTATCCGTCACGGTGCGCCGTGCCGGTTTTTCCGTTGTCTTCTGCGCATGGCGGATGGCTGCCGCGGCAGCGGCCGCGGTGCTCTGGGTATCAACCAGTCCGTCGTATTCCTCTTCCTTCCTGCCGAAAATCCGGCTGATGCGCGGGCGTTCCGCCTTTGCGGGACTGCCTTCATCCTTCCGGCCGAAAATCCGGCTCTGGTGACCCGCCTGATTGCCCGCCGCCTGGCGGTTGGTCAGCTGCTCCTGCCAGGCTTCCACGCCGGTATTGCCCGGGTACGCTCCGGGCTGCATGCCCGGCTGCGCATTCTGCGGATGCTCTCCGCCCGCCTGCGGCCAGGCATTCTGCTGTACGGCATAGGCCGTCTGGGCCTGCTGCTGTTCAATAATCCGGCGCTGCTGCTCCTGCTGCCACGCGGCCTGCTGTTGCTGCTGGATGGCCTGTTGCTGCTGCCATGCCAGCTGCTGCTGTTCCGCCTGCATCTGCGCCTGCTGCCGCTGATCGCGGAGTTTTCCCGCCCCGCCGGTCACCAGGTCTTTGATCCGAACGGGCGTCAGGTTCACCATCATCAGCAGGCAGAAAAGCGTCGCCAGGAAGATGATCACGATGGCCAGGGCCGGTCCCAGCGGTTTCCACAGCGGCCAGCCGAGCAGTACGCCCAGCGCCCCGCCGCCGGATCCGGTCATGGAGCAGTCATAGAATGCCTTGCCGATCACCCCGTCGTAGGTCTTTCCCTGCCGGTCCAGCGCTTCCATGCCGCCCGGGCTGATCAGCATAATAAAGGTACAGATCCCCAGAAAGCTCAGGAGCGCAAACACCCACGGGCGCACCGGCGCCTGCCGCTGCGCGGACCAGATCACCAGTCCGCCGCCCCACACAAGCAGGATCGGCAGCACCGCCGCCAGGCTGCCGCATATTCCGCGGCAGATCCGGCTCAGCCCGCCGAACACTTCGCCCTGCATCCGCAGCACCACCGCCATAAACACCATCACGCCCAGCGCGATCAGCGCAAGGCCGCCCATATACCGCAGGGCAATGGTATCCGCCGAATATGCAGGTGCCTGTTTCCTCCTGGTGCCCTTCTGAGCCATGTTTTCCTCCGTCTTTCGTTACTCGGTCAGCACAATGCTGCTTAAAATCCCGTCCCCGTTACAGTACAGGCGCAGCTGGTAATTACCGCAGTTATAGTAATCGCAGGCGCCCGGTTCCATCCGGTTCGCCTCCGCCTTGTCCGCGTCCAGTTCGGTCTCCGCGTCCGGTTCGCCCAGCGCTGTGCGCCAGTCTTCCCGCGCGGTTTCCCCGATGCACAGGCCCCAGGCGCATCCACGGTCCATCCGGATTCCCTGCACAATACTGTCGTCCCATTTCTCGCTCAGGAAATCCGTCATCAGGAACACGTTCCGGAAGCACGCGCCTTCCAGGGCAAACAGCCTTCCGCCTTCATACACGTCCGGATCCGTCAGCATGTGGTAATGATCCGTCAGCGCCTTCAGCCCTTCCCCGATTTCCACCGGGATATCCGGCAGCCGGCCGCTTTCCGCCATTTCCCGGATCCGTTCCGCGCTTTCATCGTCCAGCGTCATCATTTCCGCCGCGCCGATCCGCGCCGGAATGCCGTCTTCCCCGTCATCCAGGTATCCCCGGATTTCGTTCCAGCCGATTTTCACCGCTCCCGCCCGGTCCCGCAGGGTGCTCAGCCGGTTCACGGGATACAGCAGCGTCAGGCCGGTCCGTTCCAGCCGGAATCCGTCCGGCAGGGGCGTCAGCTCGCTGTTGGCCAGGTGGGCGCTCAGCTCCGGCGCCACTTCAAAGTCCAGGTATTCCTCCAGCGCCGCCCGGGCCGTCTCCCCGTCCGCAAACAGCTCGTCCAGGGTAATCTCATGCCCGTCGCGCAGGTCGATGTTGGTCCATGTCCACCGGTGGGTACTCCGGCTGTCCGCCAGCGCGCCTTCCGCGGAGACAACACAGCTGATCACATCGCCCAGCACTGCGCCTTCCCATGTGGTTTCAATCCGCAGGGTCTCTTCGGAAATCAGCGTCATCATCCGTCCCAGGTACGTATCCGTATCCAGGCCGGCTTTCATCTTTTCATCCACGGCTTCCCGCAGGGTTTCATCCGCGATGCCGTCCGCGGCGGGATAGCGGACCACGCTGCTGCCCAGCGCCAGGGACATCTCGGTCAGCGACACATCGTCCGCCAGGGCCGGTCCGGCCGCCAGCGAAAGGATCGCCGCCACGCACAGGATCTTCCGTATGCATTCACGAATCCGCATATCATAGCCCTCCGTAACTATATATTGTACATCGTTTTCCTTTTGAGGGCAACCCGTGCCCGTCTCCGGGCGTTTGACAGGTGTTTTTTCCCCCGTTATAATAACGGAACAGACCCATGCCCGCCTTCCGCGCGGCAGCGTTTTTCACGAATACAGCCCCGGTCCGGCCGGATGAAAGGAGGATGCCGTGAAAGCCCCGAAAAAGGTCGTCACCCTGGTGCTCCGGATTATCTCCGGCATCCTTACGGCCATACTCTTTGCCGCGGTATGCTTTGTGCTGGTTATGGCGCATCCCAAACCGGACAAGGAAAAGACCGGTGCTCCCCAGCCGCTGCTCACCGCTTCTCCTGCTCTGGCGGTTTCTTCCATGGCTGATATGAAGCCGCTTGTCCAGTCTTTTCCCGTGCCGGTCATGACGTTCCTCGATACCGCCGGCATGACGTTCGACTGCGCCTCTTCCGAGGACGCGGCCCTTCCCGACGGTACCGGACGGATCGCGTCCATCTGGTGGAAAACCGAAGACGGCGAAGAAGTGATCCTCCGGAGCATCTATCCGGCGGACGCCTGGTCCCTTCTGGAGGGCGGATACCATTTCAGCAATACCGGTGGACCGATGCTCTTCGGTTCCCAGTCTGTCCGAATGGAAAAAGCCGATACCGTGCGGATCCATGCCGCAGCCGATACCGGCCTGTATGTCATGATTGTCCCGAAATCCCTGGCTTCGAAGGTCGCCGCGCTCAGCCGCTCCCTTCAGCTTGTCTCCTATCCGGATTGATTCCCTTCGTTTTTACTGCCCGGCCCGCACCAGCATCCGGGTCACCGTCAGGATATCCCGGTGCTTCACTTTCCGGGGTTCAAAGCAGAGCAGGTTGTAAATCACCTGCATCACCAGCCCCGCGCCGAAGGCGCTGATCAGTGTTCCGATTCCGACTGGCCCGCCCAGCAGCCATCCTGCCAGCAGAACAGTCACCCACAGCATCATTCCCACAACCCCGATCGGAACCTTCGGCAGCCGTTTCCCGAGGCCGACCAGCAGTGAATCCCGCGGGCCGCAGCACTGCTCCCCGCGCATATAGATCCACATTCCAAGCGCCATAAACACAAATCCCGCAAGCATGATCCCGATTCCGAGGATCATGCTTTTGTTTTCCGGCAGCGAATCCACGTCATTGAACATCTGCACGAAATTTCCGGTCAGCAGCGCGTCGATCACCGTGCCGTATCCGATCCGTTCCTTCAGCAGCAGGTCAATCCCCAGGATGATCACCGACATCACCGTCATCGCCAGCCCGTAATTCAGCGGTGTATGATTCGCAACACCCATTCCCAGGCAATCCCATGGCGCCAGCCCGATATTGGCCTTGATTGTCAGATGCACCCCCAGGGAAAACACCAGCAGCCCCAGCACAATCCGGATCCACTGCCGGATAATCTTTTTCCTGTCCACAGTCGTTTCTTCCATTTCCATAACCCGAAATTCACATCATTTCCAACAATTTGACGAAATCCATTATACTGTAACCCTTCTGATTCGCAACTGCCTGAACAGAACAAGGACAAGTAAATCTCATTTGTTGCGAAACAATGTAATTAAGTTCGAAGGAGCCTGTGCTCCCCAGG